>NZ_JBHSSS010000001.1:0-101440 GCF_042659625.1 Nocardioides sp. GCM10027114
ACCAGAGTTACGGCGGCCATAGCGAACGGGAAACACCCGGTCCCATCCCGAACCCGGAAGTTAAGCCGTTCAGCGCCGATGGTACTGCAACCGCGAGGTTGTGGGAGAGTAGGACGCCGCCGGACAACTATTAGCGTGGAGGCCACCCGGCAACGGGTGGCCTCCACTGCATTTCACCCCCAGTAGAACCAGCACCGACCAGGTCTTCCCCCGAGGAGTGAGCAGCCGTGGCAGAACAGCGGCGCAGTCAGCGTCCCAGCAACGAGGGCAAGGGACCGCGCAGCGGCGGACCCCGTCAGGGCGGAGGCCGGGACCAGCGCGGCGGTGGTGGACGCGACCGCGACCAGCGGTCCGGCGGCCGTGACCAGCGGTCGGGCGGCAGCCGCGACCAGCGCGACCAGCGCGGCGGCCCGCGGCCGGCCCGGAAGTCCGACTGGAAGCGGCCTGCCGACAAGCAGGGTCCGCGGTCTGAGGAGCAGGCCCGCTACGACGGCCCGGAGCTCCCCGAGGAGATCACCGGGCGAGAGCTCGACCGCTCGGTGGCGGCGCAGCTCAAGGGCCTGCCGGAGAAGCTCGCGGCCCGCGTCGCGCGGCACCTCGCCGCTGCGGGCATGCTGATCGACGAGGACCCCGAGACCGCCTACCAGCACACCCTGGCGGCACGCGCCCGCGCGGCCCGGCTCGCGGTCGTCCGCGAGGCGTGCGGCGAGGCGGCGTACGCCGCGGGGCACTACGCCGAGGCGCTGTCGGAGCTGCGCGCCGCCAAGCGGATGAACGGCGCGACCGCCTACCTCCCGATCATGGCCGACTGCCACCGTGCCCTCGGTCAGCCCGACCAGGCGCTGAAGCTGGCCAAGAGCCCCTCCGTGGCCAACTTCGAGCCCGAGGCGAAGGCCGAGATGACCATCGTCGAGGCCGGCGCCCGGCGCGACCTGGGGCAGCTCGACGCGGCCCTGCGGACCCTCGAGCTGGCGCCCCTGAACACGAAGACCCGTGCGCCGTGGGTGGTGCGGCTGCGGTACGCCTACGCGGACACGCTCGAGGCCGCCGGCCGCGAGAACGACGCGCTCGCGTGGTTCCACCGGACCCACGCCATCGACGGCGAGCAGCTCACCGACGCGGCCGAGCGGGCGGACCTGATCGAGCGCCGGATGAGCTGAGCGCTCCGGCTCTGCGGGGCCGGCAACAGCCCCCTGAAACGCCGAACTGCCGCCAGTTTCCCTCTGCGAGGGGAACTGGCGGCAGTTCGCGTTGTGGACCAGGTGAACTGGTGGCAGCTCGCTACTTGCCGTGGCGCATCGCTGCGTGGAGGTCCCAGTTGAGGCGGGAGATCACGTCGAGCGGGATCTCCTTGGGGCAGGCCGCGGTGCACTCGCCGATGTTGGTGCAGCCGCCGAAGCCCTCGTGGTCGTGCTGGGCGACCATGTTGACGACGCGGTCGTCGCGCTCCGGCTGGCCCTGCGGCATCTCACCGAGGTGGGTGATCTTCGCGCCCATGAACAGCGAGGCGGAGCCGTTGGGGCAGGCCGCCACGCAGGCGCCGCAGCCGATGCAGGTGGCGACGTTGAAGGCACGCACCGCGTTGTCGCGGGGGACCGGCACGGAGTGCGCCTCGGGGGCGGAGCCGGTGTTGACGGAGATGTAGCCGCCGGACTGGATGATCCGGTCGAACGCGCCGCGGTCGACGCAGAGGTCCTTCACGACCGGGAACGCGTCGGCGCGCCACGGCTCGATGACGATCTCGTCGCCGTCCTTGAAGGAGCGCATGTGCAGCTGGCAGGTCGTGGTGACCTCCGGGCCGTGCGCCTCGCCGTTGATCATCAGGCCGCACATGCCGCAGATGCCCTCGCGGCAGTCGGAGTCGAAGGCCACCGGCTCCTCGCCCTTGCCGATGAGCTCCTCGTTGAGCACGTCGAGCATCTCGAGGAACGACATGTCCTCGGAGACGCCCTCGAGCTCGTAGGTCTTCATCTCGCCGGGGGTGGCGGCGTCCGGCTGGCGCCAGATCTTGAGGGTCAGTCTCACTTGTAGCTCCGCTGCTTCATCTCGATGGCCGTGTAGACCAGGTCTTCCTTGTGCAGGACCGGCGTCTCGCCGTCGCCCGCGAACTCCCAGGCCGCGACGTACGCGAACTGGTCGTCGTGGCGCAGGGCCTCGCCGTCCTCGGTCTGGGACTCGGCGCGGAAGTGGCCGCCGCAGGACTCGCGCCGGTTCAGCGCGTCGATGCACATCAGCTCGCCCAGCTCGAAGAAGTCGGCCACCCGGCCGGCCTTCTCCAGCGACTGGTTCAGCGACTCGGCACTGCCCAGGACGCGCACGTTGCGCCAGAAGTCTTCCTTCAGGCTCCGGATCAGGTCGATGGCCTTGCGCAGGCCCTCGGCGGTCCGCTCCATGCCGCAGTACTCCCACATGATGTTGCCGAGCTCCCGGTGGTAGGAGTCGACGCTGCGGGTGCCGTTGTTGTTCATGAAGTGGTCGATACGGGACCGCACGGACTCCCGGGCCTCCACGACCGCGGGGTGGTCCTCGGCGATCGGCTCGAACGGGCCGTCGGCGAGGTAGTCGCGGATCGTGTGCGGCAGCACGAAGTAGCCGTCGGCCAAGCCCTGCATCAGCGCCGAGGCACCGAGGCGGTTGGCGCCGTGGTCGGAGAAGTTCGCCTCGCCGGTCACGAACAGGCCGGGGATCGTCGACTGCAGGTCATAGTCGACCCACAGGCCGCCCATCACGTAGTGCACCGCGGGGTAGATGCGCATCGGCACCTGGTAGGGGTTCTCCCCGGTGATCCGCTGGTACATGTCGAAGAGGTTGCCGTACTTCTCGCGCACGGCGTCCTCGCCCAGGCGGCTGATCGCGTCGGCGAAGTCGAGGTAGACGCCGCGCCGGACGCCGTCGACCTCGGGGCCGACGCCGCGGCCCTCGTCGCAGACGTACTTGGCTGCGCGCGAGGCGATGTCGCGGGGGACCAGGTTGCCGAAGGAGGGGTAGATCCGCTCCAGGTAGTAGTCGCGGTCCTCCTCGGGGATCTGCCGCGGGTCCTTGTCGCAGTCGGCCTTGTTCTTCGGCACCCAGATCCGGCCGTCGTTGCGCAGGGACTCGCTCATCAGCGTCAGCTTCGACTGGTGCGAGCCGGAGACCGGGATGCAGGTCGGGTGGATCTGCGTGTAGCAGGGGTTCGCCATGTAGGCGCCCTTGCGGTGCGCGCGCCAGGTGGCGGTGACGTTGCAGCCCATGGCGTTGGTCGACAGGTAGAAGACGTTGCCGTAGCCGCCGCTCGCGAGGACGACCACGTCGGCGAGGTGGGTCTCGATCTCGCCGGTGACCATGTCGCGGGCGATGATGCCGCGGGCCTTGCCGTCGACGACGATCAGCTCGAGCATCTCGTGGCGGGTGAACTCCTCCACGGTGCCGGCGGCGACCTGGCGCTCCATGGCCTGGTACGCGCCGAGCAGCAGCTGCTGGCCCGTCTGGCCGCGGGCGTAGAAGGTGCGGGACACCTGCACGCCGCCGAAGGAGCGGTTGTCGAGCAGGCCGCCGTACTCGCGGGCGAACGGGACGCCCTGCGCGACGCACTGGTCGATGATGTTCACGCTGACCTCGGCCAGCCGGTAGACGTTCGACTCGCGCGAGCGGTAGTCGCCGCCCTTGACGGTGTCGTAGAAGAGGCGGTGAGCCGAATCACCGTCCTCCTTGTAGTTCTTGGCGGCGTTGATGCCGCCCTGCGCGGCGATCGAGTGGGCCCGGCGCGGGGAGTCCTGGTAGCAGAACGACTTCACGCGGTAGCCGGCCTCGCCCAGGGTGGCCGCGGCGGAGGCGCCGGCCAGGCCGGTGCCGACGATGATCACCGAGAGCTTGCGGCGGTTGGCCGGGTTGACCAGCCTGGCCTCGAACTTGCGGGTGCTCCAGCGCTCGGCGATGGGCAGGTGGTTCGGCGCCTTGGTGTCGGCGACCGGGTCGCCGAGCACGTAGTAGCCGGCGGCGTCGTCGGTGTGATCGTCGCCGAGGTCGATGTCCGCCGACGCCTCGTAGGCGCTGGTGGTGTCGGGCATGTCGGGCTGGTCGGTCATGACTCCCCTACTTCGTGATGACGCCGGTGAGGACGGCGAGCGGGACGAGCGAGAAGCCACCGGCGATCACGACGGCGACGATCACCCCGAGCGTCTTGGCGTTGGTGCGGGCGCGGGCGTTGTTGGTGAGGCCGAGGGTCTGGGAGGCACTCCAGACGCCGTGGTGGAGGTGCATCCCCAGCGCGGCCAGCGCGAGCAGGTAGATCACCGTCATCCACCACACCTCGAAGGTGTCGACCAGCAGGTTGTACGGGTCGTTGGTGGCGCCGCCCTGCACGTTGACCTTGCCGATCGTGAAGTTCAGCAGGTGCCAGACGATGAAGAGGAGCAGCGCAAGCCCGCCCCACCGCATCCAGCGCGAGGAGAACGACGAGTGGCGGTTCTTCTTCACCACGTACTTCTGGCTGCGGGCGCTCTGCGCGCGGCGCCACAGGGTCACCGCGGCGTACACGTGCACGACGAGCGAGACCAGCAGCACGACCCGGACGGTCCACAGCAGGCCGCCGTAGGGCAGCAGTGGCTCGCCGAACTCGCGCAGGTGCTCGGCGTACTCGTTGAACGCGTCGTGGCCGGCGAAGGCCTTGAGGTTGCCGTACATGTGCAGGAGCACGTAGCCGATGAAGATGATGCCGGTGACGGCCATCAGCATCTTCAGGGCGATGGTCGAGCGCGTCGAGCGCGCTCCCTTCACGAGGGACGTCGTTGCTGCCACGTCATCACACGCTACCGGGCGTTTCACGACCGTCCGCGTCCGGGGAGTGTGAGATTTCCCTGAGAGCCGTGGCGCTGAGCGGTGAACGGGCCTTGGGGGAGCCGTTGCGGGCGGCCAGGCCGTGGCCCGCCGGGGGTCAGGCGGCGCTGGGACCGGTCGCGCCGCGGCCCAGCAGCGGGGCGTAGTGGCGGTCGACGAGCTCGGTGACGGCGGCGTGCCAGTCGCGACGCACGGCGAGCTCGCGCCCGCGGGCGCCGAGCAGCGCCCGGCGCGGGTCGGCGGCGACGGCAGCCACCGCCTCGGCCAGCCCCAGGGGACGGCCGGGGTCGTAGAGCAGGCCGGTCTGCAGCGGCCGGACCACGTCCACGGCACCGCCGGCCGCGGGGGCGACGACCGGGACTCCGCTGGCCGCGGCCTCGCGCAGGCTGTGGCAGCAGGTCTCCCGACGCCCCGGGTGCACGAGCACGTCGAACGCGGCCAGGGCGCGGGTCAGGTCCCCGGTCCCCAGCGGCCCGGTGAAGCGGGCGTCCGGCAGCCGGGAGGACAGCCAGCGGCGCTGCGAGCCGTCGCCGACGACGACCAGCCGGGTCCCCGGCAGGCTCGCGAGCTGCGCCAGGTCGGCGACGTGGTGCCGGCGCTCGAGGGCGCCGACGAAGCCGACGACGACGCGCGGACCGTCCGGCGCGCCCGCGCGGGCCCACCGGGCGTGCTGGAAGTCGTCGCGCAGCTGCGGACCGAAGGCGCGGGTGTCCACCCCGGGCTGCCACAGCCTGGGCCGCACACCCAGCCGCTCCACCTGGCCCGTCATCCAGGCCGACGTGACCACGACGGCGTCGGCGCGCTCGCCGACCTTGGCCCGCCACGTCTCGGCGTACGACGACGGCACCGGCGTCTGCTGCGCCACCAGGGTCCGCGCGCCGAGGGCGCGGGCGTGCTCGAGCGCGCGGCGGCCGAGGGGGCCGGGGGAGGTGACGTGGACGAGCTCGGGCCCGAACTCCGCCAGTGCCGCGCGGACCTGGTCGCTGCGCCGCGGGCGGCGGACGCGGACGACCCGGGCGCCGCGGTAGCTGCCCAGGCCCGGGGCGGGGGCGACCAGCAGGACGCGGTGGCCGGCCTCGACCAGGTGGTCGGCGACGGCCTTCACCGTGGTCGTGGTGCCGTCGACCGCGGGGTAGAACGACTCGGCGACGAGGGCGATGCGCATGTCCCGAGGGTCGCCGGGCCGTGGGACGACCGGGCAGCGACGAGCTGACATCCGGGTGAACTCGTCCGGTGTGGCCCCTTTCACATCCGGCCGGGACCGGACAGACTGCGACGCGTTGCACCCGCCCCCGGGGAAGGGAAGAGGATGACGACAGGCGTGACCGGGCCCCGCCGGGCCAGCATCGACGCACGGACGTTGCGCACCGACCGGTGGTGGCTGGCGCCGCTGACGACGTTCGTGGTCTTCTCCGGCTTCGTCGTGTACGCGACGTGGCGGGCCTTCGCGGACGAGTTCTACTACGCCTCGCCGTACCTCTCGCCGTTCTACTCGCCGTGCCTGGGCGACTGCATCGCGGGCGCGTCGGACTTCGGCCAGCCGTTCGCCGGCTTCCCGCTCTCCCCGGCGCTGCTGATCCTGGTGTTCCCGCTGGGCTTCCGGATGACCTGCTACTACTACCGGAAGGCCTACTACCGGGCGTTCTGGCTGTCGCCGCCGGCCTGTGCGGTCGCCGAGCCCCACGGCTCCTACTCCGGGGAGACCCGCTTCCCGCTGGTCTTCCAGAACGCCCACCGCTGGTTCTGGTACGCCGCGGTGCTGGTCGGCCTGATCCTCTCCTTCGACGTGGTCCTCGCGTTCCGCAACGAGGACAAGGAGTGGGGCCACATGGGCCTCGGCACGCTGCTGATGCTCATCAACGTCATCTACATCTGGCTCTACACGCTGTCGTGCCACTCGTGCCGGCACGCCGTCGGCGGCCGGCTGCGGCACTTCTCCAAGCACCCGGTGCGCTACCGGCTCTGGACCTGGGTCTCCCGGCTGAACGGGCGCCACGCCCGCTACGCCTGGATCTCGCTGTTCTCGGTGGCGCTGGTGGACCTGTACATCATGCTGCTCGCCCGCGGCGTGTTCGACGACCCGAGGTTCTTCTGATGAGCGACACCCGCCACCCGATGACCGGCAACGAGATGTCCGGTGCCGAGCAGGGCGGTCTCGAGCGGCACTCCTACGACGTGGTCGTGGTCGGGGCCGGCGGAGCCGGCCTGCGCGCGGCGATCGCGGCCCACGAGGCCGGCGCCCGCACCGCCATCGTCTGCAAGTCCCTGCTCGGCAAGGCGCACACGGTCATGGCCGAGGGCGGCATCGCCGCGGCGATGGGCAACCGCTGGCCCGAGGACAACTGGGAGGTGCACTTCCGGGACACGATGCGCGGCGGCAAGATGCTCAACCACTGGCGGATGGCGCAGCTGCACGCCCAGGAGGCGCCGGAGCGGGTGCAGGAGCTCGAGGACTGGGGCGCGCTGTTCGACCGCACCGAGGACGGCCTGATCTCGCAGCGCGACTTCGGCGGCCACCGCTACGCCCGGCTCGCGCACGTCGGCGACCGGACCGGCCTGGAGATGATCCGCACGCTGCAGCAGCGGGCGGTCGCGCTCGGCATCGACGTGTTCATGGAGTGCACAGTCACCGAGCTGCTCAAGGACGAAGCGGGCCCCGACGGGGGTGACCGGATCGCCGGCGCGTTCGGCTACTGGCGCGAGACGGGCCGGTTCGTGGTCTTCGAGGCGCCCAGCGTCATCCTCGCCACCGGCGGCATCGGCAAGTCGTTCAAGGTGACGTCCAACTCCTGGGAGTACACCGGCGACGGGCACGCGCTCGCGCTCCGGGCCGGCGCCAGCCTGCTGAACATGGAGTTCGTGCAGTTCCACCCGACCGGCATGGTGTGGCCGCCGTCGGTGAAGGGGCTGCTCGTCACGGAGTCGGTCCGCGGCGACGGCGGCATCCTCAAGAACTCCGAGGGCAAGCGGTTCATGTTCGACTACATCCCGGAGTTCTTCAAGGCCGAGACCGCCGACAACGAGGACGAGGCCGACCGCTGGTACGACGACAAGAAGAACAACCGCAGGCCACCCGAGCTGCTGCCCCGCGACGAGGTCGCCCGGGCCATCAATGCCGAGATCAAGGCCGGCCGCGGCACCCCCCACGGCGGCATCTACCTCGACATCGCCTCCCGGCGCAGCCCGGAGTTCATCCGCAAGCGACTGCCGTCGATGTACCACCAGTTCAAGGAGCTCGCGGACGTCGACATCACGCAGGAGCCGATGGAGATCGGCCCCACCTGCCACTACGTGATGGGCGGTGTGGAGGTCGACCCCGACACCGAGCTGTCGGCGGTCCCGGGGCTGTACGCCGCGGGGGAGGTCGCCGGCGGCATGCACGGCTCCAACCGCCTCGGCGGCAACTCGCTGTCGGACCTGCTCGTCTTCGGCCGGCGGGCCGGCGAGGCCGCGGCGGCGTACGCCGACGGGCTGGGCGGGTCGCGACCGGCCGTGGCCGACGCCGACGTGAAGGCCGCGCAGCAGCAGGCGCTGGCGCCGTTCGAGTCCACCGGCGGGGAGAACCCGTACACCATCCAGCAGGACCTGCAGCAGGCCATGAACGACCTGGTCGGCATCATCCGCACCGGCGCCGAGCTCGAGCGCTCGCTCGAGGAGATCGAGGCGTTCAAGGAGCGGGCGCGCCACCTCGTGGTGGAGGGCCACCGGCAGTACAACCCCGGTTGGCACCTCGCCCTCGACCTGCGCAACATGCTGCTGGTCTCGGAGTGCATCGCGAAGGCGGCGCTGGCGCGGACGGAGTCCCGCGGCGGCCACACCCGCGACGACTTCCCGGCAACGGACGACAGCTGGGGCGGGAAGAACCTCGTGCTCCGGCTCAACGGCTCCGGCGACGGCGTCGACCTGACCGAGCAGACCCTCCCTGCCATGCCCGACGAGCTGAAGAAGTTCTTCGAGAAGTGAGGACCGCCTGATGGGCTACCAGCTGAAGATGCGGATCTGGCGCGGCGACGAGTCGGGCGGCGACCTCGGCGACTACACCGTCGAGGTCTCCGAGGGCGAGGTGGTGCTCGACGCCATCCACCGGGTGCAGGCGACCCAGGCCGGTGACCTCGCGGTCCGCTGGAACTGCAAGGCCGGCAAGTGCGGCTCCTGCAGCGCCGAGGTCAACGGCCGGCCGCGGCTGATGTGCATGACCCGGCTCTCCGACTTCGACCAGGCCGAGACCATCACGGTGACCCCGATGCGGACCTTCCCGGTCATCCGCGACCTCGTCACCGACGTCTCCTACAACTACGAGAAGGCGCGCGAGCTGCCGTCGTTCGCGCCGCCGCCGCGGGACGCCGACGGCAAGCGACGCATGGCGCAGGTCGACGTCGAGCGGGGCCAGGAGTTCCGCAAGTGCATCGAGTGCTTCCTCTGCCAGGACACCTGCCACGTGATCCGCGACCACGACGACAACAAGCCGGCCTTCGCCGGGCCGCGGTTCTTCCTGCGGTACGCCGAGCTCGACATGCACCCGCTCGACACCCACGACCGCCGGCAGCTCGCCCAGGAGGCGGCCGGCATCGGGATGTGCAACATCACCAAGTGCTGCACCGAGGTCTGCCCCGAGGGCATCCGGATCACCGACAACGCGATCATCCCGATGAAGGAGCGCGTCGTGGACCGGAAGTTCGACCCGCTGGTGTGGCTCGGCAACAAGATCGGCGTGCGGAGCAAGGACTACGACGGCCGCACCGAGGTTTGAGGCGGGGGCGGCGGAGCGATCCCCGGATATCCGGGGATCGCTCCGCTTCTCGGGTACTCGAGTGGCCGAGAAGTGCCGCTCGTGGCCGAGGAGTGTGACGGCTGGTCCTCGCGGCGGGAGTGTCCTGGTCCGTGGCGGCCGTCGGATATTTCACACCGGGTGGTGGCCGTCACTGCGTGGCTCCTAGGGTTCGGACCATGACGATCGTCTGCGGATGGTGCGCGCCATGAGCCAGGTCGAGGGCGGCCTCGACGAGCCCGCCGAGCTCGAGCCCGAGCAGGGTTCGCTCGCGCTCGCCGCGCCCGAGGACGACCACGATCGCGCCGCCTGGGAGAAGGCCGCGGCGGCCGTGCTCCGCAAGTCCGGCCGCCTCTCCGACGAGGACCCGGACGCCGCGGTCTGGGACAAGCTGACCCGGACGACGCTCGACGGCATCCCGGTGCCGCCGCTCGGCACCCCCGACCTGCTCGAGGATCTCGCCACCAGCGGCCGGCCGACCCGGATGGGCGAGTGGGACGTCCGCACCCCGGTCGACCTCGCCGACCCGAAGGCCGCCAACGAGGCCGCCCTCGTCGACCTGCAGAACGGCGCCACCTCGCTGTGGCTCCAGACGGCCCCCGACGCCGACCTGGCCACCGTGCTGGACGGCGTGCTGCTCGACCTGGCGCCGGTCGTGCTCGACGCCCGCCCTGCCGGCTCCGAGTCGCTCGCCCTGGCCGAGGCGTTCCTCGCCCACGCCGGTGGCCGCGAGCTCCACCCCGGCACCAACCTCGGGGTCAGCGGCACGGCCGCCGACGACGCCCTCGTCGCCGCGGCGCAGCTCGGCCGCAGGGCCGGCGTCCTGGCCGTCGTCGTCGACGCCACCGAGGTGCACGACCGCGGCGCCTCCGACGCGCAGGAGCTCGCCCACTCGCTCGCCGTCGGCGCCCGGGTCCTGCGGGTGCTCACCGGCGCCGGCCTGTCGGTCGACGAGGCCGCCCGCCTCGTGGAGTTCCGCTACGCCGCCACCGACGAGCAGTTCCCGACCATCGCCAAGCTGCGGGCCGCCCGCCGGCTCTGGGCGCGGGTGCTCGAGCTCAGCGACGCCTCGCCGCAGGAGACGCACGGCTGGGCGCAGCGCCAGCACGTCGTCACCAGCCGGCCGATGATGAGCAAGTACGACCCGTGGGTGAACATGCTCCGCACCACCGTCGCGGCCTTCGCCGCCGGCGTCGGCGGGGCGGACTCCGTGACCGTGCTGCCGTTCGACACCCCGCTCGGCGTGCCCGACGCGTTCGGCCGCCGGATCGCCCGCAACACCTCGTCGCTGCTGATCTCCGAGTCCCACCTCGCCCGGGTGGCGGACCCCGCCGGCGGCGCCTACGCCGTCGAGAAGCTCACCGACGACCTCGCGCGCGCCGCCTGGGAGCTGTTCGGGCGGGTCGAGGACGGCGGGTCGCTGGACGACGCGATCGCCGGGACCGTCGCGCGCCGCGAGGCCGAGGTCGCCCGCCGCAAGCGCCCGCTCACCGGGCTCACCGAGTTCCCGAACCTCGCCGAGACGCTGCCGGAGCGGCAGCCGGCGCCCGGCGCCGACGAGGTGCGCCGCTACGGCGCGAGCTTCGAGGCGCTGCGCGACGAGCCCGTCGAGGCACACGTCTTCCTGGCCACGCTCGGCCCGATCGCGACCCACACCGCCCGCGCCACCTTCGCGTCCAACCTGCTGGCCGCCGGCGGCATCGCCGTCGACGTGGCCGGCCCGACGGCCGACGCGGACGCCGTCGTCGCGGCGTACGACGGGCAGGCGGTCGTCTGCCTCGCCGGCGCCGACGCGACGTACGCCGAGTGGGGCGCCGAGGCGGCCGCCCGGCTCCGCGAGGCGGGTGCGCGCCACGTGATCATCGCCGGCAAGCCGACCGACTACGCGGACGACTCCTGCGCGGTGGGTGTCGACGCCCTGGACTTCCTGACCCGGACGAGGAGCAAGCTGGCATGAGCGTCCCGAAGAGCTTCAGCGGACTTCCGTTGGTCTCGACGAGCTCGACCGACGTGGGTGGGGGCTCGGCTTCCGAGCGGCCCGAGGCCTGGATGTCGCCGGAGGGAATCGCCGTCCAGCCGTCGTACGGCCCCGACGACGTCGCCGGCCTCGACGCGCTCGCGACCTGGCCCGGGCTGAGCCCGTTCCTGCGCGGTCCCTACCCGACGATGTACACCACCCAGCCGTGGACGATCAGGCAGTACGCCGGGTTCTCCACCGCCGAGGAGTCCAACGCGTTCTACCGGCGCAACCTCGCCGCCGGGCAGAAGGGCCTGTCGGTCGCGTTCGACCTCGCGACCCACCGCGGCTACGACTCCGACCACCCGCGGGTCCGCGGCGACGTCGGCATGGCGGGCGTGGCGATCGACTCGATCTACGACGCGCGCACCCTCTTCGACGGCATCCCGCTCGACAGGATGAGCGTCTCGATGACGATGAACGGCGCGGTGCTGCCGGTGCTCGCGCTCTACATCGTCGCGGCCGAGGAGCAGGGGGTGAAGCCGGAGCAGCTCACGGGGACCATCCAGAACGACATCCTCAAGGAGTTCATGGTCCGCAACACCTACATCTACCCGCCGGTGCCGAGCATGCGGATCATCTCCGACATCTTCGCGTTCACCGCGGAGCGGATGCCGCGCTTCAACTCGATCTCGATCTCCGGCTACCACATCCAGGAGGCCGGGGCGACGGCCGACCTCGAGCTCGCCTACACGCTCGCGGACGGCGTCGAGTACCTCCGCGCCGGGCTCGACGCTGGCCTCGACATCGACGCCTTCGCGCCGCGGCTGTCCTTCTTCTGGGCGATCGGCATGAACTTCTTCATGGAGGTCGCCAAGATGCGGGCGGCCCGCGCGCTGTGGGCGCGGCTGGTGCGCCAGTTCGACCCGCAGAACCCCAAGTCGCTGAGCCTGCGCACCCACTCGCAGACCAGCGGCTGGTCGCTCACCGCGCAGGACGTCTTCAACAACGTGCAGCGCACCTGCATCGAGGCGATGGCCGCGACCCAGGGGCACACCCAGTCGCTGCACACCAACGCCCTCGACGAGGCGATCGCGCTGCCGACCGACTTCTCGGCCCGCATCGCCCGCAACACCCAGCTGCTGCTGCAGCAGGAGAGCGGCACCACCCACACGATCGACCCGTGGGCCGGCTCCTGGTACGTCGAGCGGCTCACCCACGACCTCGCCGAGCGCGCCTGGGCGCACATCCTCGAGGCCGAGCGCGCCGGCGGCATGGCCAAGGCGATCGAGCAGGGCATCCCGAAGATGCGCATCGAGGAGGCCGCGGCCCGCACCCAGGCCCGGATCGACGCCGGCGTCCAGCGCGTCATCGGGGTCAACACCTACCGGCTCGCCGACGAGGACCCGCTCGAGGTGCTCAAGGTCGACAACGACGAGGTCTACCGGCAGCAGGTCGCCAAGCTGGAGCGGCTGCGCGCCGAGCGCGATAACGACGAGGTGCGCCGGTCCCTGGAGGCGCTCACGAACGCCGCCGACTCCGGCGACGGCAACCTGCTCGAGCTCTCGGTCGACGCGGCCCGCGCCAAGGCGACGGTCGGCGAGATCTCCGACGCGCTGGAGAAGGTCTACGGCCGCTACCAGGCGGTGATCCGTACGATCAGCGGCGTGTACCGCGACGAGGCCGGCTCCGCCGGGGGCGAGCTCGTGCAGCGGGTCGTCGAGGCCGCCGACGAGTTCGAGGAGCACGAGGGCCGCCGGCCGCGCATCCTCGTCGCCAAGATGGGCCAGGACGGCCACGACCGTGGCCAGAAGGTCGTCGTCAGCGCCTTCGCCGACATGGGCTTCGACGTCGACGTCGGGCCGCTGTTCTCCACGCCCGAGGAGGTCGCCCAGCAGGCGATCGACGCCGACGTCCACATCGTCGGGGTCTCCTCGCTGGCGGCGGGCCACCTGACGCTGCTGCCCGAGCTGCGGCGCGCGCTCGCCGACGCCGGCCGGCCGGACATCATGGTCGTCATCGGCGGCGTGATCCCGCCCGACGACGTGCCGACGCTCCAGGAGATGGGGGCGTCGGCGGTGTTCCTGCCCGGCACGGTCATCGCCGAGTCGGCGCTCGACCTGCTCGGCAAGCTCTCCGACCAGCTGGGGCACGGTCACGCGTGACCCGTCCGGGGCAGGACGTGGGGGAGCTGGCCGCGGGGGTCCGTGACGGGAACCGCGCGCTCGTCTCGCGCGCCATCACGCTCGTGGAGTCGTCGCGGCCGCAGCACCGGGCGCTCGCGCGGGAGCTCCTCGCCGAGCTCGCGCCCGACGCCGGGGGAGCTGTCCGGGTCGGGATCTCCGGCGTGCCCGGCGTCGGGAAGTCGACCTTCATCGAGGCCCTCGGCACCCGGCTCACGGCCGCCGGCAAGCGGGTCGGGGTGCTGGCCGTGGACCCGTCGAGCGTCCGCACCCGCGGCTCGGTGCTCGGCGACAAGACCCGGATGGCGAAGCTCGCCGCTGACCCCGGCGCGTTCGTGCGGCCCTCCCCGTCGGCCGGCACGCTCGGCGGCGTCGCCCGCGCCACCAGCCAGGCGATGACGGTCCTCGAGGCCGCCGGCTACGACGTCGTGCTGGTCGAGACCGTGGGCGTCGGCCAGTCCGAGGTCACCGTCGCCGGCATGGTCGACACCTTTCTCTTCCTCACCCTGGCCCGCACCGGCGACCAGCTGCAGGGCATCAAGAAGGGCATCCTCGAGATCGCCGACGTCATCGCGGTCAACAAGGCCGACGACGTGGGCGGCGACGACCGGGTGCGGGAGGCGCGCACCGCCGCCCGCGAGCTCGCGGGTGCGCTGCGGCTCGTCCACGGGCGGCACGCCTGGGCGCCTCCCGTCATCACCTGCTCGGCGCTGACCGGCGACGGCGTCGACGAGGTGTGGCAGCGGGTGCTGGCCCACCGCGACCACCTGGGGGAGCGGGGGCTCCACGACAAGCGGGCGCAGCAGCAGCTCGACTTCACCTGGGCGCTGGTGCGCGACGAGCTGGCCGACCGGCTCCGCCGCTCCGCGCCGGTAGCGGCCATCCGCGACGACGTGCGCGACGCGGTCCTGGCCGGTGAGCTGCCCGCCACCGCGGCCGCCGACCGCATCCTCGCGGCGTACGACGAGGGTGGCCGGGAGGGCTGACCCCCCGCCGTTCCGCAGGTCTGGACCGGACCCGCACACCTCTCGTACACCTCGCAACGTCCGGCGACAGCGCCCTCCGGCGCGCGTCAGGGTCGCTTCCTCGACCCCGACCCGACCGGAGGAACCATGTCCCCAGGGAAGCTGCCCGCACGTACCGCGCGACGGACCCTCGTGCCCGCCGCGATCGCCGCCCTCGCGCTCGTGGGCGGGCTGTCCGCGCCGGCGAAGGCCGGCGTCGCCGAGGAGCCCGTGGTGGGCGGCCTGATCACGCCGCTCAGCCTGGCGATCGCCCCCGATGGCACGGTCTACGTCGCCCAGAACTTCGCCGGGATGCTGACCCGCGCCACGCCCGGTGCCGAGCCGGAGGTCGTCTACACCGCCGCCGAGGGCACCGAGGTGGGTGCGGTCTCCGTGTCCGGGGGCGAGGTCACCTTCGCGACGAGCTTCATGGGCCGCCCCCAGGACACCCGGCTCATGCGGCTGGGCGAGGGCGGCTCGGCGACCGAGGTCGCCGACCTGTGGGCCTTCGAGAAGGCCAGCAACCCGGACGGCGGCATCCGCTACGGCATCGTCCGTCTCTCCGAGTCCTGCAAGGACCGCTTCGGCAAGGGGGAGAGCTGGATGCTGCCCTACCGCGGCATCAAGGAGTCCCACCCCTACGCGTCCACCACCGTCGCCGGCACCACCTACGTCGCGGACGCCGCGGCCAACGCGGTGCTCGAGGTGTCGGCCACGGGCGAGGTGGCCACCACCGCGGTGCTCCCCGCGACCAGGGTCGAGATCACCAGGAAGATCCGCAAGGCCCTCGAGCTGCCGCGGTGCGCGCAGGGCAAGACCTACAAGCTCGAGGCCGTGCCGACCGACGTGGAGGAGGGCCCGGACGGCAACCTCTACGTCACCACGCTGCCGGGCGGCCCCGAGATCCCGCAGATGGGACGCAACGGCGCGGTCTACCGCATCGACGTCGGGACCGGCTCGGTGCGCCGGGTGGCCGGCGGGCTGGTGACGCCCACCGGCCTGGCCATCGGCCCGGACGGCACCTCGTACGTGTCGATGCTCTTCGCCAGCACGATCCTGGAGCAGCCGCTGCTCGGCGAGCCCGGCACGCTCGCGGAGGTGCCGCTGCCCGGTGACGTGGAGTACCACGACGGTCGTGTCTACGCGACGGTGACCGACCTGATGAGCGACGGCAGCCAGCCGCCGAGCGGTGAGGTCCGCAGCTGGACGGTGGGCGTCGACTGACGCCGACGCGCGACGGCACACCGGGGGAGGCCCCCGGTCGCACCGGCCCTCACGGGCCAGCGGCCGGGGGTCGGCTGGGTGGGCAGAACATGGCCTCGTTGGGGTATGTGGCAGGGGACCACGGCGCCCCAGACTGAGCGCACCTGTCGCCGTCACCGGGGGTGCCCCATGGTCCGTTCGTCACGTCCTGTCCTCGCGACCGTCGCCCTGGCGACCGCCGCCTTCCTCGCGGGCACACTCGCCCCGTCCGCCGCCGCGCCGTCGGCCGCGGGGAGGTCCGCGCCGCCGGACACGTTCCGCCAGGTCGCAGGCGGGCTCGACGCGCCGCTCAGCCTCGCCGTCTCGGGCAACGACAGCCTGTGGGTGGCTCAGTCGTTCGCCGGCAACCTGACCCGCCAGCGCCCCGGCCGGGAGCCCCGCGTCGTGTGGCAGGGCAAGCGGGTCTCGACCGCCGGGGTCTCGGTGCGCCGCAAGAAGGTCGTCTTCACCACCGCCGGCCGCGACGCCCTGCTGTGGCGCTTCGTGCGACGCGGTCACGCGCGTCAGATCGCCGACATCGGTCGCTTCGAGCGCAACCACAACCCGGACAGCGGCACCGCCTACGGCCTGCCGGACCTCGACGCCGAGTGCGCGGCCCAGTGGCCGGTCGAGATGGCCGGGCCGCACACCTACACCGGCATCGTCGAGAGCAACCCCTACGCCACGGAGATGACCGGCCACGGCATCTACGTCGCCGACGCCGCCGGCAACGCGATCCTGCACGTGGCCCGGGGCAACGTGTCGCTGGTCTCGGTGCTGCCGACCATCCCGATCGTGATCACGGCCGAGGTCGCGGAGGAGTTCGGGCTGCCCGCGTGCGTCGTGGGGGAGACCTACCACTTCGAGCCGGTGCCCACCGACGTGGAGATGGGCCGCGACGGGATGCTCTACGTCACCAGCCTCCCCGGCGGTCCCGAGGGACTGGGCGCCAACGGGTCCGTGTTCCGGATCGACCCCTCCACGGGAGTCGCCGAGCGGCTCGTCACGGGCCTCGTGACCGCGACCGGGCTGGACCTCAACCGCGAGGGTGACATCTATGTCGCACAGCTCTTCGCCGGCGAGATCGTGAGGATCCCGGCGGGGACCACCACGCCGGAGCGGTACAAGCAGGTCACGCTGCCCGCCGACGTCGAGTGGCGGGCCGGGCGCATCTTCGCCACGACGATGACGCTGGCGGGCCCCGGTGCGGGGGCCGTCGAGAGCTGGGCCGACTAGTCGCCTGGGTCCGGGTGGGGCCCTGGGCTGGGTCCCGGGCGGAGTGGGGCACTCCGCCCGGGCCCCGTTCGTCCCGGGTTCCGTCGTGGCCGCCCGGGCGTCCCCCCGGTGAACTACCCTTGACGGTGCGATGTCCCACCCCGATTCCCCCGACGCCCCCGACAGCCCTGACAGCCCCGACGGCTCAGCGCTGATCGAGGCCGTCGTCGACAAGTACGCCGACGAGCTCGTCGACCTGCGCCGCGACCTGCACGCACACCCCGAGCTCTCCTGGCAGGAGCACCGCACCACCCGGCTGGTCGCCAACCGGCTCGAGGAGGCGGGGCTCCGGGTGACCACGCCCGGAGGCGCCACCGGTGTCGTCGCCGAGATCGGCGACAGCGGCCCGCTCGTGGCGCTGCGCGCCGACCTCGACGCGCTCCCGGTCGAGGACACCACGGGTGAGGCCTGGGCGAGCCGCACTCCCGGCGTCGCCCACGCCTGCGGCCACGACGTCCACACCGCCGGCCTCGTCGGCGCCGCGCTCGCCCTCGGCGAGCTGCACTCGCGCGGGCTGCTGCCGGGCCGGGTCCGGCTGCTCTTCCAGCCGGCCGAGGAGGTCATGCCGGGCGGCGCGCTCCGGCTCATGGACGCCGGTGCGCTGGACGGGGTGGTGCGCATCTTCATGCTCCACTGCGACCCCTCGCTCGACGTGGGGCAGGTCGGCCTCCGCGAGGGCGCCCTCACCGGCGCCGCCGACGCGCTCGACGTCAAGCTCACCGGTCGGGGCGGGCACACCTCGCGCCCCCACCTCACCCAGGACCTGACCTTCGCCCTCGGCAAGGTCATCACCGAGCTGCCCGCGATCATCTCGCGCCGGCTCGACCCGCGGGCCGGCGTCAGCGTCGTCTGGGGCAAGATCCGCGCCGGCTCCGCCCACAACGTCATCCCCGGCTCCGGGCAGGCCGCCGGCACGGTCCGCATGCTCGACGCGGTCGCGTGGGCCGAGGCCGAGACGCTGGTGCGCCAGGTGATCGACGAGATCGTGGCGCCGTACGGCGTGACCGCTGTGGTCGACTACAAGCGCGGCGTCCCGCCCGTGGTCAACGAGGCCGCCTCGACGCGGGTGCTCGGCGCCGCCATCGAGCGGGCCGTGGGCCGCGACGGCCTGGTCGGCACCACCCAGTCGCTGGGTGGGGAGGACTTCGGCTGGTTCCTCGACCGGGTCCCCGGCGCCATGGCCCGGCTCGGCACCCGCACCCGCGGCGGACCGACGTACGACCTCCACCAGGGCAACCTGCGGGTCGACGAGCAGGCCACCCTCATCGGCGCGCGCGTGCTCGCGGAGGCCGCCGTGGGTGCGCTGCTGGCGCCCTGACCCGGGCGGGCCAGTCGTTCGGTGGCGGCGGGGTCACTGACTGATAACAGTTCCGTGTCCACGCTCGGATCGGCGTTCTCGACGTCTAGGGTGTGCGGCGAGTGTGCGCCCAGTCACGGGCGCGACCGACACAGATATGGAGGCGCCGTGAAGAAGACGGCACGCGTGGCAGCCCTTGTGAGCATCGCCGCCCTGACCCTCGCCTCGTGCGGCGAGCGGTCGACCGACAACGGAGCCACCGGCTCGGAGTCCCCGACGGCCTCCGACACGGCGACCGCACCGTCGGAGCAGTACCCCGACGTCAAGGCCTGCATGGTCTCCGACTCCGGTGGCTTCGACGACAAGTCGTTCAACCAGACCTCCTACGCCGGCCTCCAGAACGCCGAGTCCAACATGGGCGTGCAGACCGCCGAGGTCGAGTCGAACGCGCCGTCGGAGTTCACCGACAACATCAACGCGATGGTCCAGCAGAACTGCAACGTCATCGCGACCGTCGGCTTCCTGCTCGGCGACTCGACGCTGGCAGCCGCCAAGAAGAACAAGAACGTCGACTTCGCGATCGTCGACTTCGCCTACTTCGACGACAAGGGCGAGAACACCGCCCCGAAGAACCTGAAGGGCCTGACGTTCAACACCGCGGAGCCCGCCTACCTGGCCGGCTACCTCGCCGCGGCCAAGTCGGAGACCGGCGTGGTCGGCACCTTCGGCGGCCTCAACATCCCGACCGTGACGATCTACATGACCGGCTTCGTGCAGGGTGTCGAGCGGTACAACGAGGACAACGGCACCGACGTCCAGGTCGTCGGCTGGGACCCGGAGTCGGGCAAGGGCTCGTTCACCAACGACTTCGAGTCGAAGACCAAGGGCCAGTCCACTGCGGAGGAGATGATCACGCAGGGCGCTGACATCATCTTCCCGGTCGCCGGTCCCGCCGGCCTCGGTGGCCTCCAGGCCGCCCAGGACAACGACGTGTGGGGCATCTGGGTCGACACGGACGGCTGCGAGTCGGCCGCCGAGTACTGCGACATCCTGCTGACCTCGGTCACCAAGGGCCTCGATGTCGCCGTGGAGGAGGCCATCCGTGCCTCCGCCGCGGGCGAGTTCGACAACGAGGTCTACGTCGGCACGCTCGAGAACGGCGGCGTCGGTCTGGCGCCGTTCGGCCCGAACGCCGACGTCGACGACGAGCTCGCCGACAAGATCGAGGAGCTCAAGCAGCAGATCATCGACGGCGAGATCACCGTCGGCTGACGAGCTGACCAGCAGCACCCGACAGGTCGGGGCGGGGTATCCCGCCCCGACCTGCACGTTCTAACCTCGTCGTTGACCCTCCCGCCCGGGAGGACGCGTGACAGCACAAAGGAGTGCGATGAAGCTCGAGATCCGGGGGCTGACCAAACGGTTCGGATCTTTCACGGCGAACGACAAGATCGACCTCACCATCGAGCCGGGCGAGATCCACTGCCTGCTCGGTGAGAACGGGGCAGGCAAGTCGACGCTGATGAACATGCTCTACGGCCTGCTCGACCCCACCGAGGGCGAGATCCTGATCGACGACAAGCCGGTCCGCTTCAGCTCGCCGGGCGACGCGATCGCCGCGGGCATCGGCATGGTCCACCAGCACTTCATGCTGGTCCCGGTCTTCACCGTCGCCGAGAACGTCATGCTCGGCCGCGAGCAGACCAGGGGCCCCGGAGGCATCCTCAACCGCGCCCACGCGGCCGACCGGGTCCGCGAGCTCTCCGAGCGGTACGGCCTCAAGGTCGACCCGGACCGCCTCGTCGAGGAGCTCCCCGTCGGCGTGCAGCAGCGCGTGGAGATCATCAAGGCGCTCGCCAACGACGCCGAGGTGCTGATCCTCGACGAGCCCACCGCGGTGCTGACGCCGCAGGAGATCGACGAGCTCATGGACATCATGCGCGAGCTCAAGGCGCGCGGCACGTCCATCATCTTCATCACCCACAAGCTCCGCGAGGTCAAGGCCGTCGGTGACCGGATCAGCGTGATCCGGCGCGGCAAGGTCGTCGGCACCGCCTCGCCGGACGCCTCCGAGGCCGAGCTCGCCGAGATGATGGTGGGCCGTGCCGTGAAGCTGAAGGTCGACAAGGAGGAGGCCAGCGCCGGCGACGTCATGCTCGAGGCGCGCAACCTCACCGTCGTCGACCCGCGAGGCCACCTGGTCGTCAAGGACGTCTCCTTCGAGGCGCGCGCCGGTGAGGTGCTCGGCATCGCGGGCGTCCAGGGCAACGGCCAGACCGAGCTCATCAAGTCCCTGCTCGGGCTCGTCCGCCCGGCCGCCGGCGAGATCTGGCTCGACGGCAAGGACATCAGCCACCACGGCCCCCGGGAGTCGCTCGAGGACGGCATCGGCTACGTGCCGGAGGACCGCTCCCACGACGGCTACGTCGGCTCCTTCAGCGTCCGCGAGAACCTCGTCCTCGACCTGTTCCGGCACCCCGAGTTCTCCCGCGGCCTCGCGCTGGACCTGCCGGCCATCGAGAAGAACGCCGCGCACCGCATCGAGGAGTTCGACATCCGCACCGAGTCCGCCGACTCGCCGGTCAGCTCGCTCTCGGGCGGCAACCAGCAGAAGGTCGTCGTGGCCCGCGAGTTCTCGCGGCCGCTCAAGGTGCTGATCGCCTCGCAGCCGACCCGCGGCGTCGACGTCGGCTCCATCGAGTTCATCCACCAGCGGATCATTGCCGAGCGCGACAAGGGGACCGCGGTGATCGTCGTGTCCACCGAGCTCGACGAGATCTTCGCGCTGTCCGACCGGATCGCGGTGATGTACGACGGCCGGATCGTCGGCACCGTCACCCCGGACATCGCCCGCGAGGACATCGGCCTGATGATGGCCGGCGCCCACGAGCCCGCGCAGGGAGGTGCCGCATGAGCGGCCCGACGACCGACACGAAGCCCGACGCGCCCCAGCCGAAGGCACGGCCGATGGCCAACCGCTACGAGCAGTGGCTGCCGACCATCAAGGACTCGCTCGCGGCGATCGTGCTCGCGCTGCTGGTCGGTGCCCTGCTCATCATCTTCTCGACGCCGCGCGTCATCGAGTCCCTGGCCTACTTCTTCAGCTACCCGTGGGACTTCTTCCGGTTCTCAGGGATCGCCGTGTGGGACGGCTACAGCGCCCTGCTCGACGGCTCCATCGGCTCCGGTGGTGCCCTGGTGCGCACCCTCGAGCGCGCCGCGCCGCTGATCTGCGCCGGCCTCGGCGTCTCGCTTGCCTTCCGGGCCGGCATGTTCAACATCGGCGCCCAGGGCCAGATGCTGGTCGGCGGCATCGTCTGCGGCTACATCGGCTTCCACTACGACCTGCCCGTCGGCCTGCACCTGCTGCTGGCGCTGGTGGGCGGCGTCGTGGCGGGCGGCCTCTGGGGCGGACTGGCCGGCTTCCTGAAGGCCCGCACCGGCGCCCACGAGGTCATCTCGACCATCATGCTCAACTACGTGGGCCGCTTCCTGCTGCTGTACTTCCTGGCCAAGGAGTCGTTCCAGCGGCCGGGTGAGGACAACCTGCTGTCGCCGCCGGTCGACGACTCCGCGTCCTTCCCCGAGGTCTTCGGGGTCCACACCGGTGTCCTGCTGGCCGTGGTCGCAGCGCTGGTCATCTGGTGGCTGCTCGAGCGCAGCACCTGGGGCTTCGAGATCCGCGCCGTCGGCGCCAACCCCGACGCCGCCCGGACCGCCGGCATGAGTGTCTCGCGGGTCTACATCACCGCGATGACCGCGGCAGGCATGCTCGCCGGCCTCGCCGTGGCGATGCAGCTGCTCGGGCGCCAGGACCCGCTGAGCGACCAGATCGCGGGCAGCGTCGGCTTCGACGCGATCACGGTCGCGCTGCTCGGCCGGGCCACCCCGCTCGGCACCGTCCTGGCCGGCCTGCTCTTCGGGGCGCTCTCGTCCGGAGGCCTCTCGATGCAGGCAGCCGCCGGCGTACCGCCCGAGATGGCGCAGGTGCTCCAGGCACTGATCGTGCTCTTCGTGGCCGCGCCCGCGCTGGTCCGTGGAGTGTTCCGCATGCGAGGCGACGGACAGGCCTCCACCGTCATGGCGAAGGGGTGGTGAGCATGGGCGTCACCGACACCGTGGTCCCGCAGGCACCGGACGCTCCGCTCCAGGACCCGAGCGTCCGCGACCGGGCAGACGTCGCGCGACAGGTCCGGCTGGTCGTCACGTTCGGCATCAGCCTCGCGCTGCTCGTCTACTTCGCGCTCACCATCGACAACACCACCGTCACCTACGTGCTGGGTGAGCGGGTCAGCGCCGACGACCGGCCCAAGGAGCTCACCACCACCGGCATCTCCTGGCTGGCTGTCGCCGTGTCCGCGGTGGCCCTCGGGCTGGCCGCGGTGAACCGCTACCCCCGCCGCTGGGTGGGGATCCTGCTCGCCGTGGTCGTGGGCATCACCTTCTACCTCGGCTTCCTGATGTGGGCGTACGCCGACCAGGGCGGCGCCTTCCAGGCGGCGATCGCCAACCCGATCCCCGGCACGATGCGGATCGCGACCCCGCTGGTCCTCGGCGCCCTCGCAGGCTGCCTGTGCGAGCGCGCGGGCGTCATCAACATCGCCATCGAGGGCCAGTTCCTCGCCGGCGCGTTCTTCGCCTCGGTGTTCGCCAGCATCGGCTACGCGTTCCTGGTGTTCATCCCGGTCGGGTTGACCGCCGCCTTCGGGCTCGTCGGCGGCGTCCTCGCCGGTGTCGGCGTTGCGGCCATGCTGGGCCTGTTCGCGCTGCGCTACCAGGTAAACCAGGTGGTCCTCGGCGTGGTCCTCGTCGCGTTCGCCTCGGGCCTGACCAGCTTCCTGCTGGGCCAGATCCCGGGCAGCCGCAAGCCGCAGTTCAACAACCCGCAGATCCTGGACGAGATCCGGATCCCGGTCCTCGCGGACATCCCCGTGATCGGCGAGGCGCTGTTCGACCAGACGATCCTCGTGTACCTGATGTACGTCTCGGTCGCCTTTGTGACGTTCCTGCTGTTCGAGACCCGCTGGGGTCTGCGCGTCCGTTCCGTCGGCGAGCACCCCAAGGCCGCCGACACCGTCGGCATCAACGTCAACCGGGTGCGCTGGCAGGCGGTCCTCCTCGGCGGCGTGTTCGCCGGCCTCGGCGGCGCCTACTACACCGTGGGCTCGACCGGCGCGTTCGACCGGGACGTGTCCGCCGGCACCGGCTTCATCGCGCTCGCCGCGGTGATCATGGGCCGCTGGCACCCCATCGGGGCGACGTTCGCGGCGCTGTTCTTCGGCTTCATGTGGAACCTGCAGAACCAGCTCAGCTTCGTCGACAAGCTCCCCGGCGAGCTGCTCGGCGCGGCGCCCTACCTGGCGACCATCATCGCCGTGGCCGGCTTCGTCGGCCGCGTGCGGCCGCCGGCCGCCGACGGCCAGCCCTACACCAAGAGCTGACCGCCGGATGAGCGAGTTCGACTGGGACCGCCTGCGGCAGGCGGCCACGGAGATCGCCGCGCACGCCTACGCGCCGTACTCCCGCTACCACGTGGGGGCCGCGGCGCTGGCGGACGACGGCCGGCTGCTGGTGGGCTGCAACGTCGAGAACGCGGCGTACGGCGTGGTGCTGTGCGCCGAGTGCGGCGTGGTCTCGCAGCTGCACGCCACCGGGGGCGGCCGGCTGACCCACTTCGTCTGCGTCAACGGCGCGGGCGAGGTGATCATGCCGTGCGGCCGCTGCCGGCAGCTGCTGTTCGAGCACGGCGGCCGTGAGCTGCTGCTGCAGACCGTGTCCGGCGTGCGCCGGATGGACGAGGTGCTGCCCGACGCGTTCGGGCCCGACGACCTGGAGGGAACCACGTGAGTGGCCACGACGCCGTGGAGGTCATCGCTGCGAAGCGGGACCGGCACGAGCTCAGCGACAGCCAGATCGACTGGGTGATCGACGCCTACACGCGCGGCGACGTCGCCGACGAGCAGATGTCGGCGCTGGCCATGGCGATCCTGCTCAACGGCATGAACCGTCGCGAGATCTCCCGCTGGACCAACGCGATGATCGCGTCGGGGGAGCGGATGGACTTCTCGTCGCTGTCGCGGCCCACCGCCGACAAGCACTCGACCGGCGGTGTCGGCGACAAGATCACGCTCCCGCTCGCGCCGCTCGTCGCGGCCTGCGGCGTGGCCGTCCCTCAGCTGTCAGGCCGGGGCCTCGGCCACACGGGGGGCACGCTCGACAAGCTCGAGGCGATCCCCGGCTGGCGCGCGCTGCTGTCCAACGAGGAGATGTTCGCGCAGCTGGAGTCGGTCGGGGCCGTGGTCTGCGCGGCCGGCGACGGGCTCGCGCCCGCCGACAAGAAGCTCTACGCGCTGCGCGACGTCACGGGCACCGTCGAGGCGATCCCGCTCATCGCGTCGTCGATCATGAGCAAGAAGATCGCTGAAGGCACCGGCTCGCTGGTCCTCGACGTCAAGGTCGGCACCGGTGCGTTCATGAAGGACCTCGACCAGGCGCGCGAGCTCGCCCGCACCATGGTCGACCTCGGCAAGGACGCCGGCGTCAGCACGGTCGCGTTGCTCACCGACATGTCGACCCCGCTGGGCAACACCGCCGGCAACGCGATCGAGGTGGCGGAGTCCGTCGAGGTGCTGGCCGGCGGCGGTCCGGCCGACGTCGTCGAGCTCACCCTGGCCCTGGCCCGCGAGATGCTCGCGGGGGCCGGCGTGACCGACGTCGACCCGGCCGACAAGCTGGCCGACGGGTCCGCGATGGACGTCTGGAAGGCGATGATCCGCGCCCAGGACGGTGACCCCGACGCCCCGATGCGGGAGGCCCGCGAGAAGCACGTCGTGACCGCGGCGCGCTCCGGGGTGCTGACGCGCCTCGACGCGATGGCGGTCGGTATGGCCGCCTGGCGCCTCGGCGCCGGCCGGGCCAAGCAGGGCGACGCCGTCCAGGACGGCGCCGGCGTGGTGTGGCACGCCCGCCCCGGCGACGAGGTCACCGAGGGTGCGCCGCTCTTCACGCTGCTCACCGACGACGCCGAGCGCTTCGAGCGGGCGCTTGCCTCGCTTGAGGGCGGCTACGACCTCGGGCCCGCCGGGACGGCGTACGAGCCGGGCCCGCTCATCCTGGATCGCATCTCCTGACCGGTTGAGTCGGTACTTTCGACGGTCGATTCGGCAGATTCGACCGTCGAAAGTCCCGACTCAACGGTGGGAAGTCCCGACTCAACGCTGGGAAGTCCCGACTCAACGGTGGGAAGTCCCGACTCGACTCAGGGGAGGAGCAGGACGACGGTCTCGGCGACGCAGGCCGGCTTGTCCTCGCCCTCGATCTCGATGACGTGGCGCAGGGTGAGTTGCTTGCCGGCGGGCAGGTCGGTGACGTCGGCGACGGAGACCGTCGAGCGGATGCGGGAACCGACGCGGAGCGGGTTCGGGAAGCGGACCTTGTTGACGCCGTAGTTCAGCTTGGCGCCGGGGGTCTCGAGGGAGAACACCGTGGTGCCGAGGTAGGGCACCAGCGACAGGGTGAGGTAGCCATGGGCGATCGTGCCACCGAAGGGGCCGTCCTTGGCACGCTCGGCGTCGACGTGGATCCACTGGTGGTCGCCGGTCGCGTCGGCGAAGGCGTCGACCCGGTCCTGCTCGACCGTGAGCCACTCGGAGGTGCCGAGCTCCTCGCCGACCGCCGCGGCGACCTCGTCCAGGCTGGTGAACACGCGCATGCTGCTGCTCCGTCCTTCGGTGTCGCGGGCGTCGATGGAAGGATGGCGGCCATGAACACCGGGATCACCACGGCATGACCACCGTCACGACGACGGAACCTACCGTCCCCACCCGCGGCCAGGTGCTCCGGGCGCCGAAGGTGCTGCTCCACGACCACCTCGACGGCGGCCTGCGCCCGCAGACGATCCTCGAGCTCGCCGCCGAGGTCGGCCACGAGCTGCCGGCGTCGGACGCGGAGTCGCTGGGCCGCTGGTTCGCGGAGTCGGCCGACTCCGGATCGCTGGAGCGCTACCTCGAGACCTTCGACCACACCGTCGCGGTGATGCAGACGGCGCCCGCGCTGGCCCGGGTGGCGCGCGAGTGCGTGGAGGACCTCGCCGCGGACGGCGTCGTGTACGCCGAGATCCGTTACGCCCCCGAGCAGCACGTCGAGGGCGGGTTGAGCCTCGACGAGGTGGTGGCCGCGGTGCAGCGCGGCTTCGACGAGGGCGTCGCGGCCACGGGCGGGCGGATCGTGGTGCGGCAGCTGCTCACCGCGATGCGCCACCAGGCCCGGTCGATGGAGATCGCCGAGCTCGCGGTGGCCTGGCGCGACCGCGGGGTCGCCGGCTTCGACATCGCGGGCGCGGAGGCGGGCTACCCGCCCACCCGCCACCTCGACGCGTTCGAGTACCTCCAGCGCGAGAACTCCCACTTCACGATCCACGCGGGCGAGGCGTTCGGGCTGCCGTCGATCTGGCAGGCCATCCAGTGGTGCGGCGCCGACCGGCTCGGCCACGGCGTGCGCATCATCGACGACATCGAGGTCAGCGAGGATGGCCGCGTCGCGCTCGGCCCGCTGGCGGCGTACGTCCGCGACAAGCGGATCCCGCTCGAGATGTGCCCGGCATCCAACGTGCAGACCGGCGCTGCGTCCTCGATCACCGACCACCCGATCGGGCTGCTGACGAAGCTGCGGTTCCGGGTCACCGTGAACACCGACAACCGGCTGATGAGCGGCACGTCGATGACCGAGGAGATGTGGTCGCTGGTGCAGGCTTTCGGCTACGGCCTCGAGGACCTGCGCTGGTTCACCATCAACGCCATGAAGTCGGCGTTCCTGCCGTTCGACGAGCGGCTCGCGATCATCGACGAGGTCGTCAAGCCGGGGTACGCCGGGCTGCTGGCCGAACGCTGAACCACGGCACGTCCCAGCCGGCGAGCCGGAGGCGGCGCGACCGCAGGGCCTCGTGGCCGACCGTGACGAGCCGCCCCGACGTGGGCTCGTAGACCGCGAGCACCTCGTCGGTCCCGCCGACGACGAGCACGACGTGGCGCGGCAGCCAGGCGTTGCCGACGTAGAGCCCGACCGGGGCGTGGGAGGTCGCGCCGGCCACGTCGGGCACCGGGTCGCCGGTGCGGATCCAGCGACTGCGGTACGCCTGGCCGGTCAGCCCGGCCAGGTGGCGCGCGACGGCCCAGGGCGGGGTGCCGAGCGCCTGCGGCCACGGCAGCTGGAGCCGGCCCCGGCCGTCGCGACCCGACGTCAGCCGGCGGTGCAGCGCCAGCACCTCGGCGTGGAACCCGGTGAGGACGGGTGGGGCCGCGGCGGCGCGCAGGAGCTCTGCGACCCGCATCGACGCGGCGCCGCACGAGCGGGCGTCGGGTTGGGGGAGCGGGTGCCGCAGCAGCCGCTCCGCGGGCGAAGAGGCTCCCGCCTCAGCCACCGGCGGGCTGCCGGTCGAGCAGCCGGGAGATCTCGTCGTACGCCTGGTCCGGTGTTGCCGGGCGGCATCCGAGGTCGACGGCGTGGCCGACCACCCGCTGCTGGTCGCGCATGAGGGCCCAGCCGCGGCGCAGCAGAACCAGCGGCGGCTTGCGGCGCTCGCGCAGGTCGCGGGTGAGCCGGCGCCAGAAGGTGACCGCGGCGTGCTGCCGCACGCAGTAGGCGCCCGCGAGCACACCGGCCAGTGCGGCCGCGGGCACGACCTCCTGGGCGAAGATCCCCTCCGCGACGAAGTAGCGGCTGCCGCCGAGGTCGAGCCTGCGCGAGCCGCACCGCCCGTCGCGCGCCAGCTCGTAGATCGGCACCTCGGCCCGGCCCTCGCGGCAGAGGCGCTCGAGCGTGGTGATGGCCTCGGCCTTCAGCCACGAGTCGGGGTGGTCCCAGTCGGTCATGCCGGCGTTGGGGCCGTGCTCGATGACCGGCAGGGAGGGGTCGCCGCCGCTCTTGTAGAAGTCGTCGAGCCGCAGGACGGGCAGCCCGAGCCGTTCGGCGAGACGTGACTTGCCGGCCCCTGAGGGGCCGGCAAGCACGATCACCTGTGCCGTCACGTGCGTCAGACGCCGATCGGGTGCCAGACGGTCTTGGTCTCGAGGAACGTGGTCATCGCCTCGATGCCGGGGTCGGCCGTCCAGTCCGGCTCGGCGGCCGGCGCGCGGCGGACCCGCTTGAGGTTGTCGGCCGCCGCGACCTCGAGGTCGGCGGCCAGCTCGGCCTCGCCGGCGATGCCGGTGAGGTCGATGGCGTTGACGTCCATGTGGCCCGCCAGCCACGGCGCGATGGTGGCCGCGGAGCCGGTGAGGATGTTGACCACGCCGCCGGGGACGTCGGAGGTCGCCAGCACCTCGGCGAACGTGATCGCGGGCAGCGGCCGCTCGTAGGAGGAGACGACGACGACGGTGTTGCCGGTGACGATCGCCGGCGCGATCACCGAGACCAGGCCGAGCAGCGAGGACTCCTGCG
Organism: Nocardioides sp. GCM10027114; assembly: GCF_042659625.1. Lineage (NCBI taxonomy): Bacteria > Bacillati > Actinomycetota > Actinomycetes > Propionibacteriales > Nocardioidaceae > Nocardioides > Nocardioides sp. GCM10027114. The sequence continues at coordinate 28,982 of NZ_JBHSSS010000001.1, forward strand.
GCGCGAGCACGGCGACGACGCCGGTCGGCTCCGGGGTGGAGAGGTTGAAGAACGGCCCGGCCACCGGGTTGGCGCCGCCGACCACCTGGGTGATCTTGTCGGCCCAGCCGGCGTACCAGACGAGTCGGTCGATGGCGGCGTCGAGCACCTTCTCCGCCTTGGCGGTGGTCAGCCCCTCGGAGCGGCGCACCGCGTCGACGAACTGCGGGCGGCGGTCCTCCATGATCTCGGCGACCCGGTAGAGGATCTGTGCCCGGTTGTAGGCGGTGCGGCCGGCCCAGCCCGGGAAGGCCTTGCGGGCGGCGGTCACCGCGTCACGGGCGTCCTTGCGGGAGGCCAGGGCGGCATTGGCCACGAACGTCCCCTTCGAGTCGTTGACGACGTAGGAGTGGCCCGACTCCGAGCGGGGGAAGGCGCCACCGATGTAGAGCTTGTAGGTCTTGCGCACGTCGATGCGGCTCACTGGCTGGTTCCACCCTTCAGGTAGGCCTCGAGGCCGTGACGGCCACCCTCACGGCCGTAGCCCGACTCCTTGTAGCCACCGAACGGGCTGGTCGGGTCGAACTTGTTGAACGTGTTGGCCCACACGACCCCGGCACGCAGCGCGTTGGCCATGTGGAGAATCCGGGACCCCTTGTCGGTCCACACACCCGCGGACAGGCCGTACGGCGTGTTGTTGGCCTTCTCGACCGCCTCGCTGGGGGTGCGGAAGGTGAGCACCGACAGCACCGGGCCGAAGATCTCCTCGCGGGCGATCCGGTGGGCCTGGGAGACGCCGGTGAACAGCGTCGGCGGGAACCAGAAACCGTTGGTGGGCAGCTCGCACTGGGGCGACCAGCGGCCCGCGCCCTCGGCCTCGCCGACCTCGGACAGCTCGCGGATCCGGGCGAGCTGCTCGGCGGAGTTGATCGCGCCGATGTCGGTGTTCTTGTCGAGCGGGTCGCCGACACGCAGCGTCGCCATCCGGCGCTTGAGCCGGTCGAGGACCTCGTCGGCGACGGATTCCTGCACCAGCAGCCGCGAGCCGGCGCAGCAGACGTGGCCCTGGTTGAAGAAGATTCCGTTGACGATGCCCTCGACCGCCTGGTCGATGGGGGCGTCGTCGAAGACGATGTTGGCGGCCTTGCCGCCGAGCTCGAGGGTGACCTTCTTGTCGGTGCCCGCGACGGCCTTGGCGATCGCGCGGCCCACGTCGGTGGAGCCGGTGAAGGCGACCTTGTCGACGTCGGGGTGCGAGACCAGCGAGCGGCCGGTCTCGCCGGCGCCGGTGACGATGTTGACGACGCCCGGCGGCAGGTCGGCCTGCTGGCAGATCTCGGCGAACAGCAGCGCGGTCAGCGGGGTCGTCTCGGCCGGCTTGAGCACCACGGTGTTGCCGCAGGCCAGCGCCGGGGCGATCTTCCACGCCAGCATGAGCAGCGGGAAGTTCCACGGGATGACCTGGCCGGCGACGCCGAGCGGCCTCGGATTGCCAGCGCCGTAGCCCGAATACTCAAGCTTGTCGGCCCAGCCGGCGTAGTAGAAGAAGTGCGCGGCGACGGTCGGGATGTCGACGTCGCGGGACTCCTTGATCGGCTTGCCGTTGTCGAGGGACTCCAGCACGGCGAGCTCGCGGCCGCGCTCCTGGATGATCCGCGCGATGCGGTAGAGGTACTTGGCGCGCTCGCTGCCGGGCATCCGGCCCCACACGCGCGAGTAGGCGCGGCGGGCGGCCTTGACGGCGTTGTCGACATCCGCCTCGTCGGCCTCGGCGACCTCCGCCAGCACCTCCTCGGTGGCAGGGCTGATCGTCTTGAACGCCTTGCCGTGGCCGTCGACGAACTCGGCGTTGATGAACAGGCCGTACGACGGCTTGATGTCGACGATGCTGCGCGACTCGGGCGCGGGGGCGTACTCGAACACGGTGCTCTTTCCGGTCATGGATCCACTTGTTCCGGTGTCGGCCATGGCGATCAGTCCAGGGTGAAGTAGTCGGGGCCGGAGTAGCGGCCGGTCCTCATCTTGGTGCGCTGCATCAGCAGGTCGTTGAGCAGCGTGGAGGCGCCGAAGCGGAACCAGTCGGGATCGAGCCAGTCGCTGCCGGCGACCTCGTTGACCATGACCAGGTACTTGATGGCGTCCTTGGCGGTGCGGATGCCGCCCGCGGGCTTCACGCCGACCATCTGACCGGTGAGCTCGCGGAAGTCGCGGACCGCCTCGAGCATGACAAGGGTGACCGGCAGCGTCGCCGCCGGCTGTACCTTGCCGGTGGAGGTCTTGATGAAGTGGCCCCCGGCCAGCATCGCCAGCCAGCTCGCGCGGCGGACGTTGTCGTAGGTCTGCAGCTCACCGGTCTCGAAGATGACCTTGAGGTGGGCGTCGCCGCACGCCTCGCGGACCTGGACGATCTCCTCGAACACCTGCAGGTAGCGGCCGGCGAGGAACGCTCCACGGTCGATGACCATGTCGATCTCGTCGGCGCCCGCCTCGACGGCGTCGCGGGTGTCGGCCAGCTTGATGTCCATCGCCGCGCGGCCCGACGGGAACGCCGTCGCCACGGCCGCGATGTTCACACCCGAGTCGCCCACGACCTCCTTCGCGGTGGCGACCATGTCCGGGTAGACGCAGACGGCGGCGACCTGCGGGACCGTCGGGTCCGCGGGGTCGGGGCGCAGCGCCTTGGACGCGAGCGCGCGGACCTTGCCCGGAGTGTCCTGGCCCTCGAGGGTCGTCAGGTCGACCATGCGGATCGCCAGGTCGAGCGCGAACTCCTTGGCGCTGGTCTTGATCGACCGGGTGCCCAGGGAGGCAGCACGCGCCTCGGCGCCGACCTGGTCGACGCCGGGGAGGCCGTGGAGGAAACGACGGAGCGAGGCATCGGAACGCGTGATCTCGGAGAGGTCCGAGGTGGACGCCGTCGCCGCCGGGGCTGCAGCGGTGGAGGAACTCGTCACCGACCCAGCATAGGCTGGAGGTTCGGTCCGCGGACAATCAGCATGCGGACAGGCAGCGACGACCAGCCGGCGGTGTGCCGGGGACCAGCGAGGGGTGCAGGTGAGCGACGAGCCCGTGGAGAAGTTTCGGCCGACGAGCGGCCGGGTCATGGGGTCGATCGGGCTGGTGCTGGTCATCGTGATCGTGCTGATCGGGGTGCTCGACCGCGATCAGGGCTACTCGCCGGTGGTCGTGTGGACCGCACTCGTCGTCGGCGTCGTGATGTGGGCCGCGATGCTCCGGCCGCGGTTGTGGGCCACCGAGTCCGACCTGGTCATGCGCAACTCGTTCAGCACCCTCCACGTCCCGCTCGCGGCCATCGAGCAGATCGCCGTCCGGCAGGTCTGCGCGGTCCGGGTCGGCGAGCGGCGCTATGTGTCCCCGGCGGTCGGGAAGTCGTGGCGTCAGGCGCTGCGCTCCGACAAGAGGCTGGAGCGCAACCGGCAGCGGGCAGCGGATCCCGAGACCCCGGGCACGATGCCGTACCCCACGTACGTCGAGGACCGGCTCCACCAGCTGGCCGAGGAGGCCCGCGGTCGGGCGGGGATCGCGCTGCTGTCCGACGAGCAGCTCGCGCTCGCCGCCGGCGTACGCCGTGACTGGGCGTGGCCGGAGATCGTCGCGCTGGTCGTGGCGCTGGGCGGCCTGGTCGTCTCGATCGCCCGCTGAGGGGCGCTTCCGGCCGTCGGGAGGCGGGTCCGCGGCGATCCGCCGAATCCCTTCCACGACCAGGAAGGGGCGCCTACGGTGGGGAGATGGCACCCCCGGCCATGAGCATGAACAAGGTGATCCACGGCGCCCTGCGCAGGGACCTTGAGCGGTTCCGCCGGGCGCTGGAGGAGTTCCCCGAGGGCGACGTCGTCCGAGCCGCCGGGCTGCACCGGGCCTGGCGCAACTTCGAGGACCAGCTCACCGAGCACCACGAGGGTGAGCATGCGATCGCCTGGCCGGCGCTGTCGGCGATCGGCGTGGACAGCCTCACCATCGCGTCGTTCGACGGCGAGCACGCGGCCATGGCTGCCGACCTCGCCGCCGCCAGCAGGGCGATGGACACGCTGGCGGCCACGGCGGGCCGGCACGACGCCGACGCCGCGGCCGTGGCGGTGACCCGGCTGCAGGCGACGGCCGTGAGTCACCTCGACCACGAGGAGCAGGAGACCGAGGACGCGCTCAACCGGAACTCCGGCCACCCGGCGATGAAGGAGATGGGCCGTCAGTTCCGTCGCAGGTCGAGCCCGTCCGAGGCGGGGACGTTCTTCGTCTGGGTGCAGGACGGCGCGTCGCCGGCCGAGCTCGCGGCGCTCCGCGACAACGTCCCCGGCCCGGTGCTCGCCGTGGTCGGCACCGTCTTCGGGCGGCGCTACCGCCGCGAGGTCGCACCGGTCTGGGCGGGCTGACCGGGTCCGGCGGCGCGCCTGCCGCCGCTCAGATGCCGGCCGCGGTCCGGATGTCCCGCCCGAGTGCGTCGAGCCTCCCGGCGGCCGCGATCCGGGCCGCCTCGACGCCGTCCTCGGGGTTCACCGGGATGACCACCTCGAGGTAGCACTTGAGCTTCGGCTCGGTGCCGCTCGGACGGACGACGACCCGGCCGCCCCCGGCGAGCCGGTAGCGCAGGCCGTCGGTGGGCGGGAGGTCGGCCGTCCCCTCGTCGAGGTCGTCCACCTGCTCCACGGCGAGCCCGCCCAGCGTGGTCGGCGGGGTGTTGCGCAGGGTCTCCATGGCGCGGGCGATCTCGGCGAGGTCGGTGACCCGCACCGAGACCTGGTCGGTGGCGTGCAGGCCGTGCTCGAGGGCGATGTCGTCGAGCAGGTCGTCGAGGGTGCGGCCGGCGGCCTTGGCCTCCGCGGCGATCTCGCACAGGAGCAGCAGCGCGGAGAGCCCGTCCTTGTCCTTCACGTGCTCGGGGTCGACGCAGTAGCCGAGCGCCTCCTCGTAGCCGAACGCGAGGCCGTCGACGCGGCCGATCCACTTGAAACCGGTGAGCGTCTCGGCGTACGGCTGTCCGGCTGCCTCGGCCAGCCGGCCCAGCAGCGACGACGACACGATGGTGGTGGCGTAGGTGCCCTCCTTGCCGCGGCGCAGCAGGTGGGCGGCGAGCAGCGCCCCGACCTCGTCGCCGCGCAGCATCCGCCAGCCGTGCGGACCCGGCACCGCCGCCGCGCACCGGTCGGCGTCCGGGTCGTTGGCGACCACGAGGTCGGCGCCGCTGCGCTCCGCGAGAGCCATGGCGAGGTCCATGGCCCCGGGCTCCTCGGGGTTCGGGAACGAGACGGTCGGGAAGGTCCCGTCGGGGTGCTCCTGCTCGGAGACCACCCGCGGTGCGCCGAAGCCGGCGGTCTCCAGGACCTGGACCACCGAGCTGCCGCCCACGCCGTGCAGCGGTGTGTAGACGATGTCGAGGTCGCGGGGGCCGTCGGCGGCGAGCTCGGCGACCGTGTCGAGGTACCGGTCGACCAGCTCGTCGCCCAGCACCTTGCCGGCGTCGCCGCGCGGCACGTCGGCGAGGCGACCGACGGCCGCGATCCGCTCGGCGATCCCGGCGTCGGCAGGCGGCACGATCTGCGACCCGTCGCCGAGGTAGACCTTGTAGCCGTTGTCCTCCGGCGGGTTGTGGCTGGCGGTGACCATCACGCCGGCCACGCAGCCGAGCTCCCGGATCGCGTAGGCGAGGATCGGGGTCGGCAGCGGGCGGGGGAGCACCAGCGCCTTGAGACCGGCCCCTGTCATCACCTCGGCGGTGTCGCGGGCGAAGACGTCGGAGTTGCGCCGGGCGTCGTACCCGATGACGACGCTGCTGTCGCGGCCGGCGCCCTGGTCCTTGAGGTAGGCCGCGAGCCCGGCGGCGGCACGGGTGACGACGACCCGGTTCATGCGGTTGGGGCCCGCGCCCAGCGCGCCGCGCAGGCCCGCGGTCCCGAACTCGAGCGTGCCGTCGAAGCGGTCGGCGAGGTCGGCGGCGTCCCCGCCGTCGGCCACCTCGGCGATGATCGCGTCCAGCTCGGCCCGGGTCTCCTCGTCGGGGTCCTCCGCGGCCCACTCGCGGGCACGTTCGAGCAGGGCGGCGGTGTCGAGCGTCGTCATGGGCGGAACGCTAGTCCGACTGCGCCCGACCGGCCCACCTCGGGGCAGGATGGGTGCATGGGGCTGGTCGACGGTGGAGGCAGCTACTCGTTCCGGGGACGCTGGGTCGTCGAGGCGCCTCGCGCGCAGGTGCACGCGGTGCTCGTGGACCTCGAGCACTACCCCGAGTGGTGGCCGCAGGTGCTCGCCGTGGCGAAGGTGACGGACGACGACGCCCGTGTGCTCTGCCGCTCGGCGCTGCCGTACACGCTCGACCTGATGCTGCACGCCGTACGCCGCGACCTCGACGTGCTCGAGACCAGCCTGGCCGGCGACCTCCACGGCAGCGTGCGCTGGCGGCTCACCGAGCAGGACGGCTCGACCCGGCTCGACTTCGAGCAGGACGTCGACGTCGGGAGCCGCTGGCTGCGCCTCGCCTCCGTCGTGGTCAGGCCGCTGCTGCGGTGGAACCACGACCGGATGATGGTCGGCTGCCTGGACGGGCTACGGGCGCGGCTCGCCGCCTGAGCTGGTCGATCCGCCGAAGTCGCCGGTGTTGTCGACCTCGGCGTTCTCGGGCCGGTTCTCCGGGGCGAGCCGGCGCTTGCGCTCGGCCTCGATCTCGGCGATCTCCGCGTCCGAGGGGCGCTTGTCCCGGAACGCGGCGCTCGGGTCGGCCCGGCCGGCCGAGCTCTCCTGCTCCTCGTCGGCGTTCATCTGCTCGAACCGCTCGACCGCCGGCAGCGTGACCCCGGTGTTGTCGACCTCGGCGTTCTCGGGCCGGTTCTCGGGAGCGAGCCGGCGCCTGCGCTCCGCCTCGATCTCCGCCATTGCCTCCTGGTCGCCCATTCCGATCCCCCTTCGTCGTGGGCCGACCACCCTGCCAGAGTCAGCCCAGCTGGAGATAGAGGTCGTGGGCCTGCTCGCTGCCGTCGGGCAGGTAGCCGACGTCGAGCTTCAGGTTGGTGGTCCGCTCGCCGACCTCGTCGGCGTGCTCGAACATGCGCGCGTAGGTGTCGCCGATGCCGCGGACGTCGCCCTCGTGGCGGTGGTGGAGCCAGCGGCCGCCCGGCACGGCCACGGTGTCCTCACCCGGCTCGTCGACCAGGACGCCGACGGTGATGCGGTGGACGTCGCCGCCCGGCTCCGCGCTCAGCTCGGCGTGCACCTGGCCGGCCTCGGCGAACTCCATCACCCGACGCCACAGTGACGGGGCCACGAGCGGCAGCTCGCCGATCGGAGCCGACAGGGAGGCACCACGCAGGTGCTGGGGGGCGCGCTCGACGATCTCCATGGCCGCACCCTAGTCAGGCGGCGCCGAGCAGGAGCTCCAGGACACGGTCGACGTCGTCGGTGTGGTTGACGGCCTCGTCGTCGGGTGGGTCGAGGTGGTGGGTGCCGGAGCCGTCGACCCTGCGGTGCAGGCCGTGCGGGGTCCGCCAGATCGTGGTGCCCGCGGCGGCGGGGGTGGCGGTGTAGCCGAGGTGGGTCTTGGCGCGGTGGCCCCGCCGGCCGAGTGGCTGGCTGGTGCGACTGGAGGTCTGTCCGGGTGGGCCGTGGGGGTCGAACGGCACGGGGTGGTCGAGGTCGGTGTTGCGGGAAACCGTGGAGGCGTGGGGGAACGCGTCGCCGGGGCGGATGAGGTGGATCCGCTCCCGGATGGCCTCGGGGTGCTCGTAGGCGTTGACGCTGTGGTGGTGGGCCAGGTCGAGCACGGGCTTCACGGTGATCCGGTGGTGGCCGAGCAGGTCTTGTAGCTGGGCCAGGGCGAGCGGGCCGAGGCCCTCGACCCGCGCCACGCCCTGTGTCAGGCCGGTGAGGGCGGCCTCGTGGAGGTGGACGTAGAGCACCGTGCGGGGCCGGAGCTGGTCGGCCAGTCGGTCGACGTCGAGGGCGCGGAGCGCATCGAGCAGGTCGGCGGGGAATGCCAGTGCCCGGCACGGGGTGTCATCGGGTTCGAGGCCCTGGGACTCCCGGTCGGGCTCGTCGCCGGTCTCGGCGGGGACGTCGGCTCCCTCGAGGAGGAGCCGGGTCAGCTCGGCGGGCCGGGCGAGCCAGCCCATCGCCTCGGCGCGCAGGTCGTCGACGGGGGTGTCGGCGTGGCCGGGGCGGGCGGCGAGGATCTCGGCGACCCGGGTGACGGTGGCGTCGACCCAGGCGGCGTCGCCGGCGGTCACCCGGGCCACGATGGTGCGCAGTCCGGTGGCGTCGGGCCGGGTCAGCGCGACGTAGCGGCGCTCGCGGTCGGCGGCGATCCGGGCGGCGTGTGCGGCGGGGTCGGCCTCGATGACCTTGGCCTCCGCGATCGCCATCACCCGGGACGGGGCCTCGGTGCGGATCGCGTCGGCCACCGCGTCGTCCACGACACCCACCACCGCGGCCGGCAGGTGGCGGCACATGCCGGCGACCTTGCGGGCCAGCCACGGCTCGGCATCGAGGTCGAGGACCAGGGACCAGGTCTGCGGCAACCGGTGACGCAGGTCGAGCACGTCCGCGACCACCTTGCGGGCCGCCATGGTGTGGACCCCGCGGGCGATGCCCAGCTCGCACAACGTGAGCTCGCGGACCATCGGCGTCCCCTCGCCCCCGACCTGCACCAGCCGGTCCCCACCCGGGGGCCGCGGCTGCGACGGGTCCGGCCGGGGGTCCTCCCGCGGGTCGGTGCCCTGCAGGTCCGCCCACCGGGCCACCAGCAACAGATCGCGCACCTCCGCCTCGCGCCGGGCCCGCACCCCATCCTCGAGCGCCGTCAGCGTCGCCGCGGCGTCGAGCTCGTCGATCGGAGTGGAGGCCATGCCCCAGTCTATCGAACAGGTGTTCGAAGTCAAGAAGTTCTGCACAGCGCGTCACGGCCATGGGCAGTGGCGCCGGGCCCCGACAGGCACCGAGTCAGGACACGCAGAACTCGTTGCCCTCGGGGTCGGCCATGAGGACGGCGTAGCCGCCGTGGTCGTCGTTGCGACGGAGCACGGTCGCGCCGGCTGCCAACCGCTCCGCCACCGCGGTCTCGACGATCTCGCGACGCCGCTCGATCGGCAGGCTCCGGGGATCGGGGCCGGTGGGGTCGAGGTCGAGGTGGAACCGGTTCTTGACCTGTTTCGGCTCGGGGACCTGCTGGAACCAGATGCGGGGCCCGCAACCGGCGGGATCATGGAGCCGGTCGGCGCCGTCGCCGTTCGGATCGAGCTCCTCGTCGGGCACTCCCACCGACCGGTACCAGTCGTTCCACGTCGCGTGACCCTCGGGTGGTGGCGGCACCTCGTAGCCCAGCGCGGGGCCCCAGAACGCCACCATCCGCGCCGGGTCGGCGCAGTCGATCGTCAGATGCCAGGTCACCATGCGCGTCACGGTAGGTGCCGGCGGGGACGGCGACAGGCAAGTGCTGGCAGCTCGGCGGGTCCGGCAGGGGAACTGGTGGCAGCTCGGCGGGGAACTGCTGGCAGGTCAGCCGCGGTCGAGGGCGGGGCGGTAGAACGACTCGAGGGCGAACGGTCCGCCGACGTACGCCGACTCGGCCTCGTCCTCGTCCCGGGCCGGAACGGTGGCGGCGAACTCCTCGGCATCGTCCTGCGGGTCGTAGCCGAGCCGGCGGCCGGGCTCGAGGTCCCACCAGGCGCGGGTGTTGGCGGAGATCCCGTAGAGGACCGCGAAGCCGGGCGCGGGGGCGGTCAGGCCGGCGTCGACCATGCGGACGCAGTCGTCATGGGACAGCCAGGTCGCGAGGTGCCGGCGGGTCTCGGGCTGGGGCAGGAACGAGCCGATCCGGCAGGACACGGCGTCGAGGGCGTAGCGGTCGGCGTACAGCGCCATGACCGCCTCGGCGGCGACCTTGCCGACGCCGTAGAACGTGTCGGGGCGGGGGAGCGCGTCGTCCGAGACAGCGGCGTCGGCCGACTCCGGACGCGGGGTGCGGCCGACCGCGTGGTTGGAGGACGCGTAGACGAGGCGCGTGACGTCATGGGCGACCATCGCGTCCAGCAGCGCGGCGGTGGTCACCACGTGGGAGTGGAGCGAGTCGGGCAGGGACGCCTCGCCCGGGTGGCCGGCGAGGTGGACGACCGCCTCGGGCGCGACCTCCGCGAAGACCGCCGCGACGGCGTCGGGGTCGGCGCAGTCGACCATGTGCCACTGGCCGACGTAGCCGTCCGGCGGCGGGACCAGGTCGAGCCCGACCACCTCGTGGCCGCGGTCCTCGAGACCCACGGTGACCACCTGTCCGATGCTGCCGGCCGCGCCGGTGACGAGAACCTTCACACGCAGTCCTTCCTGACCTCGGTCCGCCCCTGCCACTGGCTGTTGCCGGTGGTCCCGCCGTCGTCCCAGCCGATGTCGAGCCCGTCCATGGAGCCGCCCATGGTCATCCGCATGCGGGCGATCACGTAGTAGTCGGTCTTCGGCTCGAGCCGGGCTCCGACGAGCGGCTCGCGCCCGGACCAGCCGATCCGGCGCTTGTAGTGCGTCTTGCCAGGGGCCCCCACGAGGACCCACCCGGACGAGGGGACCTCGCCGTCGGGTCGGCGGGACACCGACCGCTCGAGGAGCTCGATGCCCTCCGCGTCAGCGAGCCGGAGCCCGGTCAGCGTGACCGGGCGGTCCACCCGTACCTGCTCGTACATGACGTACGTGCCGGGGAGCGACGCGCAGCCGCGGCCCTTGCCCATGATGGTGAGGGGATCGGTCTCCCCCGGCTCGGCACCGGTCGTCCCCGACGGTTCCGACGAGGCTGCGGGCGACGAGTCCGCGGACGGTCCCTCGTCGGCCGTGCAGGCGACGAGCGACAGCAGCAGGGCGGCAACCGCCCCCGTACGGATGACCATGCCGGAAGTCTTGCCCACCTGACGGGCCGGCCCGCCACCGGGTCGGCTGGCGGCAGGGGCTCGGTCCTGCAGCAGACGGTGGCTCAGATGCGGGGCACGATCTCGCCGAGCAGCCCGCCCATCCGCGAGGCGGCGGCCTTGCCGGCCTCGAGGACCTCCTCGTGGTTGAGCGGCTCGCCGCTGATGCCGGCGGCGAGGTTGGTGACCAGGCTGATGCCGAGGATCTCCATGCCCGCCTCGCGGGCCGCGATCGCCTCGAGGGTGGTGCTCATGCCGGCGAGGTGGCCGCCGATCGCGCGGACCATGCCGATCTCGGCCGGGGTCTCGTAGTGGGGGCCGGGGAACTGGACGTAGACGCCCTCCTCCAGCGACGGGTCGACCTCGCGGCACATCGCGCGCAGCCGGCTGGAGTACAGGTCGGTGAGGTCGACGAAGTTCGCGCCCTCGATGGGGGAGCGACCGGTCAGGTTGATGTGGTCGCCGATGAGCACCGGGGTGCCGGGGGTCCAGTGCTCCTTGAGGCCGCCGCAGCCGTTGGTCAGCACGATCGCGCGGCAGCCGGCCGCGGCGGCGGTGCGGACACCGTGGACGACGGCGCGCACGCCCTTGCCCTCGTAGTAGTGCGTGCGGGAGAGGAAGACCAGCAGGTTGCGGTCGCCCGACCGGATCGACCGGATCTTGCCGGAGTGGCCGGCGACGGCGGCCGCCGAGAATCCGGGCAGGTCGGTGGTCGAGATCTCGGCCGTGGCCTCGCCCAGGGCGTCCACCGCCGGGAGCCAGCCGGACCCGAGCACGAGGGCCACGTCGTGGGTCTCGACCCCGGTCAGCTCGCGGAGCCGGTCGGCGGCTGCGGCGGCGACCGCCTTCGGGTCGGTGGTGGGGTCGTTCAGCTGGTTCTGGGGCTCGCTCACGGAGCGACTCTAGACCGCGCCGGGACGGGTGGTCAGAGGCCGGTGGACCGGCAGGGGCGGCGGCGCAGCGCCGCGACGTAGTCGGCCGGGGCGTCGGCGGCCTCGGCCGCGTCGGCGAGCACCCCGAGGTACGACGCTGACGGCAGCCCGCCCTCGAAGGCATCGAGCACGTACGTCCAGACGACCAGCTCGCCCGCGAGCGTGGACACCCGCACCCGGGTCTTGCGGTAGAGGCCGAGGTCGGCGCCCTCCCAGCCGTCCAGCGCGGCCTCGTCCTCGCGCGTCACGTCGTAGACGGCGACGAAGACCTGCTCGAAGGGGTCCTGCACGATCGTGGAGAGCGCGCCGTCCCAGCCGTGCTCCTCGCCGCCGAACGTCAGTCGCCACCCGGTCAGCCACCCGGTGGTGTGGAGCGGGGAGTGCGGGCAGCGCTCGCCCATCCGTGCGGGATCGAGGTTGGTCCCGTAGGCGGCGTACAGCGTCACGGCTCGAACACTAGTCGGCCGAGGGGCCACCTTGCTTTGAGGCCACGCCTGCTGCGGGCCTAGGCTGGCCCCCGTGACCCAGACTGAGACCCACTTCGACGTCCTCGTCCTCGGTGCCGGCCCCGGCGGCTACGTCGCCGCGATCCGGGCGGCCCAGCTCGGCAAGAAGGTCGCCGTGATCGAGGAGAAGTACTGGGGCGGGGTCTGCCTCAACGTCGGGTGCATCCCGTCGAAGGCGCTGCTGCGCAACGCGGAGATCGCGCACATCATCACCCACGAGCGCAAGACGTTCGGCATCTCCGGCGAGCCGACCATGGACTTCGGCGCGACGCACAAGCGCAGCCGCGGCGTGGCCGAGTCCAGCGCCAAGGGTGTGCACTACCTGATGAAGAAGAACAAGATCACCGAGATCAACGGCTGGGGCACCCTCACCGGTCCGAAGTCGGTCGACGTCAAGGACTCCGACGGCAACACCACGTCGTACTCCTGCGACAACCTGATCCTGGCGACCGGCGCGAAGGTCCGGATGCTGCCGGGCATGGAGGTCAGCGAGAACGTCGTTACCTACGAGGAGCAGATCCTCGACGAGAACCTCCCGGGCAGCATCATCATCGGGGGCTCCGGTGCCATCGGCGTCGAGTTCGCCTACGTGATGAAGAACTTCGGCGTCGACGTGACGATCGTCGAGTTCCTCGACCGGATGGTCCCCACCGAGGACGTCGACGTGTCCAAGGAGCTCCTCAAGCAGTACAAGAAGCTCGGCGTGAAGGTCATGCTCTCGACCAAGGTCGACTCGGTCGAGGACACCGGCTCGGGTGTCAAGGTGACGGTGAGCCCCGCCGACGGCGGCGACTCGCAGGTGCTCGAGGCCGACAAGATGATGGCGGCCTTCGGCTTCGCCCCGCGCGTCGAGGGCTACGGCCTCGAGGCGACGGGCGTCGAGCTGACCGAGCGCGGCGCGATCGCCGTCGACGAGCGCGGCCGCACCAACGTCGAGGGCGTCTACGCCATCGGCGACGTGACCGGCAAGCTGATGCTCGCCCACACCGCCGAGGCGATGGGCGTCGTCGCCGCCGAGACGATCGCCGGGGCGGAGACCCTGGAGATCGACTTCGACATGATCCCGCGCGCGACGTTCTGCCAGCCGCAGATCGCGTCGTTCGGCTACTCCGAGGAGCAGGCGAAGGAGAAGGGGTACGACGTGAAGACGGCGATGTTCCCGTTCTCGGCCAACGGCAAGGCGCGCGGCATGGCCGAGGGAGTGGGCTTCGTGAAGATCGTGGCCGACGCGAAGTACAACGAGATCGTCGGCGCCCACATGATCGGCCCCGAGGTCACCGAGCTGCTGCCGGCGCTGACGCTGGCCCAGCAGTGGGACCTGACCGCCGACGAGGTGGCGCGCAACGTCTTCGCGCACCCGACGCTGTCGGAGGCCATGAAGGAGGCCGTCGAGGGCATCGCCGGCCACATGATCAACCTCTGAGCCGGGTGCGGGAGCGGGACGAGCACGTGAACAAGGTCGTCATCGTCGGCGGTGGTCCCGGCGGCTACGAGTCCGCCCATGTCGCCGCCCAGCTGGGCGCCGACGTCACCGTCGTCGACACCGACGGGCTCGGCGGCTCGGCCGTCCTCACCGACTGCGTGCCGAGCAAGACGCTCATCGCCACGGCCGAGGTGATGACCGAGCTCATCGAGGCCGGCGAGCTCGGCCTGGAGATCCAGAACGGGCAGGACCAGCCCGCCGGGGCCGAGGGGCCCGCCGCGCGGATCCGGGTCGACCTGGCCCGGGTCAACGAGCGGGTCAAGGGCCTCGCTGCCGACCAGTCGGCCGACATCGCCCGCCGGCTCGAGCGCGACGGCGTGCGCATGGTGCACGGACGTGGCCGGCTCGACGGCACCGAGCGGGTCGTGGTCGACCTCACCGCCGGCGGCCAGGAGGTCCTCGACGCCGACGCCGTGCTGCTCGCGACGGGCGCCGCGCCCCGCACCCTGCCGTCGGCCAAGCCCGACGGCGAGCGGATCCTGACCTGGGAGCAGGTCTACGACCTCACCGAGGTGCCCTCCGAGCTGATCGTCGTCGGCTCCGGTGTCACCGGCGCCGAGTTCGCCAGCGCCTACCTCGCGCTCGGTGTCCCGGTCACCCTCGTCTCCTCCCGCGACCGGGTGCTGCCCGGCGAGGACGCCGACGCGGCCGCCGTGCTCGAGGAGGTCCTCAAGCGGCGCGGCATGAACGTGCTGTCCAAGTCCCGGATGGAGTCGGTCGCCCGCGACGGCGACGTCGTGACGGTGACCCTCACCGACGGCCGCCAGGTCCAGGGGTCCCACTGCATCCTCGCGCTCGGCTCCGTCCCCAACACCGCCGACCTCGGCCTCGAGGAGGCCGGCGTGGCGGTCGACGAGGGCGGCTTCATCAAGGTCGACCGGGTCAGCCGCACGTCCGCGCGTGGTGTCTACGCCGCCGGCGACTGCACGGGCGTACTGATGCTCGCCTCGGTCGCCGCCATGCAGGGCCGGATCGCGATGTGGCACTTCCTCGGCGACGCCGTCGCCCCGCTGAACCTCAAGACGGTCTCCTCCAACGTCTTCACGGCTCCCGAGATCGCCACGGTCGGCTGGTCGCAGCAGGCGGTCGACGCCGGCGAGATCCAGGCCGAGGTCGTCATGCTGCCGCTCTCGGGCAACCCGCGGGCGAAGATGCAGGGCGTGCGCGACGGCTTCGTGAAGCTCTTCTGCCGCCCGGGCACCGGCATCGTGGTGGGCGGCGTGGTCGTGGCGCCCCGCGCCAGCGAGCTGATTCACCCGGTCTCGGTCGCGGTGGCGGAGTCGCTGACCGCCGACCAGCTGGCTCAGGCCTTCACGGTCTACCCGTCGATGAGTGGATCGATCGCCGAGGCGGCACGCCGGCTCCACCGGGTCTGACCGGGACGCCGGCGGGCCCCGCGCGGGCTGCGGGACCGTGGTAGCCCTCGGCCCACGCGTGGTATGCCGGGCCTGCCTCGAACCACGGCAACCACCGGTCGCTCCAGCGCACCAGTCGCGCCTGCGGCGCGTCGCCCGTGCGCAGCCGGGCCTCGCAGGCCGGGCAGGCCGCCACCGTGCGCGGCTCGCCCTCCGGCGGCGCCCAGGCGACGGTGTCGTGGCCCGGCCCGTGGGTCGGGTCGAACCAGCAGGGCGCCCGGCCGGCCGGAACCGGCTCACCGGCCCGGCGGGCGACCAGGCACGCCCGGGCGTGGCCGACCTCGGCAAGCAGCTCTGTCGCGGGCACGACGTCGTCGCTGTGGGTCGCCCGTAGCAGGAGCAGCCGCGCGTGCTCCCATGCCTCGAGGGCACGGCCGTAGTCGTCGAGCATCGCCGGTCGCTCCGGGTGGGGGAGCAGGTCGGTGACGAGCGCGATGTGGAGCTCGGCGAGCTCCTCGCCGAGGCGGGTGGCATCCTCCTCCGCTGCACGCCGGCTGAGCCGGAAGTGCAGGTCCCGCTCCAGCCGCCGGCGGCGGCCCGCGACCACCGCCCGGCGGGTCAGGATGCTCACCGAGACCGTGAGGACCGCGAGTGCGACGAGGAAGGACCACGTCATCTCCCGACGGTAGGGCGCATGCCGTGGGCCCCGGATCGCCCAGACCGGGCAAATCCGGAGATGTGTGTGAGGATCGGGCGCATGCTCACTCGGGGGACTCGCACACTGCTTGCAACCGGCGCCGCCGCCGCTGTGCTCGCCGGGGCCGTGCCGTCGGCACTCGCCGCGGAGGGTGGGGCGCCGCAGCAGGTGACGTTCGCGGGCGAGGCCTGGGGCCACGGCCACGGCCTCTCCCAGTACGGCGCCAAGGCACGCGGCGAGGCGGGCGACGGGTACCGCGAGATCCTCGGCTTCTACTACCCGGGGACCACGGTCGACAGTGCCACGGGCAGGATCCGGGTGCTCGTCACGGGCGACACCAGCCGCGACGTCGTCGTCGAGGACCGCAAGGGCCTGCGGGTCACCGCGCTCGGGAACGGCCGGACCTGGACCCCGCGCCAGCAGGCCCGGCTGTGGCGGATCACGCCCGGCGAGCGCGGCCGCAGTGTGATCTCCTACAAGACCGGGCGCTGGCGGGAGTGGCGGACCGTGCCCGGCGACGCCGAGCTCTCCGCCCGGGGCGGAGCGCTGCGGCTGCGGACGCCGGCCGGCCCCGTCGACTACCGGGGGGCGCTGCGCTCCGCGACTCCCGCCAACGGTGGCAGCGAGCGCGACACCGTCAACGTGGTCCCGCTGGACGCCTACGTGAAGGGCGTCGTCCCGGACGAGATGCCCGCGCAGTGGGACGCCGACGCCGTCCGGGCGCAGGCCGTCGCGGCCCGGACCTACGCCGCCTACGAGCGCGCCGCGGTGCCGGCGGGCCGGCACTTCGACGTCTGGGACACCACCCGGTCGCAGGTCTACGGCGGCCGGACGGCCGAGGAGCCCGAGTCGAACGCGGCCGTCCGGGCCACCGCGCGCGAGGTGCTGAGCTTCGAGGGTGGGCTCGCATTCACGCAGTTCGCGCGCAGCAACGGCGGGTGGACCTCGCAGGGGTGGGTCCACGGCGAGGACGCGGCGTACCTGCCGGCGAGGGAGGACCGCTTCGACAGGAAGGACGACTCCTGGACGGCGACCTTCGACGCCGACGAGATCACCGACCTGTGGCCCGGCATGGGTGACCTGGAGTCGATCACCCTCGAACGCGACGTCAACGAGAAGTGGGTGGACCGGGTGACCGTGCAGGGCAGCGCCTTCAGCCGGTCCGTCTCGGGCGAGACCTTCGCGTCGTGGCTGGGCCTTCGCTCCCACTTCTTCGACGACCCGGTACTCAGCTGACGCCCAGGACGGAGCGGCCGCGGCCGAACTACAGACCTGTAGTTGCCGGGAAGCCGTTGCGCGGCCCCTGAACCCGTGGTGCCATGTCCGTTGGACCACACCAGCACCAACAGTCACACGAGACGTCTTCCGTGAACGAGGCCACCACCATGCGCAGGATCCCGACGGCGCTGCTCGCCGCCCTGGGGCTCGCCGTGGCCGCGACCGCCGGGCCCGTCGTGCTTGCTGGGCCCGCCCACGCGGCCACCGACAGCTGGGACGTGCCCCGCAAGGCGCGCATCGTCATCAACGGCCACGGCTACGGGCACGGCCACGGCATGTCCCAGTACGGCGCCGAGGGCGCGGCCCGCAAGGGCCTGGGGCACCGGGAGATCGCGGAGTTCTACTACCCGGGCACCGACTGGGGGAAGGCCGGCGGCAGGATCGCCGTCCAGATCACCGCCGACACCACCGACGACCTCGTCGTCGAGGCGGCCCCCGGGCTGACGCTCCTCGACGCCTCCACCAAGGAGAAGACCGTGCTCCCGGACAAGGGAGCCAGCCGGTGGCGGGTCCAGGCAGATCCCTCCGGGGCGACCCAGGTCGCGCACTACCGCGAGCGCTGGCGCCGCTTCCGGACCCTCCCGGGCGAGGCCGGCTTCGTGGTCAGGGGTGGCCCCGTCTCGCTCGTGACGCCGAGCGGGACCCGTGCCTACCGCGGCCGGCTCTGGTCGCGCGGCGCCCCCGGGGGCCCGAGCGCGCGCGACACCGTCAACGTGCTCAGGCTCGAGCACTACCTGCGCGGCGTCGTCCCGCTCGAGATCCCCGCGCTGTGGAGCCCGGCCGCGGTGCGGGCGCAGGCGATCGCGGCGCGCACCTACGCGGCGTACGAGCGGCGGCACCGCTCGGGCCCGATCTGCGACACCTGGTCCTGCCAGGTCTACGGCGGCTACTCGGCGGAGCACCCCGCGTCGAACGACGCCATCGCGAGGACCCGGAGGCTGGTGCTCGAGCACGACGGGGAGCCGGCGTTCACCCAGTTCGGCTCGAGCAGCGGCGGCTGGACGTCGGCGGGGTCGGTGCCCTACCTGGTCGCGCAGGAGGACCCGTACGACGGCTGGGCCGGCAACCCGAACCACCGCTGGTCGGTGACCGTCGACGACACCCGCTTCGAGCAGGCCTGGCCCGCGATCGGCAACCTGCGCCGGCTCGTCGTCGTGTCGCGGGACGGGAACGGCGAGTGGGGCGGCCGTCTCCGGACGCTGCGCGTCGTCGGCTCCGACGGCTCCGTGACGGTCTCGGGTGACACGCTGCGAAGCGCCCTCGGGCTGAAGTCGACCTGGGTTACCTTCGAGGTTCGCAGACGGAAGTGAGGGCCGCGCCGCGGCCGGAGGGGGGACGGGTCATGCCGGCCACCGCCACGGTGACCAGGATGACGGCCGGGTCGACGGGGGTCGCGCTCGTGCTCCTCGGAGCCCTGGCGGTCCCGGCGGACTGGTCGCCCGCCGCCATCGCCGCCACCCCGACCTGCCAGGGCGTCCCCGCCACCATCGTCGGCACCTCCGGGCCCGACACGATCGTCGGCACCAAGGGCCCCGACGTGATCGTGGCCGGCCCCGGCGACGACGTCATCGACGCCCGCGCCGGTGACGACCTGGTCTGCGCCGGCATGGGCTCGGACCGGGTCGACGGCGGCTTCGGGTCGGACCGGATCTACGGCCAGCAGGACCGGCTCGGCTCCGACGCCGGTGGCAGCTTCCTCGTCGGGGACGTCATCAGCGGCGGTCCCGGCGACGACTTCCTGGTCGGCGGGCAGGACAACCGCCGGGCGGACGCCCGGCGGCTCCACGACACCGTGAGCTACGCCGACGCGGCCGGCGCCGTCATCGTCGACCTGTCCTCCGAGAACCCCCTCGCGTCGGGCGAGGGAACCGACAGGCTCCGGCTCGGGACCCACCCGGGCGTGATCGGGTCCGTCCACAACGACACCATCACCGGTTCCGACGGCCCGGACCAGGTCGACGGTGGCGACGGCGGCGACCTCATCAAGGGGCGCGGCGGCAACGACACCCTCACGGGCGAGTCCCGGAAGGCGACGAAGCGTGGCGCCGACACGCTCGTCGGCGGCCCGGGGAACGACCTGCTCGGCAGCTACACCGGCCGCGACCGCATCGAGGGCGGCGGCGGCCGCGACTTCGTGGAGGCCTTCAGCGACCGGCCGGCCGTCGTCGAGGCTGGCGGCGGCGCCGACCACGTCGTCCACCACGTCCTGGCTCGCTCCGGCGCCCGCAACGTCGGCGGTGCGGGGCGCGACGTCCTCGTGTCCCTCGGCAAGCGGCTGGAGGGCAGGCAGCCGCGGGCGTCGTTCCACGTCGACCTGCGCTCCGGCACCACCCGGACCTCGACCGGTGCCCGCGGCTCGGTCGGCGGCTTCGAGGAGCACCGCCTCGTCGGCAACATCGCGTGGGAGTTCCACGGCACCCCCGGCCCCGACAGGGTGTGGGCGCTCACCGGGGGACCGCTCCGCGCCCGGACGCTCGGCGGCGACGACTGGCTCGGCGGCTCGCCGCGCAACGACTTCCTCCACGGCGGGGACGGCACCGACACCGCCGCCACCGGCGGCGGCACCGACACCTGCCGCGAGGTCGAGCGCGGCTGCTGACGGGCTGCCGACCGCCCGGCCTGAGTCGCGTCAGCCCAGGACCAGCACCAGGTCGCCGCCGTCGACCGCCTGCGGCCCGCTGATCGCGAGCCGCTGCACCGTGCCGTCGACGGGGGCGGTGATGGACGCCTCCATCTTCATCGCCTCGATCGTCGCGACGGTCTCGCCGGCCTCCACCGCCTGGCCCTGCTCGACCACGATGGTCACCACGCCCTGGAAGGGCGCCGCGACCTGGCCAGGCTGCGACGGGTCGGCCTTCTCGGCGGCGGCGACCTCCGCCGCGACCGACTGGTCGCGGACGCTGATCGGTCGCAGGTGGCCGTTGATGGTGGCCATGACGGTCCGGTAGCCGCGCTCGTCGGGCTCGGAGATCGCCTGGAGCCCCAGCAGCACCCGGATTCCCTCGGCGAGGTCGACCTGGTGCTCCTCGCCGTACCGCAGGCCGTAGAGGTAGTCCATCGTCGGCAGCAGCGAGAGGTCGCCGTAGGTCTGGCGGGCCACGTCGAAGTCGCGGGTCGGGCCGGGGAACAGCAGCTCGTTGAGCGTGCGGCGGCGACGCTCCGGGTCGCCCGGCTCGAGGCCGGCGGCCTGCTCCTCGGTCAGCTCCTCGGCCGGCGCCTTCCAGCTCCGGCCCTCGAGCGCCTTCGTGCGGAACGGCTCGGGCCAGCCGCCCGGCGGGTCGCCGAGCTCGCCGTTGAGGAACCCGACCACCGAGTCGGGGATGTCGAACTTGCCGGGCTCCTCCGCGAACTCGGCGGGATCGGCGCCCACGGCCACGAGATGGAGGGCGAGGTCGCCGACCACCTTCGACGACGGCGTCACCTTCACGATGTGGCCCAGGATGTCGTCGGCGGCGGCGTACATGTCCTCGATCTGCTCGAACTTCTCGCCCAGGCCGAGCGCGATCGCCTGCTGCCGCAGGTTGGACAGCTGCCCGCCCGGGATCTCGTGGCGGTAGACCCGGCCGGTCGGCGACGGCAGCCCGGACTCGAACGGCGCGTAGACCCGGCGGGTGGCCTCCCAGTAGGGCTCCAGCGCGTTCACGGCGGCCAGCGACAGGCCGGTCTCGCGCGGGGAGTGGTCGGTGGCAGAGACCAGCGCCGACAGCGGCGGCTGCGAGGTGGTGCCGGCCATGGACGCCGTCGCGGCGTCGACCGCGTCGACCCCGGCGTCGATGGCCGCCAGCAGCGTGGCCAGCTGGCCCCCGGCGGTGTCGTGGGTGTGCAGGTGGACCGGCAGGTCGAACCGCTCCCGCAGCGCCGTGATCAGGGTGCGGGCGGCGGGTGCGCGCAGCAGCCCGGCCATGTCCTTGATCGCGATGACGTGCGCGCCGGCATCGACGATCCTGTCGGCGAGGTCGAGGTAGTAGTCGAGCGTGTAGAGCTTCTCGTCCGGGTCGGAGAGGTCGCCGGTGTAGCAGAGGCAGACCTCGGCGATCGTCGTGCCGGTGCGGCGCACCGCCTCGATCGCCGGTCGCATCTGCTCGACGTCGTTGAGCGCGTCGAAGATCCGGAACACGTCGATGCCGGCCGCGGCCGCCTCCTCGACGAAGACGTCGGTGACGCGGGTGGGGTACGGCGTGTAGCCGACGGTGTTGCGGCCGCGCAGCAGCATCTGCAGGCAGATGTTGGGGACCGTCTGCCGCAGCTTGGTGAGCCGCTCCCACGGGTCCTCCGAGAGGAATCGCAGCGCCACGTCGTACGTCGCGCCACCCCATGCCTCCAGGGAGAACAGCTCCGGCGTGGTGCGGGCGACGTGGCCGGCCACAGCGAGCAGGTCCCGGGTGCGGACCCGGGTCGCGAGCAGCGACTGGTGGGCGTCGCGGAAGGTGGTGTCGGTGACGGCGACCCGCTCCTGGGCGCGTAGCTGGCGGGCGAACTCCTCCGGGCCGAGCTTCAGCAGCAGCTGGCGGGTGCCGTCCGGCGGCGGCACCTCGAGGTTGGTCGCCGGCAGCTTGGTCACCGGGTCGACGCTCACCGGGGCTGGTCCGTGCGGCTGGTTGACCGTCACGTCGGCGAGGTAGTTGAGCAGCTTCGAGCCGCGGTCGCCGCTGCTGCGGGCCTGGAGCAGCTGCGGATGGGTCTCGATGAACGCGGTGGTCACCCGCCCGGCGAGGAAGTCCGGGTCGTCGAGGACCGCCTGCAGGAAGGGGATGTTCGTGGAGACGCCTCGGATGCGGAACTCCGCGACCGCGCGCCGCGCCCGCTGCACGGCCTTGTCGAACGTGCGGCCTCGGCAGGTGAGCTTGGCCAGCATCGAGTCGAAGTGGCCCGAGATCTCCGCACCGGTGTAGGTCGTGCCGCCGTCGAGGCGGACGCCCGCGCCGCCGGGGGAGCGGTAGGTCGTGATCTTGCCGGTGTCGGGGCGGAAGTTGTTGGCCGGGTCCTCGGTGGTGATCCGGCACTGCAGCGCCGCGCCGCGCAGCACGATGTCGTCCTGGGAGAGGCCGAGGTCGGCCAGCGTCTCGCCCGAGGCGATCCGGAGCTGCGACTGCACGAGGTCGACGTCCGTCACCTCCTCGGTCACCGTGTGCTCGACCTGGATGCGGGGGTTCATCTCGATGAAGACGTAGTTGCCCTGCGGGTCGAGCAGGAACTCGACGGTGCCGGCGTTGCGGTAGCCGATCTCCCGCGCGAAGCGGACCGCGTCGGCGCAGATCCGGTCGCGCAGCTCCGGGTCGAGGTTGGGGGCGGGCGCGATCTCGACGACCTTCTGGTGGCGCCGCTGCACCGAGCAGTCGCGCTCGTAGAGGTGGATGACGTTGCCCGCGGCGTCGGCGAGGATCTGCACCTCGATGTGCCGGGGGTCGACCACGGCCTGCTCGATGAAGACCGTCGGGTCGCCGAAGGCGCCCTCCGCCTCGCGCATGCACGTCTCGACGGCCTCGCGCAGGTCGGCGGGGTCGTCGACGCGACGCATGCCGCGGCCGCCGCCACCGGCGACGGCCTTCACGAAGAGCGGGAAGGGCATCTCCGACGCTGCCGCGATGAGGGCGTCGGCGTCGGTCGAGGGCTCGACGCTCGCCAGGGTCGGCACGCCGGCTGCCTTGGCCGCGGCGATGGCTCGGGCCTTGTTGCCGGTGAGGGTGAGGACCTCGGCGGTCGGCCCCACGAAGGTGATGCCGGCATTCGTGCAGGCCTCGGCGAGGGCGGGGTTCTCCGACAGGAAGCCGTAGCCCGGGTAGACCGCGTCGGCGCCGGCGCGCACCGCCGTCGCCACGATCGCCTCGGGGTCGAGGTAGGCGCGGACAGGGTGGCCGCGCTCGCCGATCTCGTAGGCCTCGTCCGCCTTGAGGCGGTGCTCGGACCAGCGGTCCTCGTAGGGGAACACGGCGACCGTGCGCGCGCCGAGCTCGTACGCCGCACGGAGGCCGCGGATGGCGATCTCGCCGCGGTTGGCCACCAGCACCTTGGAGAACATGCTGGGCACCCTACTGAGATCGGGGCCACACGGAAGGCGCTGTCCGGGCGGCGGTCTCGCGGGATCAGGTCCGGACGACGAACTCGATCCTGCCGCGGTCGTCCTTGCGGGCGTCGAGCTCGGCGTCCTCGAAGCGGTCGACGGCCTCGTCGGCCAGGAAGACCCGCGCGTCGCCGTCGTCGAGCACGTGGTCGCCGCTGCGCGGGCGCGGTGCGGCCGCAACACGGAAGCGGCTGTCGTCGGTGGCGCGGGGGGCGATACGCAGGCCGGCGGTGCTCGGCTGGTCGGGCTGGCGGGGGATCTTGCGCAGCACGTCGCGGGCGGTGTCGGTCAGCGTGAGCACGGGTGGCTCGCCTCCTTCGGTCGGTTCCCGGCGGGGTCTCTGCCGGCTCCTCGCACCCCACTCGACCGTGGACGCGGGCCGGCCGCAACCGGGGGGACGCGGCGCGCGTGACCAAGCGTTGCGACGCCGTTACCGTTCCGTGACCTCAGTCGAGGAACTGTTCGAGCAGGCCCGGGGTCGCAGCGGCCGCGAGGGCGACCGCCTCGTCCTCCGGGACGTCGAGCACGACCACCGCCTGGCTGCCGCCCGCCGTGGTCGCCACCAGCGTGGTGAGGCCGGCCCGCCTCTGGAACCAGGTGGCGCGCTGGTTCCAGCCGATGACCGCGTCGGTGCGCAGGACCTGGCGCCGCCGCAGCAGGCTGCCCGAGCGGCTGACGAGGTGCGTGGGGGTGAGGGCGTGCCCGAGCGCCCGGGTCCGGTCCTCGGCGAGGAGGGCGGCCAGCGGCAGCAGGGCAAGGCCGACGAGGGCGGGCCAGACCCGCCCGGCGGCCACGGACGCCGCCGCCAGCGCCGCGGCGACGACGAGCACCGGCACCAGCGCCCGCGTCCAGCGTCGGGTCCGGGCCCGGGGGCCGTGCCCCCGCAGCGGCCCCGTGGCCGCGGCCGGGTCGCCGACGACCGCGCCGGCGGTGCGGCGGACGACGGCGACAGGGGCGGGCGGGACGAGCATCGCGCTGGTCGACTCGTCGCGGCGCAGCCCGGTGACGATCGCCGCGAGGCGGGCGCCGCCGGCGAGCCGGAGTCCGAGCGGCTCGACCACGGAGACCCCGGTCACCCGGTGGTCGTCGAGCGTCGTCTCGCGGGTCGTGAGCAGCCCGCGGCGCAGGTGCCAGGCGCCGTCGGCGTCGGAGTGCGACAGGCGCAGCCCGCCGTGGGTCACGAGGTAGGCCGCCACCGCGAGGGCGGAGACCACCACGGCCCCGATGACGACGGTGGCGGGGATGACGACAAGCCACTCGACGGCCTCGAGGACGCCCGGGTCGTCGACGGAGCCGAGCTCGGGGTCGTCGAAGGCACCGAGGCCCTCGAGGACCTGGCTGCCGACGCCCAGCACGCCCGCGGCCAGCACGACGCCGGCGCTGGTGAGCGGGGCGAACCTCGCCCAGCGTGGGTCGAAGGTGAGCACCACCCGGGCCGCCTGCACGGTGGGCACGTCGCCCTCGCCCTCGGGCTCCGGGCCGCGGCTGCGGACGGCCGCGCCGAGCAGCGACTCGCGCAGGTCCCGGGCGCGCGCCACCGGCAGGCCGTCGAGGTCGAGCGAGTCCTCCTCTCGCGTCGAGGCGGTACCGGTGCCGATCCTGACCGTGGTCAGGCCGAGCAGGCGGTGGAGCGGGGACGCGGTCAGCTCGACCGTGCGGACGCGCTCGACCCGAGCCGAGAGCCGGTGCCGGTCGACGACGCCGCGACGCAGCTCCACCGTCCCGGCGTGTATCCGGAAGCTGGTGGTGGCGTAGCGGAGCAGGCCGACGAGGAGCGGGATCGTGATGCCGAGCAGCTGCCAGCGCAGGTCCATCCGGCCCGACGCCGAGCCGGCGATGAAGAGGCCGAGCAGCACCGGCAGGAAGCGCAGCACCTCGCGCAGCGGGTAGACCAGCAGCATCCGCGGGTCGAGCCGCTGCCACGGGACGCCGGGACCCGCGGTCAGGGGCTCGCTCACGTGGCGTCGCCCGGGACGGTGTCGGCCCTGAGGGTCAGCTCGTCGGCCAGCCGGTGCGCGACGTCGCGGTCGAGGGCGGCGATCTGGAGCGCCCCCGCGGCCGACGCGGTCGTCACGGTGACGCTGGCGAGCCCGAAGAGCCGCTCCAGGGCGCCCTCGGCGTAGTCGACGGTCTGGATACGCGACATCGGCGCGATCCGCCGCTCCCGCGCCCACCACCCGGTCTGGGTGTAGACCGCCGTGTCGGTGACCTCCCAGCGGTGAACGGCGTACCGCCACGCCGGGACCACGGCGACGTACGCAGCCAGCAGCGCGAGCGCGACCAGCGGCATCCACCACCGCAGCTCGACGGGCGACCACACCCACGCCACGACCGTCAGTACGAGGACGGTCAGCAGCCCCTCCAGCAACGACTCGACCAGCCAGAGGCCGCGCGCCCGGGGGCTGACGCGCTGGCTGGGCTCGCGGAGCTGCAGGGTCTCGACCACGTCTCCGAGCCTAGTCAGGACCCCGTCGACGGCTCAGTCCTTGAGCTCGCAGATGACCGCGCCGTTGGTGACGGTGGCGCCGACCTCGGCCTGGAGGCCGGTGACGGTGCCGGCCTTGTGGGCCTTGAGCGGCTGCTCCATCTTCATCGCCTCGATGACGACCACGGTGTCGCCCTCGGCGACCTCCTGGCCCTCCTCGACGACGACCTTGACGACGGTGCCCTGCATCGGGCTGGTGACGGCGTCGCCGCTGACGGCGCCCCCGGACTTCTTGCCGCCGCCGCGCTTGGGCTTCTTGGCGCCGCCGCCACCGTTGCCGGTGGTGGCGAGCCCGCCCAGGCCGCCGGGGAGGACGACCTCGATCCGACGGCCGTCGACCTCGACGACGACCTTCTGTCGCTCGCCCTGCTCGTCGGCCTCGCCGGCGTCGCCGGAGTAGGGCTGGATCTGGTTGTCGAACTCGGTCTCGATCCAGGTCGTGTAGACGCTGAACTTCTCGCCGTCGCCGATGTACGCCGGGTCGGACACGACCGCCTGGTGGAACGGGATGACCGTGGGCATGCCGTCGACGACGAACTCGTCGAGCGCGCGGCGCGAGCGCTCCAGCGCGTGGTTGCGGTCGCGGCCGGTGACGATGAGCTTGGCGATCAGCGAGTCGAACGAGCCGGGGATCGTCTCGCCCTGGTCGTAGCCGCCGTCGACGCGGACGCCCGGGCCGGACGGCTGGTGCCAGCGGGTGAGGGTGCCCGGGGCGGGCATGAAGTTGCGGCCGCCGTCCTCGGCATTGATGCGGAACTCGATGGAGTGGCCGCGGACCTCCGGGTCGTCGTACCCGATCTCCTCGCCGGCGGCGATGCGGAACATCTCGCGGACGAGGTCGATGCCGGTGACCTCCTCGGAGACGCAGTGCTCGACCTGGAGCCGGGTGTTGACCTCGAGGAAGGAGATGGTGCCGTCCTGGCCCACGAGGAACTCGCAGGTGCCGGCGCCGACGTACCCGGCCTCACGCAGGATCGCCTTGCTGGACTCGTAGAGGCGTGCGACCTGGTCCTCGGTGAGGAACGGGGCGGGGGCCTCCTCGACGAGCTTCTGGTGGCGGCGCTGCAGCGAGCAGTCGCGGGTGGAGACCACCACGACGTTGCCGTGCTGGTCGGCGAGGCACTGGGTCTCGACGTGGCGCGGCTTGTCGAGGAACTTCTCGACGAAGCACTCGCCGCGGCCGAAGGCGGTGACCGCCTCGCGGACGGCGGAGTCGAAGGCGTCGGCGACCTCGGACATCTCGCGGGCGACCTTGAGGCCGCGGCCGCCGCCGCCGAAGGCGGCCTTGATCGCGATCGGCAGGCCGTTCTCCTCGGCGAAGGCGACCGCCTCGTCGTGGTTGGCCAGCGGGTCCTTGGTGCCGGGGGCGAGCGGGGCGCCGACCTTCTCGGCGATGTGGCGGGCCTTCACCTTGTCGCCGAGCGCTTCGATGGCGGACGGCGGGGGACCGATCCAGATCAGGCCGGCGTCGATGACCGCGCGGGCGAAGTCGGCGTTCTCGGCGAGGAAGCCGTAGCCCGGGTGGACGGAGTCGGCACCGGACTTCTTCGCGACTGCGACGATCTTGTCGATGTCGAGGTAGGACTCGGCAGGGGTGGCGCCCCCGAGGCTGTGGGCCTCGTCGGCGAGCCGCACGAAGAGCGCGTCACGGTCGGGGTCGGCGTAGACCGCCACGCTGGGGATCCCGGAGTCCTTGCAGGCCCGGATCACCCGGACCGCGATCTCGCCTCGGTTGGCGATGAGGACCTTCTGCAGTGGCTTGCTCTCCGGCACCTGGCGCTCCTGGTCTCGCTGATCGGGCTGCGTGCCGCAGCGTAGCGTCCCCCCGCTGCGGGGTCGCGCCCGCGCCCGCAGGATGGCGCGCCGGGGGGCCCGGGAAGCTGCGGGGACGGGGGTAACCGGCGCCCGATCCCGTCGTTGGACGGGGAAATCCGCCTGACTCGGAAGGTCCTCACGTGCGCCGTCTCTTCTCCAAGCTCGCCCTTCGCGTGGCCACCGCCGTCACCCTCGTCGCCGGTGCCGGCCTCGCGGCCGGACTGACGTCCTCGCCCGCCACCGCGATCGTCGGGGGCTACCAGGCCGGCCAGGGCCAGTTCCCGTTCATGGCGTCGCTCCAGCTCAAGGGTGACAACGGGACCGACGGCCACTTCTGCGGCGGCTCGGTCATCGGGTCGCGCTGGGTGCTCACCGCCGCCCACTGCCTCGAGGGCACCAAGCCCAAGGAGATCCAGGTCGCGGTCGGCCGCACCGACATCGACGACCTCTCCCGCGGCCAGACCCTCACCGCCGACCGGATCGTGATCCACCCCGACTACGCCAGCACCGGCACCTACGACGCGGCGCTGGTCCGGGTCACCTCCTCGATCACCGCGCCGCGGGTCGACCTCGCCTCGGTGGGCCAGGACACCCTCGAGCGCGACGGCGCCGCCCTCACCGTCGCCGGCTGGGGCACCGAGTTCTTCGGCTCGCCGTTCATCCCGTCGCGGCTGAAGGCCGTCGACGTGCGGGCGGTCGCCGACGACAAGTGCACCACCAACGGCCTGATGGGCTTCCAGGCGAGCTCGGAGATCTGCGCGGAGACCCTTGGCGGCGACTCCTGCCAGGGTGACTCGGGCGGTCCGCTCTTCGGCACCGTCGCCGGCCGCACCGTCCAGGTCGGCATCGTCAGCTACGGCCTCGGGTGCGCCACTCCGGGCTTCCCCGGCGTCTACGCCGAGGTCAACAACCCGTCCATCCGCAGCTTCATCTCGAGCACGACCGGAATCTGACGATCGGGAATGACCTGGGTCACACCGGGCGTTGCGATGACATGACCAGCGCCCGGTCCTCAGGTCCCCTGGACGTCGCCGTGCTCGGCACCGGCACCGTCGGCCGCACCGTGGCTGCCGGGCTGGCCCGGCTCGGGCACCGCGTCACGGTCGGCACGCGCGACCCCGACGGGACCGCTGCGCGGGAGGAGTACGCCGCGTGGGCGGCCGACCACGCCGACGTGCGGCTGGCGACCTTCGCCGACGCGGCCGCGGGTGCCGGGCTGGTCGTCAACGCCAGCAGCGGGCAGGTGACGCTCGACGTGCTCGAGCAGGCCGGCCACGACAACCTCGCCGGCAAGGTCGTCGTGGACATCAGCAACCCGCTCGACTTCTCGCGGGGCTTCCCGCCCACGCTGTTCGTCAAGGACGACGACTCGCTCGGCGAGCAGGTGCAGCGCGCCGTACCCGGGGCCCGGGTGGTCAAGACGCTCAACACCCTCACGGCCGCGCTGATGACCGACCCGGCGAGCCTGGGGGAGCCGACCACCGTCTTCGTCTCCGGCGACGACGCCGACGCCAAGGCGTTCGTGACCGGGCTGCTCCACGACCTCGGCCACGCCGACGTCATCGACCTCGGCGGCATCGAGACCGCCCGCGGCCCGGAGATGTGGCTGCCGCTGTGGCTGCGCACCATGGGGGCGCTCGGGACCGCCGGCTTCAACCTGCGGATCGTGCGCTGAGCGAGTCGCCGCGGCTCAGGCGCGGGTGAGCCTGGCCAGCCGCCGGGTCAGGGGCTGCATCAGTCGCGCGTAGCCGATGCCGACGAGGAGCGAGAGCGCCGTCGCGAGGAACGGGTGGTCCATCTCCAGGTGGGGGTAGACCTGCCAGTGGGTGAGGTAGATCCACAGCGAGGCGCTCGCCAGCAAGGCGGCGAGGGACGCGACCGGCTGCGGGAGCCTGAGCCCGGCGACCAGGGCGAGCACGGCCACGCCGCCGACGACGACCAGCTCGCGCTGCAGGTCGCCGAGGAAGCCGACGGTGCCGACGGCGGTCAGCGCGACGGCCAGCAGCCGCTGCGGCAGGGTCCGGGCGCGGGCGACCAGCCAGCCCAGCACGACCAGGAAGAGCACCGGCCCCAGCGTGTAGCGCTCGGTCGCGCCGGCCTCGACGCCCGTCCACGCGAACCGCAGCACCAGCGCCGCCGCGACCAGCCCCAACGGGAAGGCGAACGGCGCGCGCCGGTCCAGCCGGTCCACCCAGGGGACGGCCATGAGGCCGACGATGCCGACGGTGGACCACAGCAGCGCCTCGAGGAACCAGAACTGCCAGTCGACGGTCCAGCTGTCCCTGCCGAGCAGGCCGTTGAGGAACAGCGCCGTCGGGGCGTCGTACATGCCGGTGACGGCAGCCACGCCGCCGATGAAGAGCGCGCTGGGCACGGCCACCTGGGCGACGGCCGCGAGCCCGAGCCGGAGCCGCTCCGGCCGGGGCCGGCCGGTCAGGTGGAACCGGGCGAGGTTGAAGCCCGCGACGGCGAGCAGCAGGTGGGCGCCGCCGGGGATGGTGAGCAGGTTGGCGTGGGTGCCGACGATCAGCAGGATCGCGAGTGCGCGGAGCGCCACCGAGGTGTCGACCGAGGCCCCTCGCCGCCGGTGCGGCCCGCCGTCGTTGTCGCTCGTCTCCGCGCCCCGGCGGGCCCGGCCGGCCAGGTGCGTCAGCTCGGTGGCCGACCGGGTGTGCCAGCCCGGCGGCAGGTCGCCCAGCATCCGGTCGAGCCGCGTCGAGAGCTCGACGTAGGAGAGCGAGTCGCCGCCGAGGCCGACGAAGCTGTCGTCGACGGAGGCGTCGGGGCGGCCGAGGACGAGTGCGAGCTGGTCGCGGACGGCCTCCGCCGTGGCCGGTGCGGACGTGTCCGGCACGACGCCGGTGCTGCCGGCCTGCGCGGCCTCGTGGTGCAGCCGGGCCTGGCGCAGCAGGGCGCCGTGGTCGGGCTTGCCGTTCGCCGTCGTCGGCAGCGCGTCGAGGACGTGCACCACCACTGCTCCCGGCGGCAGGCCGCACAGCTGCGCGGCGCGCGCCGCGACGCGGCGCCGCTCGCGCGGCCGGGTGGTGAACAGGTGCAGCGCGTCGTCGTGCGCCACGCAGCGCACCTCGACCTCGTCGGCGAGGAGCCGCTCGACCCGGTCGAGGTCGATCCGCAGTCCGAAGACCTTCGCGTGCCGGTCGCGGCGGCCGACCACCTCGACCAGCCCGTCCACCTCGCGGGCGAGGTCGCCGGTGCGCAGCTCGACCAGCTCTGCGCCGCGTGACAGGTCGACGGGCGTCGCGGCGTACCCCATCATCACGTTGGGCCCGCGGTAGACGAGCTCTCCGGTGCCGGGGGCGGCGCTCTCGGGCACCGGGTCGATGCGGAAGCTGCCGCCGGGGACCGGGACGCCGATCGCCTCGGGCCGGTCGAGGGCGCGCTCGGGCGGCAGGTACGCCATCCGGGCGGTCGCCTCGGTCTGGCCGTACATCACGAAGAGGTCCCAGCCGCGCTCGCGGCCGAGCCCGGCGAACCTGCGGACCTTCTCGGGCGCGAGCCGGCCGCCGGCCTGGGTCACGTAGCGCAGTGTCGGCAGGTCACGCTCGGCGAAGCCGGACCGCTCGAGCAGGTCGAACGTGTAGGGGACGCCGGCGAACGACGTCGCGCCGGCCTCGGCGAAGCGGTCCCAGAAGCACTCGTCGACGACGGACGTCTCGGTGAGCGCGAGCCCGCCGCCGACCAGCAGGTGGCTGTGCAGGACCGAGAGCCCGTAGCAGTAGTGCAGCGGCAGCGACGTGGCGGCGCGGTCCTCCGGGCCGAGGCGGAGGTACGACGCGATGGCGGCGGCGTTGGCGCGCACGTTGTCGCGGCTCAGCCGCACGAGCTTGGGCGAGCCCGTCGAGCCGGACGTGCTCAGCAGCAGGGCGAGGTCGGGGTGCAGGTCGTGGGCGGAGCCGTCGCGGCGGACCTCGACGGTCACGTCCATGGGGTCCAAGGCGTCGTCGGCGGCGGCGCCCCCCGGGCGCAGCACGACGTCGGGGTCGTAGGCCTCGACCATCGCGGCGAGCCGGTCGTCGCGGCCGTGGGGCACGAGCAGCACGGGGTGGCCGTGCTGGAGCGCGGCGAGGTAGGCGACGACCGAGCCCACCCGGTTGGCCCCCTCGACCAGCACGAGCCGGCGCTCGTTGCCGAGCACGTCGCCGGCGAGCGCGGCCGCCCGCCCCGCGAGGTCGGCGTACGACAGCGTCCCGTGGTCGGTCCACAGTGCGGTGCGGCGGCCGTGCCGCGCGAGGTCGAGGACCGGGTCGGGCCGGGAGGGAGCGAGGGGCAGGCGCGGGGGCCGCCCGGGGAGCAGGACGGTCACGGCGTGGCTCCGGCCGGGAACGCCACGACGCGGCCCGCCACCCCCGCCTTGACGGTGGCGCCGACGCCGGGGGACTCGAGGCCGAGCACGCGCGCCACGACCGCCGGCCCGTCGGGCAGGAGATAGAGCCGGACAGCGGCGTCGTGGCCGTAGAAGCTGATCTCGTCGACCCGCGCCTCGGTCGCACCCTCGGCCCCGTCATGGCCGTCCAGCCGGATCTGCTCGGGCCGGACCAGCACCTGGGCCGGGCCCTCGGGGCACGGCTCGGCCAGCGGCAGGAGGCCGAGGGCGCAGGAGGCGTGGCCGCCCTCGACGAGTGCCGGGAGCACGGTGGCGCCGCCGACGAAGCGGGCGACGTCGGGGTCGGCGGGGGTGCGGTAGAGGTCGTGCGGCGTCGCGGCCTGGACGAGCCGGCCGGCCCGCATGACCGCGACCTGGTCGGCCAGCGAGAGCGCCTCGTCCTGGTCGTGGGTGACCATCACGGCGGTCGCGCCGGCGGCGTGCAGCGCGCGGGCCACCGCGCGGCCGGTGGTGACGCGCAGCGCCGCGTCGAGGGACGAGAAGGGCTCGTCGAGCAGCACCACGGACGGGTCGGGGGCGAGCGCGCGGGCCAGCGCCACGCGCTGCTGCTGGCCGCCGGACAGCTCGTGCGGGTGCCGCGAGGCGTACGCCGCGGGCAGCTCGACGAGGTCGAGCATCTCGGCGACGCGCTTGCCGCGGCGGCGGCCGCGGGGCAGGCCGAAGGCGATGTTGGCGGCCACGTCGAGGTGCGGGAACAGGGCGCCCTCCTGCGGCACGTAGCCGACCCGGCGCTGCTGCGGCGGCACCACGCGGCCACCGCCCGCGACGACCTGGTCGTCGAACCGGATGGTGCCGCGGTCGGGCTGCAGGAAGCCGGCGACCATGCGGAGCAGCGTGGTCTTGCCGCATCCCGAGGGGCCGAGGACGGCCGTGAACGAGCCCTGGGGCACGTGGAGGTCTACCGCGTCGACCGCGGTCAGGGTGGCGAACGTCTTGGTGACGCCGTCGAGGTGCAGGCTGCTCACGTCGTCGGCTCCTTCCCGGACGGGGTGCTGAGGGAGGCGTGCCGGCCGAGCAGGATCGTGGCCGGGATCGAGATCAGCACCAGGAGCAGGGCGTACGGCGCGGCCGCGCCGTAGGCGACCGACGACGAGGCCGACCAGAACTTCGTGGCCAGCGTCGCCGTGTCGATCGGGGCGAGCATGAGGGTGGCGGTGAGCTCGGTGGCGACCGCGAGGAAGACCAGCGCCGCGCCGGCACCGAGGCCGGGCGCGATGATCGGGAGGGTGACCCGGCGAGCGGTGGCGATCGGGCCGGCGCCGAGGCTGTGGGCCACGTCGTCGAGCACGACCGGGGCCTGCTCGAGCGCGGCGCGGACGCTGACGACCGCACGGGGGAGGAAGAGGATCGCGTAGGCCACGAGCAGCAGCGCGAAGGTCTGGTAGAGCGGCTGCGCCACCCGGATCGACACGGTGACCAGCGCGAGCGCGACCACGATGCCGGGCAGTGCGTTGGCGACGTACGTGCTGCGCTCGACGATCGTGCTGGCGGCGTTGCGGTAGCGGACCGCCAGCCAGGCGACGGGGAGCGCGAGCAGGACGGTGAGCAGCGCGGCGGCCGCGCCGAGGCCGAGCGAGGTGCCGGCGGCGGCCGCGAGCTCGCCGACGGGGAACTCGGTGGAGCTGCCCACCCGCAGCCAGTGGACCAGGCTGTACGTCGGCACGCCGACCGCCGCGACGACGAGTGCGCCGAGGAGCAGCGCGACCGGGATGCCGGCCGCGCCGAGGCGGAGGCGCTCCGGCGGGCGTGCCGCGCCGTGGGAGACCCGGGCGTAGCGCCGGTGTCCGCGCAGCCGGAGCTCCGCGGTCAGCAGCAGCAGGCAGCACAGCACGAGGACACCGGCGATCATGTTGGCGGCGGGCCCGTTGAAGGTGGAGCCGTAGAGGTCGTAGATCGCCGTCGTGAAGGTCGGGAACTGCAGCATCTGCAGGGCGCCGAACTCCGCGAGCAGATGCAGCGCCACGAGCAGCGCGCCGCCGAGCATGCCCGGCCGCAGCTGCGGCAGCACCACCCGCCGGAAGGTGCGCCAGCGGTCGTGCTCCAGGGAGTACGCCGCCTCCTCGAGCGCGGGGTCGAGCCCCCGCAGCGTGGCGACGACCGGCAGGTAGACGAGCGGGTAGTAGGAGAGCGTGACCACCAGCAGCGCGCCGCCGTACCCCTTGACCTCGGGGGAGAGCGACGCCCAGCTGTAGCTGTTGACGAACGCGGGCACCGCGAGCGGCGCGACCAGCAGGCCGTGCCACAGCGGCCGGAACCGCAGGTCGGTGCGCTCGACGACCCAGGCCGCGCCCACGCCGAGCACGAGGCACAAGGTGGTGACCCCGGCCATGAGGCTCAACGTGTTGGTCAGCAGCTGGAGGACCCGCGGCCGCGCCAGCAGCTCCCACGCCTCGGCCGGCCCGATGAGCACCGTGTAGACGGCGACGAACCCCAGCGGCACCAGCGCCAGCGCGGCGACGAGCGCGCCGGCGAGCAGCAGGAGGGCAGGCGTCCGCCGGGCCCGCTCGTCGGGTCCTTCCGACGGGACGAGCGGGCCGGGCTCGAGGGTGGGGGCGAGGGTCAACGGGCTCCTAGAGCAGGCCGGAGTCCTGCATCATCTCGACCACGGTCTCGCTGTTGAGGGTCGAGATGTCGATGCGCGGCGGCTCGAGCTCCCCGAACGGCTTGACCGGCGGGTCGAGCGACACGGCCGGGTTGAGGGGGTACTCCAGGGCGTAGGAGTCGGCGATGGCGGCCTGGCCCTCCTCGCTGGCGAGGAAGTTCACGAAGGCCTGGGCGTCCTCCTGCTTGTCGCTGGAGGCGAGCACGCCGGCGCCCGAGACGCTGACGAAGGCTCCGGGGTCGCGGTCGTCGAAGAAGTGCAGGCTCGACGTGCTGCTGTTCTCGCCGGCCTCCTTCTGGTCGCGGTACCAGTAGTAGTGGTAGATGATCCCGGTGTCGACCTCGCCGGCGTTGACGGCCTCCATCACCACGAGGTTGTTCTCCAGGACGGTGCCGTTGTCGGCCAGGCCCTGGACCCATTCGCGGGCGGCCTCCTCGCCCTCCGTCTCGAGGACGGCGCTGACGATCGCCTGGAAGTCGGCGCCGGTCGGCGAGAAGGCGACGCGGCCCTCCCACTCGGGCTCGGCGAGCTCGAGCAGCGAGTCGGGCAGCTCGGCCTCGGACACCGACTCGTGGTGGATCAGCACCGTCGAGCGGGCGATGAAGCCCGTCCACCTCTCGTTGGACGGGACGTACTCCTCCGGGATCAGGTCCAGCGTCTCCTGGTCGATCTCGGTGAAGAGGCCGGCGTTGTCGACCAGCGTCATCGCGGGGGAGTTCTCGGTGAGGAACACGTCTGCCGGCGAGGCGTCGCCCTCGGCGACCAGCTGGTTGGCGAGCTCGAGGTCCTTGCCGCTGCGCAGGCGCACGTCGATGCCGGTCTTCTCCTCGAAGATCGGGGCGACCTCCTCCATCAGCTCCTCGTGCTGGGCGTTGTAGACGGTGATGTACGGACCGTCGTCGCCACCGCAGGCGGCGAGCAGGGGGGAGACGAGGGCAGCGAGGGCCGGGGCCACGAGGGCTTTCTTGAGCACGGGCATCCTTCGGGGACGAATGCTTAGGACTGCCTTACCTTACGCCGGGACTCCTGAGGGTTTCCAACGGGCGTGCGTCACACCCGGGCGGCGGTCCGGACCGCCAGCCCATGGCGACCCGGCGCCGAGTGGTTAACAACCGCTAACTTGTCCGGCTACCATGGCCGGCATGAGCTTCGACCTGTCCCCTGAGCACGAGCAGTTCCGGCGCTACGTCCGCGACTTCGCGGAGAAGGAGATCGCGCCCCACGCGGCCCAGTGGGACCGCGACCACCACTTCCCGGTGGACGTCGTGCAGAAGATGGGACAGCTCGGCCTCTTCGGCCTCACCGCGCCCGAGGAGTACGGCGGCGCCGGCCTCAGCGGCGAGGAGGGCGGCTTCACGTCGCTGTGCCTGGCGATCGAGGAGATCGGCCGTGTCGACCAGTCGATGGGCATCACGCTCGAGGCCGCGGTCGGCCTGGGGATCAACCCGATCCTGACCTACGGCACCGCCGAGCAGAAGGAGCGCTGGCTCCCCGACCTGGTCGCCGGCCAGAAGCTCGCCGGCTTCGGGCTCACCGAGCCGGGCGCCGGCTCCGACGCCGGCGCGACCCGGACCAAGGCCGTGCTCTCCGACGGCGAGTGGGTCGTCAACGGCTCGAAGCAGTTCATCACCAACTCCGGCTCGGAGATCACCAGCGTCGTCACCGTCACCGCCCGCACCGGCGAGCGCGAGGACGGCAGGCCCGAGATCTCCGCGATCATCGTGCCGACCGGGACGCCCGGTTTCACCGCCGAGAAGGCCTACGACAAGCTCGGCTGGCACGCCTCCGACACCCACCCGCTCAGCCTCGAGGACGTCCGTGTCCCGGAGGACCATCTGCTCGGCGATCGGGGACGCGGCTACGCGCAGTTCCTCGCCACCCTCGACGACGGCCGGGTGGCCATCGCGGCGCTGGCCGTCGGCTGCCTCCAGGCCTGCCTCGACATGAGCGTCCAGTACGCCGGCGAGCGGCAGACCTTCGGCGTGCCGATCGGCCGCAAGCAGGGCCTCGCGTTCCAGGTCGCCGATCTCGAGGTGATGCTCCACGCCTCGCGCCTGCTGACCTACAAGGCGGCCGCGATGAAGGACGCGATGGACGCCGCGGGCGGCTCGGGAGGCCCGTCGATGGCGGAGTTCAAGCAGGCCGCCGCGGTGGCCAAGCTCTACGCCACCGAGTCCGCGGTCACCGCGACCCGGATCGCCACCCAGGTCTTCGGCGGCTACGGCTTCATGGAGGAGTACCCCGTGGCCCGCTTCTACCGCGACGCCAAGGTGCTCGAGATCGGCGAGGGCACCTCGGAGGTGCAGCGGATGCTCATCGCGCGGGGCCTCGGGCTGCCGGTCGAGTGACCCTCGGCTGACCGCCGGTCCGGTCACCCCCTGTAACGGTGAGGCGTGCCGCAGGGGGCGACCGATAGCCTCGGGCGCATGGGAGAGCGATGGCAGCGGTTCACCGCCGAGGTGGGACGGTTCCTCGCCGTCGGCCTGCTGGCCACGATCGTGGCGCTGCTGATCTTCAACCTGCTCGTCCACGGCTACGGCGCGCTCGACGACGCGCCGCTCAACAAGCGCCCGGTGCTGGCCTATGTGCTGGCCAACGGCGTCGGCATGGCCATCAGCTTCTTCGGCACCCGCAGCTGGGCGTTCCGCGACCGCGAGGCGCGGCACGCCGACGGCGGCGTGACGGCGTTCGTCTCGATCAACTTCGCGACCATGCTGATCCCGATGGCCTGCCTGTGGATCAGCCGCAACCTGCTGGGCCTCGACGACCCGATCTCCGACAACGTGTCGGCCAACGTCATCGGCCTGCTGCTGGCCAACGTCGCGCGGTTCTTCCTGTTCCGCAGCTGGGTGTTCCGCCACCCGCCGGGGGCGTTCCCGATCCGGCTGGGTGCGGCCGAGATCGAGGAAGAGCTCAGAGGGCCCACCAGTCGGTCCAGGATCGACCGAGCTCGGCCGCCAGCTCCCTGACCAGCGGCAGGCTGACGCCCACCACGTTGTGGTGGTCGCCCTCGATGCCCGTGACGAACGCGCCGCCGAGGCCGTCGACGGTGAACGCGCCTGCGACGTGGAGCGGCTCGCCCGTGGCGACGTACGCCGCGATCTCGTCGTCGGTGAGCTCGGCGAAGTGGACGGTGGTCGAGGCAGTCGCGGCCGCGACGTTTCCGCTGGCGGAGTCGCGCAGGCAGTGGCCGGTGTGGAGCACGCCAGTGCGACCCCGCATGGTCTTCCAGCGCCGGGTGGCCTCGTCGGGGTCGTGGGGCTTGCCGAAGGCCTCCCCGTCGAGCTCGAGCACGGAGTCGCAGCCGAGGACGACCGCGTCGTCGGGGAGGTCGTCCCGGCCGGCGACGGCGGCGCACTTGAGCTCGGCGAGCTGGAGGGCGAGCTCGGCCGGCGGCAGCCCGTCGAGCTGGTCCTCGTCGACCCCGGAGACGATCACGACCGGGTCGAGGCCGGCGTTGCGCAGGGTCTGCAGGCGGGCGGGGGACGCGGAGGCGAGCACGAGGGACACGCCCCGGAGGGTAGCCCGGTCGTGTCAGTCCACGGGGCGTGCGCCCGGCCCGGGGTGGATGACGACCTGGCGCACCCCGTCGACGTCGTGCCCCTCCGCGCACGCGAGGCCGACCTCGACCCGGCCGCCGCAGTCGCGGTGGGCGAACTCGACGGGCGGGCCCTCGGGATCGGCGAGGTAGCGGTCGCCCCAGGCCGCAACGGCCACGAGGACGGGGTAGAGGTCGAGGCCCTTGGTGGTCAGCCGGTACTCGTGGCGGACGCGCGAGCCGGCCTCGCGGTACGGGTGCTTGCGCAGGATGTCCTGGTCGACCAGCGACTGCAGTCGGTGGGAGAGGACCTGGCGGGGGATGCCGGAGTGGCTGCGGATGTCGTCGAAGCGGCGGACGCCGTTGAAGACCTCGCGCAGCACAACGACCGTCCAGCGCTCCCCGAGCACCGCCATGGCGCGACCGATCGTGCAGTTGTCGGTGGAGAAGGCGAGCGCGGGCGGGGTGGCCGGGGCGGCGGCGTCCGTCATGCGGTCGAGACTAGGTCTCGTTGACAGACTCAGCAAGCACCCGCCATGCTGCGTCCATGACCGAGACCCAGGACCGGGCCGCGGAGCGTGCCGCCGACAACGGCGCCTTCGACACCGTCACCCGCACCTTCACCTACGCCCGACCCGGCCAGGGCGACCTGCACCGGATGCTCGAGCTCGACGGGCTCGGCCAGCTGCAGGCCATCGTCGACGGCGAGCTGCCGCCGCCCCCGCTCATGGCGACGCTCGGGCTCACGGAGTTCCGCGCGGAGCGCGGCCGAGTCGTCACCGCGATGCCCGCGGCGGAGTTCCACTACAACCCGCTCGGCACCGTGCACGGCGGGGTGCTGTCGACCCTGCTCGACACTGCCGCCGGGTGCGCCGTGCACTCCACCCTCGCGGTCGGGGAGATGTACACCAGCCTCGACCTGACGGTGAAGTTCCTGCGCCCGGCGACGGTGGACTCCGGGCTCCTCACCGCAGAGGGGACGGTCATCCAGCGCGGCCGGCGCACCGCCCTCGCCGAGGCCCGGCTCACCGACGGCGCCGGCAAGCTGGTCGCCCACGCCACCTCCAGCTGCATGATCTTCAGCTGACGTCAGGGCAGCGGGCGCTGGAAGCAGTGCTCGTGGCCGAACGTCTCGAAGCCGAGCCGGCGCAGGATCGGCGCGGAGGTGCTGTCGACGGCCTTGACCAGCGCGAACGACGCGCCGGTGCCGGCGCCGTCGAGCAGCCTCCGCGCGACGAGAGCGCGGTACGCGCCGCGCCGGCGCCGCTCCGGGACGGTCGCGCCGCCCCACAGCCGCAGCGCGTCGCCGTCGAGGGTCGCGCCCGCACTGGCGGCCGGAACCCCGTCGACGAGCGCCAGGTAGCGGCGTACGTGCCAGGCTGCGTTGGTCCCGGCCCGGATCTCCGTGAGCTCGGCGTCGAGCTGCTCCTCGGTCAGCCGCGGCCACTCGAACACGGTGGCGCCCAGCTCGTCGGCGACCCGCAGCGCCTCCTTGTCGTTCACCTCGACGACGTCGACGCCGGGCGGCGCCTGCTGCTCCTCCATGGCGACCGCGCGCGCGTCACGCAGGCCGAGGGCCATGATCTCGACGGTCTCCACGTGCGAGAACCCGCGGGCGACGAGCGCGCCCGGGGTGTCGAAGGGGACCGTGCGGTCGGTGATCCACCAGCGCAGCCGGTGCGAGCCCGCCTCGTTGGCGGCCGAGACCGCCTCGTCGACGACGTCGTCGAGGTCGCGGACGGTGCCGGACCACTGCACGCTGGAGTAGCCGGCGAAGTGGGTGAGCCGGTAGTCGTCGGTGGTGATCTGCTCGGTACCGGGCGGCACCCAGACCCAGCGCGCCGCCGCGGCGATCACGGCGTCCGGGGCGGGACCCAGCGTCTCGGTGCTCACCGGACGGTCACCTCCTCCACGAGGTCGAGCCGGGGGCGGTCGTGGCGGCCGTCCTCGACCACGCCGGTCGCCCACCACATCCGCAGCCCGCGGTCACGCACCTCGAGCGTCGCGAGGTTGTTGTCGAACCAGGGGCCCGCGCGCAGCTTCCACTTGAGCGGCGCGTCGGGCACCTTCGCCGACCGGGCCACGAGGCGGCCGATCGGGCCCGCGACGCCGTAGGCCAGCACCGCCACCAGGAAGCGCAGCCGTCGCGGCATCGGGTTGCGGATGGGGGAGCACACCGCCTGGATCAGCCGGCTCTGCGGCTTCCCGCCGCGCCGCCGCTCGCGCCGCGTCGGCCGCGCCTCCGAGACGAAGCTGTGGTGGACGTCGCCGGACAGGAACGTCACCGTGGCCGGGGGCCGCCCACGCCGGCCGCGGGCGACCTCGAGGGTCATCCGGGCGACCCGCTGGAAGCCGTCCTGGAACGCCGCCCAGTGCTCGAGGTCGAGGCCCTGCCGCAGGAACTCGCCCACCCGTGCGGCCCGCCTGCCCCACGCGCCCTGGGCGAGCGCCTCGACGAAGGCCTCCGCGTAGTGCAGGCCCGGGCCGAGCAGGAAGGGCAGCGACGTGCCGACCAGCAGGTGGTCGACATCCCCGCGCATCTGGTCGTCGAGCCAGTCGAACTCCGCCGCGTCGAGCATCGAGCGTCCCTCCGGGTCGAGGACCCGTGCCGCCCGGGAGTCGATCACGACCAGCCGCGCCTGGTCGCCGAAGTCGCGCGCGAAGCTCCACCGGTACTCGGTCGG
Organism: Nocardioides sp. GCM10027114; assembly: GCF_042659625.1. NCBI lineage: Bacteria > Bacillati > Actinomycetota > Actinomycetes > Propionibacteriales > Nocardioidaceae > Nocardioides > Nocardioides sp. GCM10027114. The sequence continues at coordinate 69,691 of NZ_JBHSSS010000001.1, forward strand.
CTCCTGGTCGACCCGCTCCGCGAAGGCGTCGAGCAGCGCCGAGGCGTCGTACTCGTCAGGGCCGTCGTGGGCGGCGATCTCCTTCCAGTTGACGTCGGCCTCACGCTCGTCGGCGGTGAGGTTCCCGAGGTGCTGGTAGACCCAGTAGGACGCGAGCCCGGCCACGATGCGGCCGTGCCACCAGTCGGTGGCCTCCATCTGCTGCTTCCAGGTGTACGACGTGTTCCAGTCGTCGCGGATGTCGTGGTCGTCGAAGATCATCGCGCTCGGCAGCGTCGACAGCAGCCAGCGGTTGGCCGGCTCGGACCACGCCAGCCGGTAGAGGTGGGCGTACTCCTGGTAGTCCGCGAGCTCCGTCCCGGGCGGCTGGTCGATGTCGCGGCGGGAGGAGATGAACTCGCGCATCTCGTCGCTCGTCTCGTCGGCGTACACCTGGTCGCCGAGGAAGAGGACGAGGTCCGGCCAGCGCACCTCGTCCGCCGGGTCGGGGTCCGCCTCGTGGTCCACGCCCGTCACGCCCGCCATCCGCAGCGCGTAGGCGCGCAGCGCGTCGACGCCGTGGAGCTTGTTGCCCTCCTCGTCGTGCGACACCGACGTGCGGCAGGACCCGAAGGCGAGCCGCAGCGGCTTGCTCATGTCCATCGTGGGGACCACCGACGGCGGGAACGGCGACCCCGGCTCCGGCCACACCTGCTGCCCGTCGACCTCGACGGTGTACGGCGTCTTCGTGCCGGGCTCGAGGCCGTCGAGACAGACCAGCGCGTAGTGGTGGCCGTGGACGCCGAAGGTCCGCGCCTCGGCGCGGTGGTCTCCGGCGACGACCGCCACCGTCCCCGCGTCCGTGGTCTCGACCCACACGCACGCACCGGTCTCGTCGACGTGACGAAGCATCGGTCCGAGCACCAGGTGGCCCATGCCGCTCACCTTGGCACAGCCGCCGCCCGCGGGGGAGGGGCGCCACCCCAACAGGTGAACCTCCAGCAGTCGGGACCCGGTGACGTGGGCAGGGCATCGGTGTACGTCGGTCGAGCTCGTCGAGACCCAGCGACATCAGCGGTCGGCGCGGGCAACACGTTCGGGCCGCTGGGCCGGGTCGAGGGGACTCGACGGGCTCGACCACCGTGTGGTCGCCGCCCACGTTGCCGGGTCTCGGTGACCCCGGGGTGAGGTGGCCCGGGTGGGCGGGTCCGTCTGTGCCTCCCGGGGGTGGCCCGGACGGGTGTGGCCCGGTCGTGTCTGACGGCGGGGGAGCTGGTCGCCGTACGTTCGGAGGAGCCCGCGGCGTTCCTGTGCCCGCTGAGTGGCCGGACACCCCGCGCGCGCGTCGCGGGACCTCTCTCGAGTGAAGGAACCGGCCATGAACCCTGCAGACTTCGACTCGTTGCGGGAGAGCGTCCGCGGCGACGTGATCGCTCCCGACGACGAGCAGTACGACGAGGCTCGGCGCGTCTACAACGCGATGATCGACAAACGGCCGGCGGTCGTCGTGCGCCCCGTGAACGCCGGCGACGTGATGTCGGCGGTCGGTTTCGCCCGGGCCCACGACAAGCCCGTGGCGACGCGGGGCGGGGCGCACAGCGTCCCCGGCTTCGGCACGTGGGACGACGCTGTCGTCGTCGACCTGTCCCGGATGCGCGGCGTCCGCGTGGATCCGCTGACCCAGACGGCGCGCGCCGAGGGCGGCGCGACCTGGGGCGACTTCAACGCCGCGACCCACGCGTTCGGCCTGGCCACGACCGGCGGCATCATCTCCACGACCGGGGTCGGCGGACTCACGCTCGGCGGCGGGATCGGCTACCTCGCCCGTGGGCTGGGGCTCTCCTGCGACAACCTGGTCTCGGCCGACGTGGTCACCGCCGACGGCCGCTTCCACGAGGCCAGCGAGAAGGAGGACTCCGACCTCTTCTGGGCGCTGCGCGGTGGCGGCGGCAACTTCGGGATCGTGACCTCGTTCGAGTACCGGCTGGCACCGGTGAGCACCATCTACGGCGGCCCGATGTTCTTCGAGCTCGAGCACGCCAGGGCGATCCTGGAGTTCTACCGCGAGCACATCAAGGACGCGCCCGAGGAGCTCGGCTGCTTCCCGGCCTTCCAGATCGCGCCACCGCTGCCCTTCATCCCGGAGGAGCGGCACGGCGAGCCGTTCGTCGCCATGGTCTTCTGCTGGGCGGGCGACACCAAGGACGGGCCGGCGGCGCTGGAGCCGTTCCGGGACATCGCGCCGGTCGTGGCCGAGCACGTCGGCGAGATGCCGTACCCGGCCCTCAACAGCGCCTTCGACGCCCTCGTGCCCCCGGGGCTGCAGCACTACTGGAAGGGCAACTTCGCCCGGGAGCTGACCGACGAGGCGATCACCGCGCACCTCGAGCACGGGCCGAAGCTGCCGACGCTGAACTCGACGGTGCACATCTACTCGATCAACGGCGCCTGCCACCGCGTCGCGGAGGGTGAGACGGCGTTCGCGTACCGCGACGCGACCTTCGCGACCGTGGTCGCGGGGATGTGGCCCGACCCGGCGGAGAACGACGCCAACATCGCCTGGGTCCGCGGCTACTACGACGCCATCGCACCTCACTCCGAGGAGGGCGGCTACATCAACTTCATGGGGGCCGACGACCAGGACCGGATCGAGGCCAACTACAAGGAGAACTACGACCGGCTGGTGAGCATCAAGCGGGAGTACGACCCGGAGAACCGGTTCCGCGCGAACCAGAACATCCGGCCTTAGGCGGCCGAGCAGATCAGGTCCCGACGGGCTCGACCCCCGGGAGACCGGCTACCGCACGTCGAGGACCTGGGCCCGGCCGACCTCGCTGCCGGGGACGGGGCGCAGCCCGAGCAGCCGGGTCACCAGGTTGGCGACGTCGCCGTTGCGGACCGGAGGGCGCTGCGCGGCGTACGTCGTGCGACGCCGGCCGGGGTCGCGGTAGTCGGGGTTGAGGTCGTAGAGGTCGCTGCCCGCGGCGACCCCGGACCCCCACACGACGAAGGGGACCCGGTAGTTGGCCCAGCGGTCCGCCTCGTGGTGGCGCAGACCGGTGCCGCCGTGGTCGGAGGTGACCACCACCGTCGTCCCACGCGCCCGCCGCGGCCTGCTCTCGACCTTGGCGACGATCCGGCCCAGCTGCCGGTCGGTGCGCTCCACGGCCGCGAGGTAGGGGGCGGTCAGGAAGCCGTGCTCGTGCCCGGCCCGGTCCGGCTCCGCCAGGTGCACGAACCGCAGCGCCCGGCCCTGCCGCCCGATGTCCCGGCGTACGACGTCGACGAGCCGCCGGTCGTCCTCGCGCAGCACGGAGCGGTCCACCGCGTCCGGCCACGAGCGCTCGAAGAGCGACAGCTTCGTCTTGCCCACGAACAACGCGGTCCGCCGCCCGGCGCCGTCGACCCGGGTGAAGGCGGAGGCGACCCGCTCGCCGGCGGCGTCGTGGACGGTGCGCGGGGTGGTCCGGTCGTCGTTCCAGGTGACGCCGTGGCCGCCGCGGCTCGCGTCGATCCGCCGACCGGTGACCATCGTCGTGTGGTTGGGCAGCGTCTCGGTGCGCTCGTGCGCGGTCCGCGCGTTGAGGGTCGAGGCGCCCTGCCGCATCAGCCGGTGCAGCACCGGCGCCCGCTGCCGGCCCAGCCGCCGCAGGGCGGCGGGGTTCAGCCCGTCGATCGAGACGACCACGACGGTCCGGGCCGGCGGGGGCTCCGACGGGCCGGCCGTCGGGGCGAGGGCAGCGCGCGCCGTCCCCGGCGCTGCCACGACCGAGGCCACGACGAGCGCGGGGAGCAGGGCGAGGATCCTCGCGCGCATGCCTGGCAGGGTAGGCGACGAACGTGACCCGCGGGCCGCGAACCGCGGGCTGACGTGACGACGCTCATCCGTGACCTGGGTCGCGGATCGTGCGCTGCGTCCGCGCGACCGCCTAGCCTTCGGGGTGTGCATGCAGTGAGCAACGATGCCCCCATCGGCATCTTCGACTCGGGCTTCGGCGGCCTCACCGTGGCCCGCTCCGTCATCGACCAGCTCCCGCACGAGTCCGTCCTCTACGTCGGCGACACCGCGCGCCAGCCCTACGGCCAGAAGCCGATCGCCGAGGTCCGCGAGTACGCCCTCGAGTGCCTCGACCACCTGGTCCACCAGGGCGTGAAGGCGCTCGTCATCGCCTGCAACTCCGCCAGCGCCGCGATGCTCCGCGATGCCCGCGAGCGTTACGACGTCCCGGTCGTCGAGGTGATCCTCCCGGCGACCCGCCGCGCGGTGGCCGCCACCCGCAACGGCCGGATCGGCGTCATCTGCACCCGGGCCACTGCCGAGTCGATGGCGTACGACGACGCGTTCGCCGCCGCGCCCCACATCGACCTCGTCACCCGTGCCTGCCCCCGGTTCGTCGACTTCGTCGAGCAGGGGGTGACCGGCGGCGACGAGCTGCTGGCCGTCGCCCACGAGTACCTCGACCCGCTGACCGCGGCCGGCGTCGACACGCTGGTGCTCGGCTGCACGCACTACCCGCTCCTGACTGGTGTGATCTCGTTCGTGATGGGGGAGCAGGTGACGCTGGTGAGCAGCGCCGAGGAGAGTGCCAAGGACCTCTACCGCAGGCTGGCCGACACCGGCCTGATGCGGGAGGGCGGCGAACCGGAGCACCGGTTCCTGACGACCGGCGCGCCCGGCGAGTTCGAGACGATCGGACGCCGCTTCCTCGGCCCCGAGATGGTGAGCGCCCACCAGTTCGCGGGGGGCCTCAGGTGAGGGTCACCGTGGTGGGCTGCTCGGGCTCCTACCCGGGGCCCGACTCGCCGGCGAGCTGCTACCTCCTCGAGGCCGAGCACGACTCCCGCACGTGGCGGATCCTGCTGGACCTCGGCAACGGCGCGCTCGGCGCGCTCCACCGGTACACCGACCCGCTGGCCGTCGACGCCGTCTTCCTGAGCCACCTCCACGCCGACCACTGCCTCGACCTGTGCGGCTACTACGTGCTCCGCAAGTACCACCCGGCCGGCCAGCAGCCCCGGATCCCGGTCTGGGGCCCTGCGGGCACCGCCGACCGGATGGCCCGCGCCTACGACCTGCCCGACGAGCCGGGCATGCACGAGGAGTTCGACTTCCGCCCCTACGACGGCACCACCGTGCAGGTGGGCCCCTTCCAGGTCGAGGCGGTCGAGGTGCTGCACCCGGTCACGGCCTACGGGCTGCGGGTCACGGCCGGCGGTCGCACGCTCGGCTACTCCGGCGACACCGCGGCCTGTGCCGCCCTCGACGGCGTCGCCGACGGTGTCGACCTGTTCCTGGCCGAGGCCTCGTTCATGGCTGCCGACGACAACCCGCCCGACATCCACCTCACCGGCGCCGAGGCCGGGGAGTGCGCCAAGCGGGCCGGCGCGCGCGAACTGGTGCTCACCCACGTGCCGCCGTGGCACGACCCGCAGCAGGCGCTCGCCGACGCCCGCACGACGTACGACGGTCCGCTGCGGCTGGCCCGCGCCGGCGACGCCTACGAGCTCTGACCCCTTCCCAGCCGCTCGCAGCACCGCTCGGGTCTTCACCCGACGTTGAGGGAGCCGACACGTCCGGGTCAGGGCGCCGTACCCGCCGACGCCACGCTGGGAGCCATGCGGAGCACGGGGTACCTGCGGTTCGCCGCCCTCGGGGACAGCACCACCTGCGGCATCGGTGACCCGGTGCCGGGAGGCTGGCGCGGCTGGGCGCTGCTGCTCGCCGACGCGCTGGCCACCGGCTACCCGGTCTCGTTCTGCAACACCGCGGTCTCGGGTGCGACTGCGGCCACCGTGCGGGCCGAGCAGCTCGACCGCGCGGTCGCCCACCGGCCCGACCTGGCGTCCCTCATCGTGGGCGTCAACGACACGATGCGCTCCACCTGGGACCCGGCCCGGCTCCGCGAGGACGTGCTCGCCTGCGCCGACGAGCTGCACGCCGTGGGAGCCCTGCTGCTGACGGCCCGCTTCCACGACCACGGCGCCGTGTTCGGGCTGCCGGGCGTGCTGCGGCGGCCGTTGTTCGCGCGGATCGAGGCCGTCAACCGGGTCTACGACGAGGTCAGCGCCAGGTACGGCGGCCTGCGCGTCGACCTGGCGCTGCGACCGGAGGTGGCGACCCGCGGCTTCTGGTCGGTCGACCGGCTCCACCCCTCCGAGCGTGGGCACCGGGCGCTGGCCCGTGCCTACGCCGACCTGCTGGCCGGCGAGGGTCTGGTCTTCGACCCGCCGGCGCTGGAGACCTCCGGCGGCCACGAGCCGAGCTGGCGCCGCGACGTCGGGTGGATGGTCGTCGAAGGGGCGCCGTGGCTGGGCCGCCGCGCCCGCGACCTCGGTCCGCTGGCCGCGCGGCTGGCGTGGACCGAGGTCCGGCGGGCCCCGCTGGCGGTCACCCGGAGGCAGCCGATCGGGCTCTGAGTCCGACGACTAGGTTGGCCCCCATGACTGACGCCCCCGCCCGCGCCGACGGCCGTGCCGACGACGAGCTCCGCCCGATCCGCCTGACCCGCAAGTGGCTCGACCACGCCGCCGGCTCCGTGCTGGTCGAGTTCGGCGGGACCCGCGTGTTGTGCGCCGCCTCCGCCTCCGAGGGCGTGCCGCGCTGGCGCAAGGGCTCGGGCCTCGGCTGGGTCACCGCCGAGTACGCCATGCTGCCCGCGGCGACCAACACCCGCTCCGACCGGGAGTCGGTCAAGGGCCGCATCGGCGGCCGCACCCACGAGATCTCCCGGCTCATCGGCCGGTCGCTCCGCGCGGTGATCGACTACAAGGCGCTCGGCGAGAACACCATCGTCCTCGACTGCGACGTGCTGCAGGCCGACGGCGGCACCCGCACCGCCGCCATCACCGGCGCCTACGTCGCGCTGGCCGACGCCGTGGCGAAGCTGCGGGCGCAGGGCGCCCTCGCCGGCGAGCCGCTGACCGGCTCGGTCGCTGCCGTCAGCGTCGGCATCATCGACGGCGTCCCGCGGCTCGACCTGCCCTACGAGGAGGACGTCCGCGCCGAGACCGACATGAACGTCGTCATGACCGGCGACGGCAAGTTCGTCGAGGTCCAGGGCACCGCCGAGGGCGTGGCCTTCGACCGCGCCGAGCTCGACGCGATGCTCGACCTCGCCGAGAAGGGCTGCGCCGACCTCACCCGTCTGCAGCGGGAGGCGCTGGAGTCGTGAGCCGCGTCTTCCTCGCCTCGCGCAACGCCAAGAAGCTCGCCGAGATGCAGCGCATCCTGCGCGAGCACGCCCCCGACGTCGAGGTGCTCGGCCTCGACGACGTGACGGCGTACGACGAGCCGGTCGAGGACCGGGCCACCTTCGAGGGCAACGCGCTGGTCAAGGCGCGTGCCGGCCTGGCCGCCACCGGCCTGCCGACCCTGGCCGACGACAGCGGCCTGTGCGTCGACGCCCTCAACGGCATGCCCGGCGTCCTGTCGGCCCGCTGGTCGGGGCTGCCCAAGGACGACGACCGCAACAACCGGCTGCTGCTCGACCAGCTCGCCGACGTGCCCGACGAGCGGCGCGGCGCCCGCTTCGTGTGCGCGGTCGCGTTCTGCCACCCCGACGGCACCGAGGTCGTGGTGCACGGCGAGATGGCCGGGCGCGTGATCCGTGAGCAGAAGGGCAGCGGCGGGTTCGGGTACGACGTGCTGTTCGTCGCCGACCAGCACCTCGCCGACGGCACCACCTCGGCGGAGCTTCCTGCGGCTGAGAAGGACGCCATCTCCCACCGCGGGCAGGCGCTGCGCGAGATCGCCCCGGTCGTCGCCCAGGCACTCGGCACCGCCACCGGGTAGCCGCACGCGTTGACCTGAAGTGCGCTCGAGGTCCTAGCGTCGGCGCCGTGATCCCCGCACACCTCGACGACTTCTGGAGCAGTCCGCGGCTCGCGACCTTCGGGACCGTGCGCCGCGACGGCAGTCCGCACCTCACCCCGGTCAAGGCGATGCGCTGCGGCGAGGACTTCCTGGTGCTGACCCGGCCCACCACGGTCAAGGCCCGCAACGTGCGTCGCACCGGCCGGGCCTCGATCGCCGAGCACACCTCGAGCCTGTGGGCCACCGTCGAGGGCGCCGCCGTGGTCAGCGAGGAGCCGGACGACCTGGCCCGGGCGCGGGCGGCGTACGCCGAGCGCTTCGGGCGGCCGGACACCTGGGGGACCTGCGTCATGGTGCTGCGGCCCGATCGGGTGCTGCACGGCGCGTGACGCCGGCGGGCGGTGCGCCCGGTGAGAGTCGAACTCACACTGTCCAGGACCTAAACCTGGTGCCTCTGCCTGTTGGGCTACGGGCGCGCGGGGCCAGAGTCTAGGCGGGACCGCCCGGTCGGAGGATGTGCGGCACCCGCCGTGGCTGCCACCATCGAAGTACCCGGGGGACAGGAGGGGACGTGCGACTGCTCGTGGGTGCGGCGCTGCTCGTGGTCGCGAGCGGGTGCAGCGGGCCCGCGCCCGCCGGGTCGCCGGAACCCCCCGACCTCCCCCCGGCGTCCGAGACGGGTTCGCCCGCGGACCCGGAGTCCGCGCCACCGGCGGCGGTGCCCCGGGGTGGTCCCCGCATCGCGTTCACCCGCTGGACGACCGACCCCGACCGGCCCCGGCTGTGGACCGCCGACAGCGACGGCAGCGACGCCGCGCCCGTCGGCAGGCAGGAGGGCTGGTGGCCGGACTGGAGGCCGGACCACCGGCGGCTGGTCTTCGACCTCACCGACTCCCGCGGCCCCCAGCGGATAGCGACGATCAGGCCCGACGGCAAGGGCCTCCGGATCCTGACCAAGGGGTGGGGCTACCACGAGGCGGCCGACTACGCGCCCGACGGCCGCACCATCGTCTACGCCCACTCCGACGTGCTGCAGCACCACTCGGACTTCGCCACGAGCCTGTGGGTCATGGCGGCCGACGGATCGGGGCAGCGCCCGCTCCGGTTGTCCGACGGCGGCGGTGACGACACCGAGCCGGAGTTCTCACCGAACGGCAGGCGGATCGTCTTCATGCGCTACCGGCACGACGCCGCCGCGACCACCGCGATCCACGTCGTGAAGGCGGACGGGTCCGGCGTACGACGGCTCACGCCGTGGCTGCGCAAGGCCGAGCACCCGCGCTGGTCACCCGACGGCCGCACGATCATCTACAACGTCGAGGACCGGCGGAACCCGACGGCCGACTCCAACGGGATCTGGACCGTGCGGGCCTCCGGAGGGGAGCCGCGACAGCTGCTGGCCACGACCCCGGAGCTGCACGCATTCAAGCCGGACTACTCGCCCAACGGCCGCTGGATCGTCATGGGGTGCACGACGCCGGGCCAGTCGTCCGACGACGTGTGCGTGATGCGGCCCGACGGGTCCGGCGTGACGCGGATCCTCTCCGGGGACGAGTGGGAGAACCACGTCGTCTGGGACTGACCGGGCGCGAGGAGCCCGAGCGGCCGGCGTCAGTCGGTGAGGCCGAGGTCCTTGCGGAGCTTGGCGACGTGGCCGGTCGCCTTGACGTTGTACTGCGCGACCTCGACGTCGCCCTGCTCGTCGACGACGAGCGTGGAGCGGATGACGCCCTCGACGACCTTGCCGTACAGCTTCTTCTCGCCGAAGGCGCCGTACTGGGTCATCACGGCCTTGTCGGGGTCCGAGAGCAGGGTGATCGAGAGCCCGTCGCGCTCGCGGAACTTCGCCAGCTTCTCCGGCTTGTCCGGGGAGATGCCGAGCACCTCGTAGCCGGCGCCGCGCAGCGAGTCGAGGGAGTCGGTGAAGTCGCAGGCCTGCTTGGTGCAGCCCGGGGTCATCGCGGCCGGGTAGAAGTAGACGATCACCTTGCGGCCGCGCAGGTCGGAGAGCGTGACCTTCTCGCCGGTGTCCGACGGCAGCGTGAAGTCGGGGGCCTGGTCGCCGGGGGAGAGGCGGGCTGCGGTCACGGGGTCCTCCTGGTGGGCTCGGCGGCTTGTTGCGAGTCGTTCGCAACAACGTAGACTGGGCGGTAACCCGGCCACCAACCTACCGAGCCGGGCCCAGCCCCTTCCCGGCCGCCCGTGCCGGACAGTCCCGACCCCCGCCCAGACCCCCGCAAGGAGTCCTGCATGCACGTGCCCGACGGTTTCCTCGACGCCACCACCTCGGTGGCCACGGGGGCGGTCGCGGCCGCCGGCATCGCGGTGGCGCTGCGCGGCGCCCGCCGCGAGCTCGACGACCGGACCGCCCCGATGGCCGGCCTCGTCGCCGCGTTCGTCTTCGCCGGCCAGATGATGAACTTCCCGGTCGGCGCCGGCACCAGCGGCCACCTGCTGGGCGGCGCGCTCGCCGCGGTGCTCGCCGGGCCCTGGACCGCCGTGCTCTGCCTGAGCGTCGTGCTCCTGGTGCAGGCGCTCTTCATGGCGGACGGCGGCATCACCGCCCTCGGCTCCAACATCACCCTGATGGGCCTCGTCGCGGTGGCCGTCGGCTGGCTCGTCTTCCGCGGCCTCCAAGCCGTGCTGCCGAAGCGGCTGGGCGTGGTCGCGCCGGCCGCGGCGGTCGGTGCCTTCCTGAGCGTGCCCGCGACCGCGGTCGTCTTCACCGGCCTGTTCGCCGTCGGCGGCCAGGCCCCGGTCGCCCTCGACACCCTGCTCGCCGCGATGCTCGCCTGGCACACCGTGATCGGCCTCGGCGAGGCCGTCATCACCGGCCTCGTGGTCGGCAGCGTCGTCGCGGTCCGACCCGACCTGGTCCACGGTGCCCGGCCGGCGCTGGCCCGCCGCGAGCTCGAGATCCGCACGGCGGTGACCGCATGAGCCGCCCGGACCGCCCGACCAGCAGAGCGTTCCTCGTCGCCGGCCTGCTGGTCACGTTGCTCGTGGCCGGCGTCGCCAGCTACTACGCCAGCAGCAACCCCGACGGCCTCGAGCACGTCGCCGCCGAGACCGGCTTCCTCGACACCGCCGAGGACTCGGCGACCGCCGACAGCCCGTTCGCCGACTACGCCACCCGCGGCGTCGACGACGAGCGCTGGAGCGTCGGGATCTCCGGCGTCGTCGGCGTCGGCGTCGTCCTGCTGGTCGCCGGCGGCGGGTTCTGGCTGCTGCGCCGCCGCGACCCGTCAAGACCGGAGGCCTGAGCGTGGGCGCCGGTCACGGCCACAAGCTCCACTACCACGGCCACTCCTGGCTGCACCGGGCTCCGGCGCACCGCAAGCTGGTCGCGCTGGTGACGTTCATGCTCGTCGTCGTCGCCACCCCGCGCGACTGGTACGCCGCCTTCGCGGTGGAGGCGGTCGTCCTCCTGGCCGTGGTCGCCTCCACGCGGGTGCCGGCGACCTACCTCGCCCCGCGCATGCTGATCGAGCTGCCGTTCGTGGTGTTCGCGGTGCTCGTGCCGTTCGTGTCCACGGGTCCGCGCACCGAGGTGCTGGGGGTCAGCGTCTCCGAGACGGGGCTGGTCGCCGCGGGCGCGCTGCTGGCCAAGGGCACGCTCGGCGTGCTGGCCGCGCTCACCCTGGCCGCCACGACCGAGGCGGCCGACCTGCTGCGCGGCCTGCAGCGGCTGCGCGTGCCCGACACGCTCGTGCAGATCACCGGCTTCATGATCCGCTACCTCGACGTCGTCACCGGCGAGATGGGCCGCCAGCTGGTCGCGATGCGCGCCCGCGGCTGCGAGCCCCGGTCACCGCGCCACTGGCCGGCGCTGGCCCGCTCGCTCGGCGCACTCTTCGTCCGCTCCTACGAGCGGGGCGAGCGCGTCCACCTCGCCATGCTGTCCCGCGGCTACACCGGGTCCCTGCCGCAGGAGGTGGGCCGGTGAGCACGCCCGTGCTCGACGTCCGGGGCCTGGCGTACGCCTACCCCGACGGCCACCAGGCGCTCTTCGGCGTCGACCTGCACGTCCACCGTGGCGAGCGGGTCGCGCTGCTCGGCCCCAACGGCGCCGGCAAGACCACGCTCGTCCACCACCTCAACGGCATCCTCACGGCCGGGGCCGGCTCGGTCGCCGTCAGCGGGCTGCCGGTCGAGAAGCTGCACCTGCAGGAGATCCGGCGCCGCGTCGGCGTCGTCTTCCAGGACCCCGACGACCAGCTGTTCCTGCCGACCGTCCGCCAGGACGTCGCTTTCGGCCCGGCCAACCTCGGGCTGCGCGGCGCCGCGCTGGACCAGCGGGTGATGGCGGCGCTGGACCGCGTCGGCATGGCCGACTTCGCCGACCGGCCGCCCCACCACCTCTCCTTCGGCCAGCGGCGCCGGGTCGCGGTCGCCACCGTGCTGGCGATGGAGCCGGAGATCCTCGTCCTCGACGAGCCCTCCTCCAACCTCGACCCCGCGTCCCGCCGCGAGCTGGCCGACATCCTGCGCTCGCTCGACGTGACGGTGCTGATGGTGACCCACGACCTGCCGTACGCCCTCGAGCTCTGCCCGCGCTCGGTCGTCCTCAGCGACGGGGTCGTGGTGGCCGACGGGTCGACGTACGACGTGCTGACCGACGAGGAGCTGATGGCGGCGCACCGCCTGGAGCTGCCGTTCGGGTTCGATCCGGCCCACCTGCGGGCGATTGGTAGCCTTCCCGGGTGAGCAACGAGACGTCTTCCCTCGAGCGTGAGATCGAGCAGACCCGCGAGCGCCTGGCGACCACCATCGACCAGCTCCTCTACCGGTCGCACCCGAAGACGATCGTCACCCGTGAGGTGAGCGCCATCAAGGCCTACTTCGTCGACGACGAGGGCCACCCGCGCACCGACAACATCCTCAAGGTCGCCGGCGGCGTCGTGGGCACCGTCGCGCTGTTCGCGGTCGTGCGCCGCCTCGCCCGCTGACGCACCGCCCCGGAGAAGCCCTGTGTCCGACAAGCGTCCGATCAAGATGCTGCACGACCGCATCCTGGTCGAGACCGACCGGGAGAGCGGCGAGCGCCGCTCCTCGGGCGGCATCGTCATCCCCGCCACGGCGGCGATGGGGGCCCGGCGCCTCGCTTGGTCGCGCGTGGTCGCCACCGGTCCGCACGCCCGTGCCGTCGAGGTCGGCGACCGGGTGCTGTTCGACCCGGACGACAAGGCCGAGGTCGAGGTCAACGGCGAGCTGTACGTCGTGATGCGCGAGCGTGACGTGCACGCCGTGGCCGCCGACCGGCTCGGCGACGAGTCCACCGGCCTCTACCTCTGACCGGCGGCGCCGGCCGTCGACGGTGCGGGTCCTCCATAACCCGCGACGGGTCCCGCCGTTGAGCGGGTCGTGCTCCGACGCCGCCTCGCCGCCCTGCTGTCCTGCGCGACCCTGCTGCCGCTCGCGGCCGTCGCCGCCTCTCCCTCGGCCGCGCCGGCGGCGCCGGACCGGCCCCCGCGGTACTCCGCGACGATCGAGCGCACCGAGCACGGCATCCCGCACATCACCGGCGACGACTTCGGCGACCTCGGCTTCGGCAGCGGGTACGCCGCGGCGGAGACGTCGGTCTGCACCCTCGCCGACACGCTGCTCACCGCGCGCGGCGAGCGCTCGCGCTGGCTCGGCCCGGAGGCCCGCTACAACGACCAGGTGACGCTGGACGCCAGCAACCTGCAGGTGGACACGTTCGTGACCGACCTGCGCAACCGGCGGGTGGTCGAGAAGCTGCTGCGCGACGACGTGCGCGGTCCCGGTGCCCAGGCGCGGGCGATGGTCCGCGGCTACACCGCCGGCGTCAACGACTACCTCGACGAGGTCGGCCCCGACGGTGTGGGCGACCCGGAGTGCCGTGGCGCCGGCTACCTGCGGCGCCGGGCCACCGCGCTCGACCTCTGGTACGGCGTCTACCTCGCCAACCTGCTGGCCTCCAGCGGCGTCTTCGTCCCGGAGATCGTCGACGCCGACCCGCCGTCGCCCGACGACCCGGGGACGCCGGACCCGACCCGGGCGGCGGTCGACCGCGACGACCTGCTCACCGAGCTGGGCCGGGACCCGGAGTCGCCGTTCGGGTCCAACGCCACCGCGATCGGCGGTGAGGCCAGCACCACCGGCCGGGGCATGGTGCTCGGGAACCCGCACTTCCCGTGGCGCGGCCGCTACCGGTTCACCCAGCAGCACCTGACGATCCCGGGCCGGTACGACGTCGCGGGCGCCTCGCTCATCGGCTCGCCGGCCGTGAACATCGGCTGGAACCAGCACGTCGCCTGGAGCCACACGGTCTCGACGGCCTTCCGGTTCACCCCCTACGAGTACCGCCTCGTCGGTCCCACGACGTACGTCACCGAGTCGGGTCCGCAGGAGCTGCGGCGCCGGGAGGTCACCGTCACCGTCCGCGCCGCGGACGGCGGGCTCGAGCAGGTCACCGAGGACGTCTACCGCACAGCCGAGGGGTACGTGCTCGACGCCCCCAAGGCGTTCATGCCGTGGTCGACCTCGAGCGTGTGGGCGCTCCGCGACGCCAACGCCGAGCACCTGCGCACCGTCGACACGTTCCTGGAGATGGGCAAGGCCAGCGACGTCCGCGACCTGCTGCGGCGGCAGGACCGCGCTGCGGGCATGCCGTGGGTCAACACCACCGCCGCCGACCGCGACGGCAACGTGCTGTACGCCGACCACTCGGTCGTGCCGAACGTGCCGGACGCCCTCGCCGAGGAGTGCATGACGCCGACCGGCCGCGTGCTGCAGGGCGCGGCCGGCCTCCCGGGCCTCGACGGCACCCGTGCCCGGTCGACGTGCGAGTGGCGCACCGACGAGGACGCCGCCCGGCCCGGCATCTTCGGGCCCGGCAACCTGCCGGCCGTGGTGCGCCGCGACTGGGTCGGCAACGCCAACGACTCCTACTGGACGCCCAACGACGAGGTCCGCCTCGAGGGCTTCGCCGGCATCATCGGCTGCGAGCGCTGCCAGCGGACGATGCGCACCCGCATGGTCTACCGCTACGTCCAGGACCGGCTGGCCGACGGCGGCCTCGAGTCGCCGCGCTCGCTGCGCGGCCACCAGCACGCCAACCGGCTGATGGCCGCCGAGGTGATGCGCGAGGACGACGACCTCGGGGCCGTCTGCCTGGCCACCGGGGAGACCGAGGCGTGCGAGGTGCTCGCCGCCTGGGACGGCCGGTCGGAGACCGACTCGATCGGCACGCACATCTTCGAGGAGTTCGTGGCTCGGCTGCCCGCGCAGGGCGTCTGGCTGACGCCGTTCGACCCCGAGCGGCCGCTGACGACGCCGCGCGACCTCAACGTCGGCAACCCCCAGGTGCGGCAGGCGATGTCCGACGCGATCGCCTCGCTGCGGGAGCGCGGGATCCCGCTCGACGCCCGCTGGGGCCGGCTGCAGGTCGCCGGCGACCGCGGCGCACCGCCGATCGCCCTCGGCGGCGGCACGGGCGACGCCGTCGGCAACGCCAACGCGCTCGCGTCCCGCTACATCGAGGCCGGAGACCGCTACCGGCCGATCACGTACGGCTCCTCGCACATCCAGGCGGTCGCCTTCCGGGACGGGGGCGGGGTGGACGCGCGGACGATCCTGACCTACGGCCAGGCCGAGGACCCCGCCTCGCCCTGGTCACGGGACCAGACCCGGCTCTTCTCGAAGGGGAAGTGGGTCCGCTTCCCCTGGACGCCGGCGCAGGTGCGCGCGCAGTTGCTGTCGTCGTACGTCGTCTCCGGGGGCTGACGTGGACTGCCGGGAGGCGGGCGCCGGGGCCCGGCGCGCGGGCGGGCTGAGCTCACGTCACTTGTGCGCAACCGCAGGCTCCCGGCCGGCCCACGCCTGCCGTTGCGCACGCGGGCGCCACGGATCCCCGGCCCGCCGGGGATCGCTCCCGGGCGCGACGGCGACCCCGCGGCGCTCCGGCAGCCCCGGCCGGCTCAGGTGGCTGGCACGGGCGCGGCGCGGCGCACCGCGGCGCTGAGGGCGCTGCCCACCAGCAGCAGGCACAGCGCGAGCCCCACGACGTTGAAGGCCAGGAAGACCGCGCGGTCCGTGCCCGCGAACGGCACGCCGTGGCTGTACTCGCCGACGTGGCCGATCGTCACGACGATCCCGGTGAGGACCAGCACCCACAGCCCGATCAAGCGAGCTCGGTCGGAGCGGGTGGTGAGCCAGATCCCCAGCAGCAGGCCCACGAGGGGAGGCGGCGGTGCGCTCACCGCGCTGCCGTCCCACAGGGCGTTCCACCCCAGCTCCGTCTCGGGCCGGGCCACGAACTGCGCGGTCAGGTCGAGCGGGATGGCGACCGCGACGCCGAGCACGCTCAGGGCGAGCAGTGCGAGGGCGGCGCGGCGGGCGATGTCGGTCACCCGGCCACGGTAGGTCGACGGCCGGCCGGGCCGCGCCCCAATTACGAGGTCGTGAGGCCCCCGGTCTGAACATCGGCGGCCTGCTCGTCGGGCGAGCGGTGACGCGCGTTCCGGTCGCGGCTCGGCTCGACCACCAGCACCGGCACCTCGGAGTGGCGCAGCAGGTCGGCGGAGACGCTGCCGAGGAGCCGCTCGCTCACGCCGCGCCCGCGACGGCCCACGACCACCACGTCGACCTGGTGCGCGTGGGCGTAGTCCCGCAGCGCGCGGCCGGGGGAGCCCACCAGCACCTCGCGGTCGATCGGGACGTCCCCGAGGATCCGGGCGGCCTCGGCAGCCGCCTCGTCGAGGTGGTCGGTGGCGGCGTCGGCGCCCTGCAGGTTGTCGAGCTCGGCCGTGTCGAAGTCGACGACCTCGGCGAGCACCAGGCGTCCGCAGCCGGGCCCGGTCAGCGCCAGCGCGGTCTCGATCGCGTGGTCGGCCTCGGCCGACCCGTCGACGCCGACGAGGACGGTCAGGCCGGACTTGGGGGCGATCCCGTCGACCGGGTCGTGGCTCGAGGCGAGCGTGCGGGTCTCCTGCTCGACGCGGTCCAGCGCGATGGGCACGAACAGCGGGCCGAGCAGCACAGCGATGGGGGTCCACCGTGTCCCGTGGCCGCGACGGGCCATCCAGAGCCCGGTGGCCAGCCCGGTGACGATCCAGACGGCGATGGCGATCGTGATGAAGAGGGCTTCCATGCCTCCAGCCTCGCCGGGGGAGCGGCCCGGCAACAGTGCGGAAGGGGATGCGCCGGAGGACCGAAGTCCGTTGCGGCGAGGCCGTTCGGCCGCGGACGCCGGGGATCCGGAAGGGCACTCTGAAATGGCCGAACCCCCGGACCGTAAGGGCCCGGGGGTTCCGGTGTTCGTCAGTCACTTCAACCTGAACTGCGCGGTGTGCACGCCGCCGTCGCTCAGCGAGATGTAGAGCTCGTAGCAGCCGGCTGCCGCAGGCGTGGACCAGTTGTAGACGTAGCGGTCTCCGGCGATGCGCAGGCCCGAACCGCCCGAAGCGGTCGACTCGAGGGCATCGACCGGGTCTCCCACGAAGGTCCCGCATGCGACGGACTTGTGCCTGATCTGCGAGACGGCGTCGAGATCGGTGAGGAGCCCGCTGGGTCCCACGATCGTCCACTTCAAGGGGTAGGTCCGGCCGGCCTTGCCGGCGTTGACTGTGGGCGGTCCGTCGACCGGTGCCTCGAATGCGCCGAAGGTCTCGTTGTCACACGCGTCGCCGCGACCGTCCGCGTCCGAGTCCGTCTGACCCGGGTTCGGCGTCGAGATGCAGTTGTCGGTGTCGTCAGGGACCCCGTCCCCGTCGGTGTCGGCCGGGGGGTCGAGCAGCGTCATGTCGAACGTCGCGACGTACTGATCACCGCACCCGCAGCTGCTGTTCCGGTTGTCGAGCACGATCACCGCCAGCTCGGAGCCGGCTCCGTCCCCGAGGATGCCGTTGATCCGGTTCCACGGAAGCGGCACCACGATGGAAGCGCTGCCCGCGCCCGTCGCGTCCGTCGAGACGTACTGGCCGGTCGCGGCGCCGTCGTCGCTCCCGCAGCTCGGGTTGGCCTCGAAGACCTCGACCGAGAACGTGGTCGAGGTGAGCGCCGAGCTGAGCTGAACGTCGAGCTCCAGGCTGGACGCCGTCCGGGTCGCCGTCACGGTGCCGGCGACGGCGCCGGGGTTGAACGGATCACCGAAGCAGGTGATCCCCCCGCCCACGTGCACGAAGTCCACGGAGACGGAGGTGGCGTTCGCGGGTGGACCGGCGAGCACCAGCAGGGGCCCGACCACGAGGGCGAGGACCCAGGATCCGATCTTGAAGTTGGCGGGCATGGTGTGGCGCCTCCCTCGTTGCAGCGGGAGCGCGACCCGATCCAGGCGTAGGCGCCACGCTAGGTCGGTGCCCGGTCAGGTGGAATGGCGCAGAGGGACCATCTTCAGCCCGCCCCATATTGGGGAAACCGTCCTGAAACGACAGGAACCCCCGAGCTCGAAGAGCCCGGGGGTTCCGGTGTTGGTACGCCATCAGGGACTCGAACCCCGAACCCGCTGATTAAGAGTCAGCTGCTCTGCCAATTGAGCTAATGGCGCCCGGTGAAGCGACGCATACGTTACCAGCGGGGTCCGTCGCGGAGAAATCGGGAGGGCCCCGCCGCGATCGCTGTTGCGCAGGTCACGGCCGGGCTCAGCGGGAGGCCAGCACGGCGCTCGCCGCGTTGTGCCCGCCGATGCCCGAGACGCCGCCGCCGCGACGTGCGCCGGCGCCGCAGACGACCACCGACTCGACGTCGGTCTGCACGCCCCACTGCTGCGCCGGGGTGTCGAGCCGGGCCCGGTTCGAGGCCCATGGCCAGTCGAGGTCGCCGTGGTAGATGTGCCCGCCCGGCATCGCTAGGTCGGCCTCGATGTCCTGCGGGATCTTGGCCTCGAGGCAGGGCTCGCCCTGCGCGTCGCGGGCCAGGCAGTCGGCGATCGGCTCGGCGAGGTGCTCGTCGATGGCCGCGAGCGCGCGCTCCACGGCCAGCCGCTTCCGCTCCTCGCGGTCCGGGCCCGCGAACAGCGATGCCGGCAGGTGGACCCCGAAGTAGGTCAGGGTGTGCTGGCCCTCCGGGTGCTGGTCGAGGATCGACGGATCCGTGAGCGAGTGGCAGTAGATCTCGCCCGGCACCACGGAGGGGATCTCGCCCCGGGCGGCCTCGGCGTACGCCGTCTCGAGGCGGCTGAGCTCCTCGGCCACGTGGAGGGTCCCCGCGAAGGCGACCTGCGGGTCGGCGCCGGAGCGCAGCCGCGGGAGTCGCGACAGGAGCATGTTGAGCTTGAGCTGCGCGCCCTCGGGCTTGGTCTCCGGCTCCTCGGGCCCGCCGAGGAGGATCCGCAGCACCCACGGCGCCACGTTGGCGAGCACGTGACGGGCACGCAGCGTCTGCGACGAGATGCCGTCGTGCCAGACGACCTCGGCGCCGTCGTCGCCGGCGTGGATGGCGCTCACCCCGGCGTTGGTGACGATCTCCACGCCGGCGTTCCCCGCCGCCCGGCCGAGGGCGGTGGTCACCGCCCCCATGCCGCCGACGGGCACCCGCCACTCGCCGGTGCCGTTGCCCATCGAGTGGTAGAGGAACGCGCGGTTCTGGTGGAGAGCGGGGTCGTGCATCGACGTGAACGTGCCGACGGCGCCGTCGGTGGCGACGATGCCGCGCACGGTGTCGTCGCGGAACCGCTTCTCGAGGGTGTCGCCGAGCGGCGTGGCCACGAGGTCGGACCAGACCTCGGGAGCCACCCGGGCGCGGACGTCCCGCTCGGTCGGCAGCGGCTCGAGCAGCGTCGGCGCCACGGCTCCGGCCAGGCTGGCCACGTCGGCGTGGAACGCCTGCCACGCGTCGTACTCCTCGGAGCCCCCGGTGAGGGCCTCGAAGGAGGCGGCGGTCGCCCGGCCCTCCGGACGCTCCACGAGGAGGCCGCCGGGCTTCCCGTCGCGCAGCGTCGGCGTGTACGACGCGGTGGACCGCGACACCAGCTCCAGGTCGAGGCCGAGCTCGCGCACCAGCTGCTCGGGCATGAGCGAGACCAGGTAGGAGTACCGCGACAGCCGGGCCCGGTGGCCGGTGAAGGCCCGAGCCGAGACCGCGGCGCCGCCCACCTGGCCGAGCCGCTCCAGCACCACGACCGACATCCCGGCGCGGGCCAGCATGGTGGCCGCGACGAGGCCGTTGTGCCCGCCGCCGACCACGACTGCGTCGTACTGATCCCTCTGTGACGTCACCGGGTCAACCTAGCCGTCGCGCCAGCACGCGGTACACGTGCCTGCGCCGGCGCCGAGGTCGACGGCGAGCCGGTCGCGGCCGGGCCCGGCGAGCTCCAGGACGCGGCGGAGGAGCGGTCGCACGCCCCTTCCCACCTGCGACTGGTTGTAGGCGCTCCAGTTGTGCGCGGCCCCCCGTCATGTCCAGCACTGTGCCGCACGGCACCCGCCGGGGAAAGGAGGAGCGGAATATCCAACTTTCAACTACCGTTGGACGGGGTGACCCCGCACGACCAAGGTGGTCCCAAGCAGAGAGGAACGCCATGCCCGCCGTCACCGTCCCCGACCTGACCGTCCTCGAGCGCCTGCGCGCGCCCGGGCTCGGCGACCAGCCGCGCCCCGTGTGGCAGGTCTCGACCGCCCCGCAGGGCTACGAGGGCGAGGGGTTCCCGGTGCGCCGCGCGTTCGCCGGCATCGACCTCGCCCACCTCGACCCGTTCATCATGATGGACCAGATGGGCGAGGTGGAGTACGCGCCCGGCGAGCCCAAGGGCACCCCCTGGCACCCGCACCGCGGCTTCGAGACCGTCACCTACATCATCGACGGCGTCTTCGACCACCAGGACAGCCACGGCGGTGGCGGCACCATCACCAACGGCGACACCCAGTGGATGACGGCCGGCAGCGGCCTGCTCCACATCGAGGCGCCGCCGGAGTGGCTGGTGCAGAAGGGCGGCCTCTTCCACGGCATCCAGCTCTGGGTGAACCTGCCCCGGGACGCCAAGATGAACAACCCGAGGTACCAGGACCTGCGCTCCGGCGAGGTCGCCCTCGTCACCTCGGCCGACGCCGGCTCGCTGGTCCGCGTCATCGCCGGCTCCGTCGACGGCCACGCCGGTCCCGGGTCGACCTACACCCCGATGACGCTGGTCCACGCGACTATCGAGCCGGGCGCGCAGCTCGAGCTGCCGTGGGACGTCGACTTCAACGCGCTCGTCTACGTGCTCAACGGCCAGGGCACGGTCGGCACCGAGGGCCGTCCGATCCGGATGGGGCAGTCGGCCGTCCTCGGCGCCGGCGACTTCCTGACGATCAGGGCCGACCGCGCGCAGGAGAGCCGCTCGCCGAAGCTCGACGTGATCGTCGTCGGCGGCCGTCCGATCCGGGAGCCGCTGGCCTGGGCCGGCCCGTTCGTCATGAACACCAAGGCCGAGGTGCTCGAGGCCTACGAGGACTTCCAGCGCGGCGCGTTCGGCCACATCCCGGCCTGAGCCGAGCCGGTGCGGTGACGCCGCCGCGCTCGGTTAGGGTCACCTCACATGGCCCGGCTCCACCGCGACGCGTACGGCGTCCCGCACGTCCGCGCGACCTCACTGCACGACCTCGCCCACGGGCAGGGGCTCGTCACGGCGCGTGACCGGACCTGGCAGCTCGAGCACCTCCGGCGCCGCGCCACCGGCACCACCGCCGAGCTCCTCGGCCCGGCCGGCCTGGCGTGGGACCGGCTGGCGCGACGCACCGCGCTGGCCGACGTCGCACGCCGCGCCCACGCGGGCCTCGAGCCGGCGACGCGTGACTTCGTCGCGGCGTACGTCGCGGGGCTGAACGAGGGTCTCCGTGCCGACGTGCCCGAGCTCGAGCAGCTCGGCGCGACGCCGGAACCGTGGCAGCCGTGGACGCCGCTCGCGGTGATGGCCGCGCAGCACCTGCTGTTCGGCAGCCTCCCGGGCAAGCTCTGGGCCCACCGGGCGCGGGAGGTGCTCGGCGACGACGCCCGGCTGCTGTCCCACGAGGGGCCGGTCACCAGCGGCAGCAACGCCTGGGCGGTCGGCGGCGACCGGACCGCGAGCGGCTTCCCGCTGGTGGCGGGCGACCCGCACCGCGCGTTCGAGAGCCCGGGCGTCTACATGCAGGTCCGGCTGGCCTGCGAGGACGCCGACGACCGGTTCGACGTGGCGGGCTTCGCCTTCCCCGGCGTCCCCGGTGTCCAGCACTTCGCGCACGCCGGCGACGTCGCCTGGGCCATCACCAACGCCATGGCCGACACCCAGGACGTGTACGCCGAGCAGCTGCGGCGAACCGCCGACGGCACGGTCGAGGCCCTCGGCCCCCACGGCTGGGAGCCCGCGGACTCGCGGGTCGTGACGATCGCGGTGCGCGACGCCGAGGACGTACGCGTCGAGGTCATCGCCACGGAGCGGGGCCGCGTCCTCGCCGGCGAGCCGGCCGAGGAGCCGGGGAGCACGGGCCACGCGCTCAGCCTGCGCACGCCCACCGACGTGCTGGGCGACCTGGGGTTCGACGCGCTGCTCCCGCTGCTGCGGGCGCGCTCCGTCGACGACGTCGACGCGGCGTTCGACCGCTGGGTGGAGCCCGTCAACAACGTCGTCGCGGCCGACCGGGACGGCGCCGTCCGCTACCGCGTCGCCGGCCGGGTGCCGCTGCGGGCCGAGGCCAACCGGCGGGGCATCGTCGACGCCGCCGACCCGGCGCACGGCTGGACCGGCTGGGTGGACCCGCTGCCCCGCACCGACGTGCCCGCCGACGGGCACGTGGTGACCGCCAACGAGCGCCGCGGACCGGAGAGCGCGGCGATCGGCACGACGTTCGCGCCTCCCCACCGGGCGGCCCGGATCGGCGCGCTGCTCGAGGGCCGCGACGACCTCACCGCGGACGACCTCGCGGCCGTGCACGCCGACGCGCTGCTGCCGGCGCTCGAGCTGTACCGCGACCTGCTGCGGCCCCTGTCGCCCGGCCCGGCTGGGGAGCGGGTGCGGGACCTGCTGCTCGCGTGGGACGGCCGGATGGAGACCGACTCGGCCGGCGCCGCCGCCTTCGCCGCCTGGCGCGGGGCGCTCGTCCGGCGGGTTGCCGCCGAGCCGGTGCTGGCGCCGCTGGCCCAGCCGGTGGTCGACGACCAGGTGCTCGCGCCCTGGCTCGACCCGACCGCGCGCGTCGGGGTCGCCGTGGAGACGCTGGTCGCGGCCGGCGAGCCGTTCGGCATCGACCTCGCGGCCCTGGCCACCCAGGCGCTCGACGACGCCGCCGGCCATGCGGCCACCTGGGGCGAGAGCCACACCTTCTTCGCCGCCCACGCCTTCCACGGCGCCCCGCAGGGGCCGGACGGCCCGCAACCGCCGCACCTCCCGGCGTACGCCGTGGGTGGCGACACCGACTGCGTGCGCTGCACCGGCTCGGTGCCCGGCGTCGACGACGCGGCCTGGCGGGGCTCGGTGGCCCGCTACGTCTGGGACCTCGCCGACCGGGAGCGCAGCGGCTGGGTGGTGCCCCTCGGGGCCGCTGCCGACCCCCGCAGCCCTCACCACGCCGACCAGCTGCCGCACTGGGCCGCCGTCCGGCTGGTGCCGCTGGTGACCGACTGGGACCGGTTGACCGAGGAGACCCCGTGAGCGAGGCGCTGTCGGCCCCCGTGGCCCGCGCCGCGGTGCCCGGCTTCGGCGCGCTCGAGCTCCACCGGCTCGACCCCGACCGCGACGCGCCGCTGGTCCACGGCTGGGTGACCGAGGAGCGGGCGCGGTTCTGGATGATGCAGGACCACAGCCTCGAGGAGGTCCGCGAGGTCTACACCTGGATCGCCGGGCAGCCCGGCCTCCGAGCCTGGCTGCTGCGGCTCGACGGCGAGCCGGTCGCGCTGCTGCAGGACTACCTGCCCGAGGCCGAGCCGGTCGGGGAGCACTACGACGTGCTGCCCGGCGACCGGGGGATCCACCTCCTCCTCGCGCCCCCGACCGGCCACCGGCCGGGTCACAGCCGGACCCTGCTGCGGTTCTTCCTGGACTTCGTGCTCGCCGACCCGGACGTCGAGCGCGTCGTCGTCGAGCCGGACGTCGCCAACGAGAAGTCGCTGCGGCTGCTGACCCGGCTCGGGTTCGAGCCGGACCGGGTGCTCGACCTCCCGCACAAGCGAGCTCGGCTGGCGTTCCTCCTCCGCGACCGGCACCAGCCGCTGGCGGCCGGCTGAGGCTCCCCGTGTCCGCCGGGTGCCGTGCGTGCCCTCTGCCCTGACTCCGTCGGCCACGGTCTAGTCGGCTGCGGGCGGAGCCCTAACGTGAGCCGGCTCACGTCGTTGGACCCCTGACCGCCAGCCGACCGAGGGGGACCATGCGGGCAGCCGACGCCGTGCACCACCTGCGACGCGCGGTTCTGGGGTTCGCCGGGACCAGCGTCGTCCTGCTGGTCGCCGTGGGGGGCCAGACGGAGGACCCGGTCAGCGCCAAGCCGGCCGCGCTCGGCTCGGTGCCGTGGCTGATCGAGAAGCACGACTGCTGGACCGGGCAGGCGCCCCCGGACGTGCAGGGTCAGCTGCCCGGCCACGTCGTGGTCACCCGCCCCGGCGACGAGGCGCCGTCGTACGGCGGGCCGGACGCGGTGGCGAAGGCCCTCGCGCACGTCTTCGACGGCAAGCACCCCGATCTGGTCGTGCACGCCTTCTGCCGCTGACCCGCCGCTCGCGCGCCTCGGGAGGGTTGGGAGGCCGCAGACGGGGTAGGGGAACTGTCGATGAGGCAGTGCGCCCGAGCGACTCCCGCGACTCCCGCGCGGAGGCGCCGCCTGTCCGGACCCCTCGTGACGGCACTTCTCGTGCTCGCGGCGGTCATCGCCTCCGCGTCCGCCGGTCTGGGCACCCGCCGGTCTGGGCACCCGTCCGAGTCCAGAGGTCCGTCCACCCGAGGAGGAACCGCCCGATGACAGAGCACGACCGCCCCGACCTGCGCCGCTACCTGCGCTTCGGCGCGATGATCGCGACGTCGACCACGGTGATGTTCGCACTCACCTACACCAACTCCATGCAGCTCGAGCACGTCCGCTTCAGTGAGGAGCGGGTCTACATGGCGCTGCTCATGGGCGCCGCCATGGCGGTGGTGATGCTCTCGTTCATGTGGGCGATGTACCGCTCTCTGCCGGTGAACGTCGGCATCCTCGCCGGCGCCGTGGTCCTCGGCCTGCTTGCGCTCTACCTCTCGCGCTCGCAGACCCTCGTCGACGACACCGCCTACATGAAGGGAATGATCCCGCACCACTCCATCGCGATCCTCACGAGCGAGCGTGCCGGCCTCGACGACGTCCGCGTGCGCGAGCTCGCCGACGAGATCCTCGAGGCGCAGCGCACGGAGATCGCCGAGATGGAGTGGCTGATCGAGGACATCGAGGAGAACGGCCCGGCGACGACGCAGGAGGAGGCCGAACGCCGCCCGGTGCCCGACTTCGACGCCTCGGCGACGGCCTGGCTCGGGGTGCGGCTCGACGCCGCAGCCGTCGTCGGCTGAGCCGCGCCCAAGAAATGGCCTCGGGCCCCGGACATCGCGTCCGGGGCCCGAGGGCGGTGGGGTGAGTGACGGGACTTGAACCCGCGGCCACCTGGACCACAACCAGGTGCTCTACCAGCTGAGCTACACCCACCAGGGCGCCCGGTTCGAGCCCGGGCTGTCGGAAAGTGTAGGGGAATCAGTCGGTGATCGCGGAATCGGGTGCCGGCTCGCCCGAAAGGCCGGTCAGCGAGCCGCCGTGGCGGGCCGCGATCTGGCGGGCGGCGTCGCTGTCGGGGCCGGGCGGAGCCACGAAGACCGCCTCCCGGTAGTAGCGCAGCTCCTCGATGCTCTCCTGGATGTCGGCCAGCGCGCGGTGGTTGCCGCGCTTGGCCGGAGCCTGGAAGTAGGCGCGGGGGAACCACCGGCGCGAGAGCTCCTTGATCGAGGAGACGTCGACGATCCGGTAGTGCAGGAACGACTCCAGCGTGGGCATGTCGCGTGCGAGGAACGACCGGTCGGTGGCGACGGTGTTGCCGGCCAGCGGCGGCCGGCTGTTGGGCGCACAGTGCTGCTGGATGTAGGCGAGCACCTGCTCCTCGGCCTCGGCGAGCGTGAGCCCCTGGTCGAGCTGGTCGAGGAGTCCCGACTCCTGGTGCATGGTGCGGACGAAGTCGTTCATCTGGTCCAGCGCCTCGGCCGGCGGCTTGACCACCAGGTCGATCCCGTCGCCGAGCACGTTGAGGTCGAAGTCCGTCACGAGCGCCGCGACCTCGATGAGCGCGTCGGCCCGCAGGTCGAGGCCGGTCATCTCGCAGTCGATCCAGACGAGTCGTTCATTCACGGGCTGAACCATACGCCGGGCCCGGATTCTCAGCCGCGGCTCAGGTCACACGACTAGCGTCGAGCACGTGCAGCAGCGGCCCGGCATCTCGACGCGCCCCGGTGCGGGCGCCTGGTTCGGTCTGGTCGCCCGGCTCGTCACCGGCGGTGTCTGGATCGTCGCTGGCGCCCTCAAGCTGCCCGACCCCGCCGCCAGCGTGCGGGCGGTACGGGCCTACGACCTGCTCCCGGAGGCGGTCGTGCCGACGGTGGGCTACCTGCTGCCGATCTGCGAGGTGGTGCTGGGTGCCTGCCTGGTCCTCGGCGTCATGGTGCGGGTCTCCGGCGTGCTGTCGTCGCTGCTCTTCGTCGCCTTCATCGTCGGGATCGCCTCGGCCTGGGCGCGCGGGCTGCAGATCGACTGCGGCTGCTTCGGCGGCGGCGGCTTCAAGGAGGACGCCGCCGAGGACTACCCCTGGGAGATCGCCCGCGACGTCGGGCTGCTCGCCCTGTCGCTGTGGCTGGTCTGGAGGCCGCGCACCCGCCTCGCGCTCGACCACGTGCTGTTCCGAGTCCCGGAGAGGAAGACCGATGTCGAAGAAGTCCGCTGACGCGTCGCGCGCCGCCCGCGCCCAGGCCGCCCTGGAGGCGCGGCGCCGCGGCGACCGCAACCGTCAGATGGCGGTGGCCGGCGCCATCGTCGCCGTGCTGGTCCTGGTGGTCGGCGTCGTCTTCTTCCTCAGCAGCCGCCAGGACACCACCGGCGACGTGCCGCAGGCGACGCCCGACGGTGCCACCGACGACTACGGCCTCGTGGTCGGGGACGCCTCGGCCCCCACCGAGATCGTGATCTACGAGGACCCGCAGTGCCCGGTCTGCGCGCAGCTCGAGGACGCGGTCGGCGAGCCCCTCGCCGAGGCGGTCGAGGCGGGTGAGGTCCGCGTCGAGTACCGGGTCGTCTCCTTCCTGGACAACGCCTCCACCAACGACTACTCCTCGCGTGCCGCCAACGTCCTCGCCGCGACGTACGACGTCGCCGGCGCCGAGGCGTTCGCGGAGCTGCACGAGACGCTCTTCGCCGAGCAGACTCCCGAGGGCGGGCCCGGCCACGAGGACGACCAGCTGGTCGAGTACGCCGTCGCGGCCGGCGCGGACGAGGCCGAGATCCGGCCGCTGGTCGAGGGCGGGGCCTACGACCAGTGGGTCGAGAACGCCACCGACGCGATGTCGCGCAACGGCGTCAACGGCACCCCGACGGTGTTCGTCGACGGCGAGCGGGCGGAGGACCCGCTGCAGGGCATCCTCGACGCCCTCTCCTGACGGCGGGGCTCGATTCGGCACGGGCGCGGAGCCGCTGCCACACTCGCTCGGATGAGCCTCTCGTCCTTCATCGCGGGCCTGCCCAAGGCCGAGCTCCACGTCCACCACGTCGGCTCCGCGTCGGCTCGGATCGTCGGCGAGCTCGCGGAGCGCCACCCCGGCGTGGTGCCCAGCGACCCCGACGAGCTGCGGAAGTTCTTCGAGTTCCGCGACTTCGCGCACTTCATCGAGGTCTACCTCGCGGTCGTCGACCTGATCCGCACGCCGGAGGACGTCCGGCTGCTCACCTACGAGGTCGCCCGCGAGATGCAGGGCCAGCAGCTGCGGTACGCCGAGCTCACCTGCACGCCGTACACCTCCGTGATTCGCGGCATCCCGATCGAGGCCTACACCGAGGCCATCGAGGACGCCCGGGTCGCCGCCGAGCGCGACTTCGGGCTGGTGCTGCGCTGGATCTACGACATCCCCGGCGAGAGCGGGCTGCCCGCCGCCGACGCGACCCTGGAGTACGCGCTGCGCCACCGCACCGACGCGCTGATCGGTTTCGGCCTGGGCGGTCCCGAGATCGGCGTGCCGCGGCCGCAGTTCCAGCCGCACTTCGACGCCGCCCGCGCCGAGGGGCTGCGCAGCGTGCCGCACGCCGGCGAGACCACGGGCCCCGAGACCGTCTGGGACGCGCTGCGGCTGCTCGGTGCCGAGCGGATCGGCCACGGCACCACCGCGGCGCAGGACCCTGAGCTCCTGGCGCACCTCGCCGAGCAGGGCGTGGCGCTCGAGGTCTGCCCGTCGTCCAACATCGCGACCCGGGCCGTCGAGACGCTCGACGCACACCCGATCACGACGTTCCGCGACGCCGGCGTCACGATCACGGTCAACTCCGACGACCCGCCGATGTTCGGGACGACGCTGAACCGCGAGTACGAGATCGCGGCCGAGCTGCTCGACCTCGACGAGGCCGGCGTCGCGGACCTGGCCCGGGCGGCGGTGACGGCCTCCTTCGCCGACCAGCCGGTCAAGGACCGCATCATCGCGGAGATCGACGAGTACGCCGCGCGGACCTGACCGTCCTCCCAGCAGTCGGCGGGCTCAGCCGTCGACCGGGACGACTGCCTCGACGACGAAGTGCTCGGCGTTCGCCAGGGCACGTGAGGGCGGCGGCTGGCACCGGTCGATCCCGCGCAGCCGGTCGGCCGCCTGCTGCTTGCGGAACTGGGTCTCCGGCACGAGCGCGAGCCGCTCCAGGGTCGGCCAGGGGTGCTGCCGGGTCCGCCAGGCCGAGACCGGGAACTCCACGAGCCGCGCTCCTGCCGACGTCGCGACCGCTGCCGCGGCCCGTCCGGTCGTCTCGTGGTCGGGGTCGCCGTCGCGCCGCCACGGTGCGGCCACGAGCGTCTGCCGGCCGCCGAGCACGAGCGGGAGGAGGCCGGCCTCGATCTCCTCCACCCGCTGGTGGAGCGTCCCGGGGGTCGCCCCCAGGTAGGCGACGGGAGCTCCGGGGGCCAGCAGGTCGACGGCGCCCTCGACCGCGGCGACGTGGGCCAGGGCGAGCGACGGGTCGACGGGGCCGGTCAGGCTCCGACCGGCGGTGAGCAGCACGACGTACACGGAGACGCCGCTCGCGTGCGCCGTGGCCACCAGGCCACCCGCGCCGAACGTCGTGTCGCCCGGGTGGGCCGCCACGACCACGAGGCGTCGGGGACTGCCAGTCTCTGTGAAGTCGAGCACGAGCTTCCTTCGGGGGGACGCACCGGCGGGGGACCGGGCCGTCGCCACGCTACGGACCCGTCTCGCCGGGCACCTCATCCAGCCGGGTGAAAGAACACCGATTGACTACAGTCAGGGTGTGGCCGACTCCCCGATCCGCCTCGCCATCGTCAACGACTACGAGATCGTCGTCGCCGGCATCGCCGCGATGCTCGACGACCACGACCACCGCGTGCGGGTGGTGGAGCTGGACTCGGGGCTCCCGGTGCTCAGCGACGTCGACGTCATCTTCTACGACACCTTCGGGCAGGTGCAGGGCGACGGGCTCGACCTCGACGTGCTGCTCAACGGCGGCGACGCGAAGGTCGTGGTCTTCAGCTGGAACGTGCAGCCCGACCTCGTCGACCGGGCGCTCGAGCGGGGCGCCGCGGGCTACCTGTCCAAGGGGATGACCGCGGACCAGATCATCGCGGGCGTCGAGGCGGTGCACGCCGGCAAGGTCGTGCGACCTGAGCTGGACGAGACGTCCGACCGGGGCGCCGCAGGGGAGTGGCCGGGGCGGGAGTGGGGCCTCACCGCGCGGGAGGCGGAGGTGCTGGCGCTCATCACCCAGGGCCTGAGCAACCAGGAGATCGCCGAGCGCACCTACCTGTCCATCAACTCGGTCAAGACCTACATCCGCACCGGCTACCGGAAGATCGGCGTCACCCGCCGCTCGCAGGCCGTGGCCTGGGGGATGAGCCACGGCTTCCAGCCGGACCGGCTGAGGGTCGTCGAGGCGTCCGCGGTCGACGACTGACACAGTCCCGGCATGGAGTGGTCTAAACAACTTGTTGAAAAAAGTTGTTGAGATTCCCATCCGGCTGTGTGGACCGTTCCGAACCCCCGGCAAGTTCTCCGAGGAAAGGAACAGTCCGATGAAGCGCACCCTGGCCACCCTGTCCGCGGCCGCCGTGGTCGTCGTACCCGCGGCGTTCGCCTCGCCGGCCGCTGCGGCCGAGGGAGAAGCGACGGTCTCCGTCCTGCACGGCGTGCCCGGCCTGACGGTCGACGTCT
Source organism: Nocardioides sp. GCM10027114 (assembly GCF_042659625.1). Classification (NCBI taxonomy): domain Bacteria; kingdom Bacillati; phylum Actinomycetota; class Actinomycetes; order Propionibacteriales; family Nocardioidaceae; genus Nocardioides; species Nocardioides sp. GCM10027114. The sequence goes on from NZ_JBHSSS010000001.1 coordinate 99,810, forward strand.
ACGCGAACGGGGAGGAGCTGCTGCCCGACTTCGAGCCCGGCACCCTCACCGATCCGCTGACCCTGCCCGCCGGCACCTACGACCTCCAGGTCTTCGCCGACGGTGACACCCCCGACAGCGCCGACCCGGCCATCGAGGCCAACGGCGTCCAGGTGCCCGCCGGCGCCAACGCCACCGTGGTGGCCCACCTCGACGCCGACGGCAACCCGGTGCTGACGCCGTTCGTCAACGACACCTCCGCCACCGACGCCGGCCAAGCCCGGCTCGTGGTCCGGCACACCGCCGCCGCCCCCGCGGTCGACGTCCGTGCCGACGGCCAGGTGCTCTTCGACGGCCTGTCCAACCCGAACGAGGCCTCCGGTGACGTCCCGGCCGGCACCTACTCCGCCGACGTGGTCCTCGCCGGCGAGAGCGACCCGGTGCTCGGCCCGGCCGACCTGAACCTCGGCGAGGGCACCTCGACCATCGTCTACGCCTGGGGCTCCGCCGAGGACGGCAACCTCGACCTCGCCGTGCAGACCATCGACAACCTGCACTCGGCCCCGTCCGGCGTCCCCGGCGGCGAGACCGGTGCCGCCGCGATGGAGGACGGCGCTCCGCTGTGGGCCTTCGGCCTCGGCGCTGCGTCCCTGCTGGCCCTGGGTGTCGCCGCCTCGCGGCTCGCCCCGGCCCGCGCTCGCCAGTGACGACGAGCTGAACGAGTCGCATCGATGAAGTCGAGGCTGGGCAGGAGGACCTGGTGGGTCGTGGCGGTCGCCGCGCTCGCCGGGCTCCTGCTCAGCCTCGTCGTCGTGCTGCCCGGGCTGTCCGGCGGCGGCAGCACACCGCTCGCCGTGGACGAGGTCCGCGGCGGGGCCGCCCTCGAGGCGGACGCCGGCCCGGCCGTCGACGCCGCGCCGGCAGCCCCCGCGCCGGGCCCCGCGCGGCCCGCGTCGCGGTCGGGCGGCAAGAAGGCGAAGGCCGCCCCCGTGGTGGGCCGCAACGACGCCTCCCTCGACGCCCTGAAGGTGCCGCGCACCCGACCGCCGGCGCGCGTACGCGTCCCCAGCGTCGGACTCGACTCGCGGGTCCGCCCCGTCGGGGTGGGCAAGGGACGCCAGATGAGCCTCCCGGCCGACCCGTCGGTCCTCGGCTGGTACCGCTACGGCTCGGGCCCCGGGGAGCGCGGCTCGGTCGTGATGGCCGGGCACGTCGACTCGGAGCGGTTCGGCATCGGTCCGCTCGCCCGCCTCGCGGAGATCCGGGCGGGCGACCTCATCCAGGTGACGCTCGCCAACGGCCGCACCCGGACCTACCGCGTCGACAGCATCCAGCGCTTCGACCGGCAGGCGCTCCCTGCCGGCGTCTTCTCCCGCACCGGTCCCGAGCGGCTGCGGCTGGTCACGTGCACCGGTGCGTTCCTGCCCGAGGCCGGCGGCTACCAGCAGAACCTCGTCGTCACCGCCGTACCGGCCTGACCGCGCCTGACACCTGGCGCGGCCCGCCCCACTGGGCGGACCGCGCGCCGGCGCCCCCGGCAGTGTGCTGGTTCAGGACATAGGCGACAGATGTCTCAAGACATCGGCGACACCATGTCTCAGGACATCGGAAACACTCCCGGGCTCCTCGATGCTCGGCCATGTCCAAGGCCC
>NZ_JBHSSS010000002.1:0-360894 GCF_042659625.1 Nocardioides sp. GCM10027114
GGCGTCGGGGGCGGTGAATCCGGCGCAGGCGCGGGTGCTGGTCACGTCGCTCGACGACCTGCCGGCCGACCTCGACCCCGACGTCGTCGCGAAGGCGGAGGAGTACCTCGTCGACCAGGCCGCCCACTTCGCGCCCAAGCAGCTGCGGGTGCTCGGTGCGAAGGTGCTCGAGGTCGTCGCGCCCGAGGCCGCCGAGGCTGCCGAGCGGGACGCGCTGGAGCGGGCCGAGGCGCACGCCCGGCGCCGCACCAGCCTGACGTTCCGGCGACAGGGCGACGGCACGACCGAGATCCATGCCCGCGTCAGCGACGCCGTGGCCAGCCGCCTGAAGACGTACCTGGACGCGTACTCCAGCCCACGCCAAGCAAGCGGAGCGGAGAGGGTTCCGCGGGACCGGCTGCTCGGGGAGGCGTTCGGTGCGCTGCTCGAGCACCTCGACCCCGCGAGGCTGCCGCGGCACGGCGGCCGCGCCACCACGGTGGTGGTGACGATCGACCTCGACCAGCTCCGCGCCCGGCTCGGCGCGGCCGGGCTCGGGACCGGCGACCTCGTGTCCGCGGCCGAGGCGATGCGGCTGGCCTGCACCGCGGACCTGGTGCCGATGGTGCTCGGCGGCAGGGGCGAGGTCCTCCACCAGGGCCGCGCGAAGCGGCTGTTCACCGACGCCCAACGGCTCGCGATGGCGGTGCGGGACAAGACCTGCCGCGCGGCCGGCTGCACCATCCCCGCGACCTGGTCCGAGGCGCACCACAAGCACGAGTGGGCCCTGGGCGGACGGACCGACCTCGACGACGGCGTCAGCCTCTGCTCGTGGCACCACCACCGCGCCCACGACCCGGCGTACACGACGGAGTTCCACGCATCCGGCGACGTCCGGTTCCACCGACGCAGATAAGAGCGCGGATCCAGCCTCAGAGGTCGAGCGCCGTCAGGAGGGTGGTTCCGTGGAACTCGTCGACCTTCCACTGCTTGGTCTCCTCGAAGCCGAGCTTGGCCAGCACCCGGAGGGACGCGGAGTTCCAGTCCCAGACCGTGGCCCAGAGGCGCTCATGGCCGGACGAGCGCGCCCAGTCGAGCACTGCCAGCGAGGCCTCGGTCGCGTAACCCTGACCCCACACGCGGCGCAGCAGCTCGAACGCGAGCTCCGGCTCGCCGTCGGCGCCGCGCCCGCTGTCGACGAGGCCGCAGTAGCCGATCGCGTCGCGGGTCGACCTCCGCTCGACCGTCAACAACGACGATCCATCGGCGGAGCGGATCGACTCCTCGAGGTCCGCGACCGTGGGGCGCCCGTCCGCGTCGACCCGGCGGTGCTGCGGCACCCGCGGGTCGCGCTCGGTCCACAGCTCCCGCAGCACGGCAGCATCCGCCACCTGCCGCGGCCGCAACAGCAGCCGCTCGGTCTCGATCCTCACGCCGGTCATCAGCTCGACCCTCACCGGGGCGGGAGGTGCTCGGACCAGTGCCGGTGCGAGACCTGCTCGCCGTCCTGCGTCGCCCACGTGTCGATCGCGACGGCGACGCCGGACCGGTCCACCCGGACCTCCATCACCGACCGCACGCTGACGTCGACGCCGGGCCACGACAGGTCGAAGGTGGTGTCGGCGTGCGCGCGCTGCTCGAAGCTGCGGCGGTCGACACTCACCTCACCGCGGTAGGACTCGCGGGCGCGCCCGTCGTCCGGCACGGCGTACGCCGACTCCGCGAACGTGCGCGCGCTGGTCGTCCGTCGCAGCACGTCGTCGATGACCTCCCAGACCACGCCGTCGGCCGACTCGGTCGAGTGCGCCGCACCGGGCGTGAACGACGGCTCCGCGGCGTGCCCGTCGTTCAGTGGCACGTCCTCCAGCACCGGCAGCACCAGCCGCACGCCGTGCACGGTGAGCGCGACCGGGGCCGGGGGAGCGACGGTGTTCGGCCAGTCGCAGCCGGCGATGCTGAGCCGCAGCCGGTTGCCCGGCTGCCACGAGTAGGCGCATGCGTCGAGGTCGAGCGTGACGTCGTAGACCTCCTCCGGCACGAGCGGCGCCGGGTCGCCGTGCACGCCGTCGCGGAAGGCAAGGTCCAGCGTGCCGCGCGCAACGAGTGCGGACGCCCCGTCGGGGAACACGTCGCAGAGCTTGACCGACAGCGACGCCTCCGGCCGGTCCGCGCTCACCCGCACGGTCACCCTCGGGTGCCCGACCACCGGGTCAGACGGCGGGTCCACGTCCCACGTCAGCGACCGCGCGTCGTCGAGCCGCTGGTCGGTCGACTGGCCCCACGGCAGGTGCCCGGCGCAGTCGATCCAGGCAGCGGTCCCGACGTCGGGGAGCACGACCAGCCGCCGGGTGTCCGACACGTCCACCACGACCGGCCGGGTGGGCGGCACCGACGGCAGTCGCAGCCACCGCCCCTCGTGCATCTCGAGATCGGGCTCGGGGCGGGTGGAGGAGCGCACGAAGACGTCGCAGTGCGAGGTGAAGGCCTGCGCCGGCTCCTCCCGCAGCCAGCGGTCGAACCACGCCGCCATCTCGACGTCGAGGTCGATCCGTGGGCCCGGCATCGCCGTGCGCGGGTCGGCGTGGGCCCACGGCCCGGCCAGCAGCCGGTGCGGCACGCCCTGCTCCGCGAGCCGCTCGACGGTGCGGAACGTTTTGTTCCGGTAGCCGTCGGCCCACCCCGCCACGAGCATGGTCGGCACGGTGATCCGTTCGTAGCCCTTGTCCCGGCCGTCAGGGGACGGGTCCAGCCGCACCGAGCCGTGCCGCCAGTAGTCGGAGTGCCGCGACTCGCGGAGCCAGGTCAGCACCCACGGCTCGTTCACGGCGAGGCGGCGCCGCCACTCCTCGTCCCAGGTGGTCTCCTGGTCGGGACCCCACACCGCCGGCACGGGCGGCAGCACGCACATCGCGGTCATGTAGTGGCAGTAGTCCACGAGGTCGACCAGCCGCAGCGCCCCGCCGCGCCAATGGACGTCGTCGGTCCACCGGTCGTCGGTGGCGTAGATCGCGCAGATCGCGCCCAGCGCGGGCGCGTCCTCGCAGGCGACCTGCAGCGAGTTGAAGCCGGAGTACGACGTCCCGAACATGCCGACCCGCCCCGAGCACCACTCCTGCTCCGCGAGCCAGGCGATGACGTCGACGAGGTCGCGCTGCTCTGCTGCGGGGTACTCGTCGGTGGCGTCGCCCGGCGACGAGCCGGTGCCACGCAGGTCGAGCCGGCACACGGCGAACCCGTGGCGGTCGCGCAGCTCCTCGTAGCCGACGGCGTACGACGCGGTGAGGTCGTCCTTGCGGTAGGGCAGCGCCTCGAGGAGGCAGGGCTGCGGGCCGGCCGCCGGATCGGGGAGGTAGAGCGTCGCGGCGAGCAGGAGGCCGTCGCGGACCGGGATCCGGACCCGGCGGGTCAGGCTCACCGTCGAGCCGGCCACCCCGGTCACGACCGCACCCCGGCGAGCAGGTCGAGCACCTCGGGCGAGTGCAGCGACGGACTGGTGTTGCCGTCCCGGCCGGTCGTGGCCGGCGCACAGAACATCGAGTTCAGCACCGCCTCCTCGGCCGCCTCGACGACCGCGGCAAACAGCGGGTCGAGCGCGCGACCGGACAGCACGGGCGGACCGGCCTCCGGCGAGATGTCGCGGTCGTGCCGCCGCCCGGTGCCGAAGCCCAGGAAGATCTCGCCGCTGCCGTGGTGGGCCACGGACCCGGCGCGCGCCAGGCCGAGCCCGACGCGGCGGGCGAGCCGCTCGCAGCCGTGCCCGTCGACCGGCGCGTCGGTGACGACGAGGCCGATGCAGGACCCCGCCGGCCGCGCCGGGCCCGGTCCGGCGGCAGGCAAGAGCAGCCGTCCCACCGGTACGCCGGCCACGACCGCCTGGTCACGGGTGCCGAAGTTCGTCAGCAGCAGCACCCCGACGGTGTACCCACCGGCGCCCCCGCCAGGCACGACGCGGGACGCCGTTCCGATGCCGCCCTTGAGCTCGAAGCACGACATCCCGGTCCCCGCGCCGACCGCGCCCTCCGCGGGCGGCGCCGACGAGCCGCGCGAGGCGAGCGCCGCGTCGTACGCCGCGCGGACGTCGTCGGCGGTCACCTGCATGCGGCGGCAGTCGTTGAGGAAGGAGTCGTCGCACTCGGCGACCACGGGGATGACGACGTCGTCGGCGACACCGGCGTCGCCCTCCAGCGCGATCTCGCACGCGGCGTCGTAGACACGGCCGAGCTGCATCGTCGAGGTCAGCCAGACCGGCGTCTCGGCCGTTCCCCACTCGCGGGCGGAGAGGAAGCCGGTGCACTCGCCGGCGCCGTTGAGAACCGCGCCACCGGCCGCCACGGGTCGCCGGTAGGCGTCCTCGGCCAGGACCACCGCGGTCACGCCGGTCCGGGCCACGCCGCGGCCGCGTGGTGGCGGATCCTCGTCGCGGTGCACGGTGGCGTGGCCGACGCCGACCCCGGCGACGTCCAGCACCGAGTTGGTCGGACCGGTCGGCAGCACCCCGATCCGCAGGCCCAGGTCACGAGCACGCGGCATGCGCTCCATCCTGCCGGAGACCGCGGCCGTCGGCTGGCATGCTGGCGCGGTGAACCGCACCCGGATCCCGGTGGTCTGGTCCCCGGACACCCGCCTCCACGACCCCCGGCACGAGATCTGGGTCGGCGCTGCCACCCCGGCGGTCGAGGTCGCGGAGCGCGTCGACGCCATCCTCGAGACCCTCGCGGACCACCCGCGCGTCGAGGCGCGGCCCCACGACGACGACCTGCTCGAGGCGGTCCACGGTGGCGAGCTGCTCGCGTTCCTCGAGGGCGCCCACGACGCCTGGGCCCGCGGGCCGTACGCCGACGCGGTCGGCCAGGACCGCGTGGTGCCGTACGTCTTTCCCACGGAGGCGCTGCTGGCGGGCATGGAGCCGACGCCGCCGGCCGCGCTGCACGGCCTCGCCGGGCGCCACGCCTACGACACGATGACCCTCGTCGGCCCCGGCACCTGGCGGGCGGCGCGTGCGGCCGTCGACGTCGCACTCACCGCCGTCGACCTCGTGGTCGCCGGCGAGCAGACCGCGTACGCCCTGTGCCGGCCGCCGGGCCACCACGCCACCCCGGACGGCTACGGCGGCTCCTGCTACCTCAACAACGCCGCCGTCGCGGCGGAGGCCCTGCGGGCCGCCGGGCACGCGCGCGTTGCCGTGGTCGACGTCGACGCCCACCACGGCAACGGCACCCAGGCGGTCTTCTGGGAGCGGGCCGACGTGCTCTACGGCTCGCTGCACGTCGACCCGGCGGCCGGGTGGTTCCCGCACTGGTTCGGCCACGCCACCGAGACCGGCCGCGGTGCGGGGGCCGGCGCGACCCGCAACGTCCCGCTGCCCGAGGGGACCGGCGACGACGCCTGGCTCGCGGCCCTCGCCGGTCTCCGCGACTGGGTCGCCGCCGAGGGTGCCCACGCGCTGGTCGTCTCGCTCGGCGTCGACGCCGCCGCCGACGACCCCGAGAGCCCGTTGCAGGTCACCGCGACCGGCTACCGCGAGGCCGGCGCCCTGCTCAGCGGGCTCGGGCTGCCGTCCGTCCTCGTCCAGGAGGGCGGCTACCACCTGCCCAGCCTGGGCGGCCTCGTGGCTGCCTACCAGGACGGCCACGCGGGCTAGGGTCGCGGCGTGGTCTCCGCCCTTCCCTCGCCGCCCGCGATCCGCCCCGCGCGGCCGTCCGACGACGACACCGTACGGCGGCTGGTGCGCGCCGCGTTCGGGGAGGACGAGGGGCCGAGCATCGTCGGCCTGCTGGCCGGGCTCGAGGCGAGCGGACGCCGCGAGCGCAGCCTGGTCGCGGTGACCGCGAACGACGACCCCGTCGGCCACGTCCAGCTCAACCGGTCCTGGGTCGACGCGCGCGAGGCGCTGGTCGACGTGCTGGTGCTGAGCCCGCTGTCCGTGGCGCCCGCGCACCAGGGGCACGGCCTCGGCACCGCGCTCGTCCGGGCCGCCATGCAGGCCGCTGAGGAGCTGCACGCGCCGGCGCTCTTCGTCGAGGGGGACCCGGACTTCTACGGCAGCCGCGGCTTCGAGCCGGCGACGCCGCAGGGCTTCATCCGGCCGTCGGTGCGGGTCCCCGAGCCTGCGTTCCAGGTCAGGCTCCTCGCCGCCCACGAGCCGTGGATGACCGGGGCACTCGTCTACTGCGAGGCCTTCTGGGCCCACGACTGCGTCGGGCTGCGGGACCCGCTGCTGGCCGAGCTCGAGGGACGCTGAGGCCGGCCGAGGACCTCGGTCGTGCGGATCAGCCGAAGAACTCGGCGGTGAACACCCGCCGGCCGTGCGGCAGCCGCTGGGCCTCGACGACGAGGTCGACGAGCCGCTCGGTGCCGTCCGCGCAGACCGCCGGGACCGTGATCCGGTTGCCGAGGAGGGGGTCGCGGCCGTTCACGAGGTGAAGCGTGAAGCCGGCGACGTGCGCCTGGTGGTAGCGCGCCGGGATGATCGAGAGCAGCCGGTGGCCGACCAGGTCGGCAGGGGAGTCGTAGCCCAGCAGCTCCGCAGTCGCGGCGCTGACGGCGACGATGAGGTTGGTGTCGTCTGCCGCGAGCAGCGCGCGGTCGGACTCCGTCACCGAGGAGGGGTCCCACTCGAGGTCGAAGGAGCCGATCGTCCGGGGCGCGGCGGTCGTGGGGGAGGTCCAGGGCTGCGGGTCGAGGCCGAGCGCCTGCTCCCGGACCTGCTGGCACAGCCACTGCCGCATCGCCCGGATCTCGGGCGGGGTGGGCGAGGCGAGCAGCTCGCCGAGGTCGGCCAGCCGGACGGCCTCCTCCAGCATGTCGTCGAGCGTCTCGAAGTTCGGGGTGGACGGCTGCGGGACCGTGACGAGGAGCCGCTCGAGCGAGACCTCGGGGTCGACCGCCGTGGCCATGATCGCGGAGGGCTCGTCGTGCAGGTCGGGCTCGGGAACCTGCTCGAAGAGCAAACCCAGCGCGTCGCTGGCCGCCGCGTGCTGGCTGATCACGTCGGCGTCGTCGTCGAGCCGGACCAGCAGCACCTCGCGCAGCAGCGCCGAGGCGTGCTCCTGCCAGGCGGCGTGCATGAGCAGCGGCATGTTGAACAGCTCGACCTCGACCTCGGCGACCACGGCCGGGTCGTGGCGGTCGGGGAGCGCGGTCTCGGGGTGCTCGTCGTCGCCGTCGCGGATCTCGAACCAGACCACCTTGCCGTCGCCGATGGCGTAGGAGCCCCAGCGGTCGACGATCTCGGAGATCACGTGGAGGCCGCGGCCCGTCACGGCGTTCTCGGTGTGGTCGCGGCGCCGCGGCAGGTGGGGGCTGCCGTCGCTGAGCTCGACCCGGAGCCGGCCCGAGGTGAGCATGACCCGCAGCCGCATGGTGGTGCCGGCGTGGACGAGCGCATTGGTCACGATCTCGCTGATCGCGATCTGGGCCGCCTCGAGCTGGTCGGGCTCGAGGGCGTCCTGGCCGCCGATCTCCGCCAGTGCAGCGCGCAGCAGCCTGCGAGCCTCGCCCGCGCTGGTGGCAAGCGGCGGCAGCAGACGGTCCACGGCCACGTCGACGTCCACGAGTCGAATGTTGCTCCTCGTCGCGCGCTTTGCCCAGCCCGACGCGCGGGGGACCGGACCAGCGTGGCCCAAACGGTGTGCAGTGCCTCACACTGTCGAACAGGTGTTCGACGAAGGAGTAGAGTTCGGGGCATGCCCACCCACGTCGCGCCGCCCGGGTGGCCGGCCCAGGTCCGGCCGCCCGACGCCCCGGACTGGGAGCGGACCGCCGTCGACTGGCTGCTCGACCTGTGCCCGCCCGACTACCGGCGCTACACCGGCCTGCGGCGCCACGTCGTGGTGCTGGCGCGGTTCGCAGTCCTCCACGTCGAGGCCAACCAGGAGGCGTGCCGGCGGGGCCTCAGCGCCGCCCGCGCCGACCTGCGCGAGGTCGCCGGTCCCGACGTCGTGGAGGCCGCCGTGCAGACGTTCCAGCTCGAGGAAGCGCGACTCCTCGGCGTACGGCGGGCGGTCGGGCTGGTCGAGGAGGCGCTGCGCGGTCGTCGGTACGTCGCCCGCCTGTAGCGCCCGCAAGGGCGGCCGGAGCCCCCGATAGCGTGCAGGCATGCAGCGTTTCTCGAGTGTCGTGCTCGTCGACGACCGCGGCTGGGTGCTGCTCCAGGAGCGCGACGAGCACCCCGTCATCGACCCCGAGCGGTGGGGGTTCGTGGGCGGCCACCTCGAGGACGGGGAGGACTTCGAGACCGGTGCCTACCGGGAGCTCGAGGAGGAGACCGGGATCCGGATGCCGCGAGGAGCCCTGCGGCTGCTCGGCGAGTTCACCGTGTTCCACGAGCACTCGCAGACCGTGGATCCGTTCCAGGTGTTCGTGGCCGGGACCGACCTGACCGACGACGACATCGACTGCCGCGAGGGCAGGCGCATCGTGTTCGTGGATCCCGCGGCGATCGAGGACCTCCCGCTGACCGCGGCGGCCGCGGTGGCCTTGCCGCAGCTGCTCGCCTCGCCGGAGTACGCCGGGCTTGCGTCGAAGTCAGCGTCGAAGTCAGCGTCGAAGTCAGCGTCGAAGTCAGGGCCGGAGTCAGCGCCGGAGTCAGCGCCGGAGACAGCGCCGGAGACAGCGCCGCAGTCCGGCACTGAGAGCCGAGTCCGCCTGGCGTGCGCGGTGCTGGTCGACGCCCGCGGCTGGATCCTGCTGCAGGAACGCGACGAGAAGGCGAGGGTCGACCCCGACCTGTGGGGCTTCGTCGGCGGCCATGTCGAGCCCGGCGAGGGCTTCGAGCAGGGTGTGTACCGCGAGGTCGAGGAGGAGACCGGGCTTCGGCTGGTCCCGGGGGAGCTGCGCCTCTGGAGGGAGTTCGCGTCGTGGCGGGACCGGCACGGCGATGCGGTGATGCAGATCTGGGTGTCCGACACCGACCTCACCGACGCTGACGTCGAGTGCCACGAGGGTCGGCAGATCGTCTTCGTCGACCCCGCGAGCCTCGCCGACCTCCCGCTGGGCGGTGCGCCCTCGACGATCCTGCCGGCGTTCCTCGACTCGGACGTCTACCGCGCCCTGACCCACCGCGACGGAGGGGTGGGCGGGGGCGTGACGTACGCCTCGTCGCGAGCGCGTCACACGGGTTCGGGTGGGCGGGGACCCCGCCACTAGACTCGCTGGAATGGGCCACCTCGAGTCGATCACGACCCCACGTGACCTGCGGGACCTCTCTGCCGAGCAGCTCGACGAGCTCGCCGCCGAGATCCGGGACCGGCTGGTCACGACCTGCGCCCGCACCGGCGGCCACCTCGGCCCCAACCTCGGCGTCGTCGAGCTGACGATGGCGATCCATCGGGTCTTCGACTCGCCGTCCGACCGCGTCGTCTTCGACACCGGCCACCAGGCCTACGTCCACAAGCTGCTCACCGGCCGCGCCGCGGAGTTCGACTCACTGCGGCAGGAGGGCGGCCTCAGCGGCTACCCGAGCCAGGTCGAGTCCGAGCACGACATCGTCGAGAACTCCCACGCGTCGACCGCGCTGAGCTACGCCGACGGCCTCGCGAAGGCCTACGCCATCCGTGGCGAGGACCGCCACGTCGTGGCCGTCATCGGCGACGGCGCCCTCACGGGCGGCATGGCCTGGGAGGCGCTCAACAACATCGCGATCGCGAGGAACAGCCGGCTCGTCATCGTCGTCAACGACAACGGCCGCTCCTACACCCCGACGATCGGCGGCCTCGCCAACGCGCTCACCGGGCTGCGCACGAACCCGCGCTACGAGCAGGTCCTCGAGGCCGTGAAGAAGCGTCTCAACGCCGTGCCCGGCATCGGCCACGCGGCGTACGACGCGCTGCACGCCATGAAGAAGGGCCTCAAGGACGCGCTCGCGCCGCAGGGCCTCTTCGAGGACCTCGGCCTCAAGTACGTCGGGCCGGTCGACGGCCACGACCGCGCGGCGATGGAGCAGGTGCTCGCGCAGGCCAAGCGGTTCAACGGCCCGGTCATCGTCCACGCGCTCACCCGCAAGGGCTTCGGCTACGACGCCGCCGAGCGGCACGAGGCCGACCAGTTCCACGCGCCCGGCCCCTTCGACGTCGACAGCGGCGAGGAGATCCCGAAGGGCCGGATCTGGACCGACGTCTTCGCCGACGAGATGGTCCACGTCGGCAAGCGCCGCCCCGACGTCGTCGCCATCACCGCCGCGATGATGCACCCGGTCGGCCTGCACCTCTTCGAGGCGCGCTACCCCGAGCGGACCTTCGACGTCGGCATCGCCGAGCAGCACGCCGCCACCAGCGCCGCGGGCCTCGCCATGGGCGGGCTGCACCCGGTCGTGGCGGTCTACGCGACGTTCCTCAACCGGGCCTTCGACCAGGTGCTCATGGACTGCGCGCTGCACCGGTGCGGTGTCACCTTCGTCCTCGACCGCGCCGGCGTGACCGGTGACGACGGCGCCAGCCACAACGGCATGTGGGACATGTCGGTGCTGCAGGTCGTTCCCGGGCTGAGGCTCGCCGCCCCGCGTGACGGCGCCCGGCTGCGCGAGCTGCTCAACGAGGCGGTCGAGGTCGACGACGCACCGACCGTGGTGCGCTTCCCCAAGGGGCCGCCGCCCCAGGACATCGAGGCGGTCGACAAGGCGGGCACGATGGACGTCCTCGTCCGGTCGGGCGCCAAGGACGTGCTGCTGGTCGGCATGGGCTCGATGGCGTCGACCTCGGTCGAGGTGGCGGACCGGCTCAGGGCGCAGGGGATCGGCGTGACCGTGGTCGACCCGCGCTGGGTCAAGCCCTTCGACCCGACCATCGTCGACCTCGCCCGCGAGCACCGGCTCGTGGTCAGCGTCGAGGACAACGGCGTCGTGGGTGGCTGCGGGTCGGTGCTGCTGCAGCAGCTCAACGAGGAGCGAGTCGAGACGCCGGTGCGGATCCACGGCATCCCCCAGCGGTTCCTCGACCACGCCAAGCGGGCCCGGATCCTCGACGAGATCGGCCTGTCGGCCCAGGCGTTGGCACGCAGCGTCGTCGAGGACGTCACGGCCCTCGACCGGGGCGGCAGCCTCGTCGGTGCGGACCTCGACGTGGAGGCCGACATCGAGGCCGACATCGAGGCCGACATCGAGGTCGAGTGACCCGAGCGGCCCTGCGTTCTCCGTCGTGAGGACGATGCGCCCACGTCCGGGAATGCCCTAGCGTCGTCACGTGGAGCGGGTTGGGGTCACGACGGCCACCACGCCGGGCGGGCGCTGGCCCGTGCCGACGGTGCTGGACGGCCTCGTCGCGGCCGCGTTCGTGGCGATGGTGCTCGCCGAGGCGGTGCTCAACCCCGCGGTCGCGTCGCCCCTGTCGCACGCCTTGGTCGCCGGCCTGGCGATGGCGTCGCTCGCGTGGCGACGGTTCCTCCCGGTCACCGTCGCCGCGCTCGTCGTCGCGGCGCAGATCCTGCTCAACCCCGACAACCAGTACTCCACCGTGCTGGCCCTGGTGCTCGTCTCCTACACCATCGGCGCGGAGGTGCTCGGTCGACGGAGCTGGCTCGGTCTCGCCGTCGTTGTGGTGCCGTACGTCGTCGTGATGCTGCTGCAGGGCCTGGTGCCCAGCGACGTCGCCGCCGTGTTCATGTTCGTCGTCGGCCCGTGGGTCGTGGGACAGGCGGTGCGGCAGCGCGGTGACAACGCGCAGGCGGCCGTGGCCGAGGCGGAGCGGCGCGCCCGCGAGCACGAGGCGCGGGCGGCGGCGGCCGTCGCGGAGGAGCGGTCCCGGATCGCCCGCGAGCTGCACGACATCGTGTCCCACTCGATCAGCGTGGTCGCGATCCAGACCCAGGCGGTGCGGCGCCGGCTCGGTCCCGGGCAGGAAGCCGAGGTCCAGGACCTGGCGCTCGTCGAGGACACGGCACGGGAGGCGCTGGCGGAGATGCGTCGGCTCTTCGGAGTCCTGCGCAGCGACGGCGAGGCGCTGTCGCTGGCGCCGCAGCCCGGGCTCCACGAGCTCGACCGCCTGGTCGGCTCGGTCCGGCGGCCCGGGCTCGACGTGGAGGTACGCGTCGAGGGGGCGCCCGTGGAGCTCACTCCCGGCCTCGACCTGGCCGCGTACCGCGTGGTCCAGGAGGGCCTCACCAACGCGGTACGGCACGCGCAGGCCACCCGCGTCGACGTGCTGCTGCGCTATCTCGAGGGCTGCCTCGAGGTCTCGGTGGAGGACGACGGTCGCGGGCTGCCCGACTCGAGCGGGCCGGACGGGGCCGACGGGGGGCACGGCCTCGTCGGTGTACGCGAGCGCGCCGCGTTGTACGGCGGCGCCGTCGAGCTCTCGTCCGGAACCGGCGGCGGCACCCGGCTGGCCGTCTCGCTGCCACTGAGGCCCGCACCATGAAGCCCGCACCATGAGCCCGACCGCGCCCAGGACCAGCGTGGTGATCGCCGACGACCAGGGCATGGTCCGCTCCGGCTTCCGCTCCCTGCTGTCCGGTGAGCCCGACCTCGAGGTCGTGGGGGAGGCGGCCAACGGGAGCGAGGCGGTCGAGGTCGTGGGTCGGCTCCGACCGGACGTGACGCTCATGGACATCCGGATGCCCGTGCTCGACGGGATCGCGGCGACCCGTCGGCTGGTCGAGGCCGAGGTCCCGACGCGGGTACTGGTGCTGACCACCTTCGACCTCGACGAGTACGTCTTCGAGGCGCTCCGGGCGGGAGCCTCCGGCTTCCTGCTCAAGGACGCACCCGCCGAGGAGCTCGCCGCCGCGATCCGGGTGGTGGCGTCGGGCGACGCCCTGCTGGCACCCGGCGTCACGCGCCGTGTCGTCGACGCCTTCGTCCGTCGGCCCGGTCCACCACCGCGCCCTCGCGACTCGCGGCTCACGACGCTGACGCGGCGCGAGCTGGAGGTGCTCGGTCTGCTCGCCCGCGGGCTGTCGAACCTCGACATCGGCGCGCGCCTGTACGTCTCGGAGGCAACCGTGAAGACCCACGTCAGCAACGTGCTCGCCAAGCTCGGGCTCCGCGACCGGGTGCAGGCGGTGATCTTCGCCTACGAGCACGGCGTCGTGGTGGCAGGGCAGCCCGACACCCAGCACCCGGCGTGAATCCGTCGTACGGCTGAGTCGGGAATCCGCCCCGGGACCGATCCCCGCGGAGACCGGTCGGGCCCACCGTGGGGTCGCACGTCCACGACACCTCACGGAAGGCTCCACCATGACCACGCATGTCGCCACCGCCCCCGAGGCTCCTCCGGCCGGATCGACGCCCACGACGGCCCTGGGCCTGCGGCGCTGGTTCCTGGTCGCGTCTCCCGTCCTGGCCGGGGTCCTCGCGGTCGTCGGAGCGGCCGCCGACCCGGCGGCCGGCCTGGAGGGGAAGCAGCTCTTCCAGCTCTACGCGGACAACCCCGGCCCGCTGCAGATCAAGTCACTGGCACTTCACTGGAGCTACGCGTTCTGGATCGCGCCCGCCCTGCTGGTGGCGCCGTACGTGCGGGGCCGCGGCGCGTGGATCGCCACCGTCGCCGCGCTCCTCGGCTTCGCGGGCATGACCACGCTCCCGGGGTTGCTGTTCATCGACTGGTACGACTCGGCGATCGGGCAGCTCTACGGTGCCGACGGCACGCAGGCGGTCGCGACGCTGATGGAGGAGTCCATGTGGGGGCTGCAGGTCTTCGTCCTGCCCGGCCTGCTCGGCTTCGCCCTCGGCCTGCCCCTGGCTGCCGTGGCGTTGTGGCGGGCGGGTCGCGTCCGCTGGTGGGCTCCGGTGGCAGTCGTCGCCGGGTTCCTCGCGTTCATGTCGTCGAACGTCATGTGGTGGGGCTGCGTGCTGACCACGCTCGCCTTCACGGTGTTCGCGGTCGCCGTCGAGCGGGGCACGCGCCAGGTCTGAGCGGACCTCGCGCGGAACGCCGGAGGAACTCGGGGCGAACGGCTGTCAGATCAGGTACTGGCCCAGCGCCAGCACCGGCAGCTGCTCGTAGATCGCCGGGAACCAGGCGCTCTCGGCCTGGCAGGACCCGGTGTCGACCCGGCACGACACCACGCGGACCCGGCCGTCGCGCCCGTTCGGGTCTGCCCACCGGACCCCCAGGAAACGGTCGTCGTCCAGCCAGCCGCCGATCAGGAACCGGCCCGTGACGGCACCGGAGAACTCCGTCGGCCGGGTCCCCGGGAGCGCCCGGCCCCTGCTGTCGAGCTCGACGACGAGCGGCGGGCCGTCGACGACGGTGTAGAGCAGGTGCCGGCCGTCGGGTGACAGTCGGCCGCCGCTGTGGCTCCCGGCCTCGGGGTGGGGGACCAGGACCACCCGTCCCTTCCTCACGTCGAAGGCCTGGACCATCCCTCCGGGACGGTTCGGAGTCGCCGGCGGAGGCACGTCGGGGAACGACGGCTCGGGGACGAGTTCCCGCTGCCCGGTGCCGAGGTCCCAGCGGTAGTAGGCGTCCGAGGCCGTGCTGGCGTAGACGTGGCCGTCGTCGAAGCCGAGGACGGTCGGCGGCAGCTCGGCGTACAGCGTGGGCAGGTCCTCACGCTCCCAGCGGTCGCCGTTGCCGGTCCCGTCCCGGACGATCTCCTCACCGGTCGTGGTGTCGACCACGACGACCTGGGCGATCCGCTCCCGGGACAGGTTCATCGGGCCGTTGTGCCGGTCGATGAAGGCGAGGTAGCGGCCGTCCGCGTCGGTCTGCAGCCACTGCTCGTGGCCGAGGTCGGCGACCTCGACCGCCTCGCCGTCGCGCCAGAGATACAGCGCTCCGCCGGACAGGTAGAACAAGCCGCCGGAGGTCAGGGCCAACGACTGCGGCGTCGGGGAGATGGGGTACTGGTGCCCGGGGACGAACAGCCGCTCCTGCGATGCGTAGACCACCTCGTCCGGCTGCGCAGGTGGGGCGGCCGTGGGCAGCGGCGCGGCCCCCCGCCACGGCAGCACGAGGTAGGACGCAGCGGACCCTGCGAGCACGATCGCTACGGACAGTGCTCCCAGGACCACCCGCGTGTGGGCACGTCTACCCATGGTCTTCCCCCGTTCCCCCGGCTCGGTCGTGCTACAGGTCGCGCTGGAAGACCTCGGGCTCCTCGCCCTTGAAGCGGTTGATGTTCCAGATCGCGAGGGCGAGACCGCCCCAGAGCACGACCATGGCGATCAGCATCATGACGATGGCGGAGCCGGACATCAGGACCTCTCTTCGGTCGTGGCGGTGACGGCCTCGGGGTCGCCGAGGTAGGTGCTCTCGCGCCACGGCATCCGCGCGGCGAGGAAGCCGAGCAGGATGACGGCGGCGGAGACGCCCCAGCCGAGCAGGTTGAGCATCCAGGTCGGGTAGCCGCCGTACGGCGTCTCGAGGTTGTCGAGGAACTCCTGGACCAGGATCACGACCAGCGCGGCAGGCGCGACGAGGCCGATCAGCCACTGCCACCACACGCCGAGCTGGATCGAGCCGTCGAGGTTGAGGTGGTCCCGCAACAGCGCGGTCTTCCGGAACACCCACGAGATCGCCAGCATGCTGACGACCGCGACGAGCAGGATGCCGAACCGGTTGATGAAGTGGTCGACGATGTCGAGCACGTAGAGCCCGGTGCTGGTGCCGAGGAAGACGATGCTCACCAGGGCGGACGGGACGCCGACGGCCATGGTCGCGCCGACCCGGCTCATCTCGAACTTGTCGCGCACCGCGGAGATGACGACCTCGATGACGCTGATCAGCGAAGTGACGCCGGCGATCACGAGAGAGCCGAAGAACAGCACTCCGATCAGCGCGCCGGCGGGGGCCTCGCTGATGATCGTCGGGAAGGCGAAGAACGCCAGGCCGACGCCTTGCTCGGCCACCTCGTCGACAGGGACGTTCGAGGAGGTGGCCATGAAGCCGAGCGCGGCGAACACGCCGATGCCGGCGAGCAGCTCGAAGCCGGAGTTGGAGAAGCCGACCACCAGGCCCGACCCGGTCATGTCGCTGCGCTTCCCGACGTAGGAGGCGTAGGTGATCATGATGCCGAAGCCGATCGACAGCGAGAAGAAGATCTGGCCGAAGGCGGCGACCCAGACGCTCGTCTCGCCCAGCGCCGCCCAGTCGGGCCGGAACAGCGCGTCGAGGCCGGCACCGGCGCCGTCCAGGGTGAGCGCGTAGATCACCAGGGTCAGGAAGGCCAGGATCAGGATCGGGATGAAGACCATCGCGGTCGCGCCGATGCCCTTCTGGACGCCCAGCGCCATCACCCCGAGCACGACGACCCACACCAGGATCAGCGGCACGGTCACGCCGCTGACGAAGTCGAGCCCGATTCCCGGGTCGCCGAGCTGGAGGAACTCGCCGACGAAGAAGCCCTGCGGGTCGGCGCCCCACGCCTTGTCGACCGAGAAGAAGGTGTAGCGCAGTGCCCACGCGATGACCGCTGCGTAGTAGACGGCGATGACCGCGCAGATTCCGACCTGCCACCAGCCGATGCCCTCGGCGGCCGGGTGCGCCCGGCGGAAGGACAGCGGGGCGGAGCCGCGGTAGCGGTGGCCGAGGCCGTAGTCGAGGAGCAGGAACGGGAGTCCCGCGGTCAGCAGGGCCACGAGGTAGGGGAGCATGAACGCGCCGCCGCCGTTCTCGTAGGCGACGTAGGGGAACCGCCAGATGTTCCCGAGACCCACGGCGGACCCGATGGCCGCCAGGATGAAGACCTTCCGCGAGGAGAACGCTCCCCGGTGGTGCTCGGTGTGCTCGCCGGCCTGACTCATTCCCGCTCCTGTGTCGTGAACCACGGTCAGCGCCAGCATGCCAGACCGCGGCGGTCGTCCCCGGCGCGGTCCGCCGTCCGGAGTCCGGAGAGGCTCAGGGGCGCCGGCTGCTGCCGACGCCCCTGAGCATGCCCCCGCGGTCAGCGCGCGCCGGAGGCGGCGCGCGCCGGGATCAGTGCGAGCACTGAGTGGTCCCCGAGATCAGTGGAAACGCTTGCCGTTGACCTTTTCCGAGATGCCCTCGGTGTCGAGGAGCATGGTCAGGCCGCCGTTCCAGAAGGAGAAGCCGGCGCCCGTGATCATGGCCAGGTCGAGGTCCTCCGGAGCCGCGACGACGCCCTCGTCGAGCATCAGCTGCGCCTCCTGGGCAAGCCCCTCGAGCACCCGGGCCCGCACCTCGGCGGGCTCTAGGACGACCGGCTCGGCCGGCTTCTCGAGCAGCGCCTCGACCTCGGGGTCGAGCGCCCCGTCGGCGCCGTAGTACGACGCCTTGCGGGCCTCGACGACCCGCTTCAGGGCGGGGGAGACGTGGAAGCGCTCCGGGAACGCGCGCTGCAGGGTCTCGCTGTTGTGCAGCGCGATGGCCGGGCCGACCAGCGAGAGCAGCATGAACGGCGGCATCGGAGCGACGCCCGCGAACGCGGAGTCGGCCACGGCCACCGGGGTGCCCTCGTCGACGATCTTGCCGACCTCGCCCATGAACCGGCCGAGAAGCCGGTTGACGATGAAGGACGGGCTGTCCTTGACCAGGATCGAGGTCTTCCGCAGCGCCTTGCCGGTCGCGAACGCGGTGGCCAGCGTGGCGTCGTCGGTCTGCTCGCCGCGCACGATCTCCAGCAGCGGCATCACGGCGACGGGGTTGAAGAAGTGGAAGCCGACGACCCGCTCGGGGTGCTCGAGGTCGGCCGCCATCTCGGTGATCGACAGCGACGAGGTGTTGGTCGCGAGGATGCAGTCGACCTTCACAGCCTTTTCGAGGTCCGCGAACACCGCCTTCTTGACGCCCATCTCCTCGAAGACGGCCTCGATGACGAAGTCGGCGTCGGCGAAGACGTCGTTCTTGTCGACCGCACCGGTGACCAGGCCGCGGTAGCGGTTGGCCTTGTCGGCGTTGAGGCGGCCCTTGGCCTCGAGCTTGCCGATCTCGTCGTGCACGTAGGCCACGCCCTTGTCGACCCGCTCCTGGTCGAGGTCGGTCAGCACGACCGGCACCTCGAGGCGGCGGACGAACAGCAGCGCGAGCTGGCTGGCCATGAGGCCGGCGCCGACGATGCCGACCTTGGTGACCGGGCGGGCCAGCGACTTGTCCGGCGCACCGGCCGGCCGCTTGGCACGCTTCTGCACCAGGTCGAAGGCGTAGAGGCTGTGGATCAGCTCGGGGGTGTGCGACATCGCCTCGAGCGCGTCGTCCTCGCGGGCGAAGCCGGCGTCGCGGTCGCCGTCCTTGGCGGCCGCGATCAGCTCGACGGCCTTGCGGGCGGCGGGGCTCGCGCCACCGGTCTTGGCGGCGACGACGCCCTCGGCGCGCTTCACGGCGGCGTCCCAGGCCTCGCCGCGGTCGACCTCGGGCCGCTCCACGGTGACGATGCCGGCGAGCACGCCGGCGGCCCAGCGCAGCGACTCCTCGAGGAAGTCGGCGCCCGAGAAGCAGGCGTCGGCGAGGCCGAAGTCGAAGGCCTGCTTGCCCTTGAGGGTCTTGCCCTGGTTGAGCGGGTTCTCGACGACGAGGGTGACCGCCTTGTCGGCTCCGACGAGGTTCGGCACGAGGTACGCGCCGCCCCAGCCGGGGACGAGGCCGAGCATGACCTCGGGCAGGCCCAGCGCCGGGGCACTGTCCATGACGGTGCGGTAGGTGCAGTGCAGCGCGACCTCGAGGCCACCGCCCAGGGCGAGGCCGTTGACGAAGCCGAATGACGGCTTGCCGCCATCGGTCAGCTTGCGGAAGACCGCGTGGCCGAGCTCGGCCACCACGCGCACGGCGTCGGGGCCACCGCCGGCGATCGAGGTCAGGTCGGCGCCGGCCGCGAGGATGAACGGCTTGCCGGTCACGCCGAGAGCGACGACCTCGTCGTCGGCGAGCGCGGCGTCGATCGCCGCGTTCAGCGAGAGCAGGCCGCGGGGACCGAACGTGTTCGGCTTGGTGTGGTCCTCGCCGTTGTCGAGCGTGATCAGGCCCAGCACGCCGGGGCTCTTCCCGTCCACGGGCGGGAGGGCGACCTTGCGCAGCTTGGCCTCGGTGACACGCTCGGCGTCGGAGGAGATCTCCTGCGCGCGGGTCAGGAGGGTCGAGATGTCAGCCATCAGGCGGCCTTCCCTTCGGTGGTGCCGTTCCAGTGCGGGTTCTCCCAGATGACGGTGCCGCCCATGCCGATGCCGATGCACATCGTGGTGAGGCCGTAGCGGACCTCGGGGCGCTCCTCGAACTGGCGGGCCAGCTGGGTCATCAGCCGGACGCCCGAGGAGGCGAGCGGGTGACCCATGGCGATGGCGCCGCCGTACGGGTTGACGCGTGCGTCGTCGTCGGCGATGCCGAAGTGCTCGAGGAAGGCGAGCACCTGCACGGCGAACGCCTCGTTGACCTCGAACGCGTCGATGTCGTCGATGGTGAGGCCGGCCTGCTTGAGGGCCTTCTCGGTGGCAGGGATCGGACCGGCGCCCATGACCTCGGGCTCGACGCCGACGAAGGAGTAGGACACCAGCCGCATCTTGACCGGCAGGCCCAGCTCGCGGGCGGTCTCCTCGTCGGCGAGCAGCGCCGCAGTGGCGCCGTCGTTGATGCCCGCGGCGTTGCCGGCGGTCACCTTGCCGTGCGGGCGGAACGGCGTCTTGAGGGCGGCGAGGCTCTCGACCGTGGTGCCCGGACGCATCGGCTCGTCGGTCGTCGCGAGGCCCCAGCCCTCCTCGGCGGAGCGGGTCGCGACCGGCACGAGGTCGGCCTGGATGACGCCGGCCTCATAGGCGGCGGCGGTCTTCTGCTGGGAGCGCACGGCGTAGGCGTCGACCCGCTCCTTGGTGATCGTGGGGTAGCGGTCGTGGAGGTTCTCCGCGGTCTTGCCCATCACCAGCGCGTCGGGGTCGACGAGCTTCTCGGACAGGATGCGCGGGTTGGGGTCGACCTGCTCGCCCATCGGGTGGCGGCCCATGTGCTCGACGCCGCCCGCGATGGCGACGTCGTAGGAGCCGAAGGCGATGCCGGCCGCGGTGGTCGTGACCGCGGTCATCGCGCCGGCGCACATCCGGTCGATCGCGTAGCCCGGGACGCTCTGCGGGAGCCCGGCGAGCAGCGCCGCCGTCCGGCCGATGGTCAGGCCCTGGTCGCCGATCTGCGTGGTCGCGGCGATGGCGACCTCGTCGACCCGCTCGGGCGGGAGCGACGGGTTGCGGCGCATCAGCTCGCGGATGCACTTGATGACGAGGTCGTCGGCGCGGGTCTCGGCGTACTGGCCCTTGGCCTTGCCGAACGGGGTGCGCAGGCCGTCGACGAAGACGACCTCGCGCAGCTGTCGGGCGGGTGACATACGGGGATCTCCTCGGGGAGGGGGATGCTGCCGGCGGCTACGTTACCCCGCGGTAACAATGCCTGTCGCGGCGGCCCGGATGTGGCCCCGGTCACGCCGGGGCGGGCGTAGGTCGGGGAATAGGCTGGTGTGCGCCGTCGCTGCGGACGGCGACCCCCGAACACCTGCCAGAGAGGACCCTCCGTGCCGTCTGACTCCCGGCTCGTCCACATCGTCGACGAGGTGCCCGAGCTCGACCGCCCCGAGCGGCCCGAGGAGGGAGCCGGCGGGCTGACGATGGTGCTGGCCCTCGACGGCTTCCTCGACGCCGGCAACGCGGCCGCACGCGCGGCCCGGCACCTCGTCGAGCTCTCGGACGGTCCCGTCGTGGCGACCTTCGACATCGACGAGCTCCACGACTACCGCGCCCGGCGGCCCCCGATGTCGTTCGTGCGCGACCACTACGAGGGGTACGAGCCACCGCGGCTGGTGGTGCGGCTGCTCCACGACCTCGGCGGTACGCCGTACCTGCTGCTGCACGGCCCCGAGCCCGACATCCGGTGGGAGGCGTTCACCCGCGCGGTGCGCGAGGTCGTCGAGCGGTTCGACGTCGCCCGTGTCGTGACCATGGGCTCGGTGCCGATGGCGGTGCCCCACACCCGGCCGATCGCCATCACCCCGCACGCCAACCGGCGCGAGCTCCTGGTCGGCGACAGCGCCTGGCGGGGCGAGCTGCGGATCCCGTCGAGCGCGCAGGCGCTGCTCGAGGTCCGGCTGGGGGAATGGGGCCACGATGCCCTCGGGTTCGTCGCGCACATCCCGCACTACCTCGCACAGCTCGACTACCCGAAGGCCTCGGCCGTGCTGCTGGAGCACGTCGAGGTCGCCGGCCGGCTCACCCTCGACCTGACCCGGCTGCGCGAGGACGCCGAGCGTCGCGAGATCGAGATCGCGCGCTACCTCGCCAGCAACGAGGAGGTCAGCGACGTGGTGCGCGCGCTCGAGCAGCAGTACGACGCCTTCGAGCGCGCCGAGCAGTCCGGAGAGAGCCTGCTCGCGCAGGACCAGCCGCTGCCCACCGGCGAGGAGCTCGGCCGCCAGGTCGAGCAGTTCCTGGCCGGGCTCGACGGGTCCGACGAGGCTCGCGACCCCGAGCAGGACTGACCGAGCAGGACCGAGAGGAACCCCCGTGCCCGCATCCGCAGAGGAGCTCGTGGAGCTGCTCGACCTCGAGACCATCGAGACCAACCTGTTCCGCGGCCGCCAGCCCGACACCGTGCTGCAGCGCGTGTTCGGCGGCCAGGTCGCCGCGCACGCCCTCGTCGCCGCGGCCCGCACCATCGACCCGGAGCTCAGCGTGCACTCGCTGCACTCCTACTTCCTGCGCCCCGGCGACACCGCGGTGCCGATCGTCTACGACGTGGAGCAGCTCCGCGACGGTCGGTCCTTCGCCACCCGGCGCGTGGTCGCCCGGCAGCACGGCCGGCCGATCTACTTCCAGACCGCGAGCTTCCAGCGCGCCGAGGAGGGCTTCGAGCACCAGGACGCCATGCCCGACGTGATCCCGCCGGAGGAGGCCCTCGACCTGGCGGCGCTGGTGAAGGAGCGCGGCGATGCGGGCAGCGAGCACTACGCCAAGGAGTGGGCGGCACTCGACGTGCGCTACGTCGGCAACTCCGGCAATGCGGCCGCCGGTGGCGGGCTGGCCCAGGACCCCGACCACCCGGCGCGGGCGCAGCTGTGGATCCGGGTCAACGGGCAGCTCTCCGACGACCCGCTCGAGCACCTCGCGGCCTTCACCTACGCCAGCGACATGACGCTGCTCGGCGCGACGCTCGTCCCGCACGGCGTGACGATCTCGACGCCGGGGCTGCAGCCCGCCTCGCTCGACCACACGGTGTGGTTCCACCGGCCGTTCCGGGCCGACGAGTGGTGGCTCTACGACCAGTGGTCGCCCTCTGCGCAGGGTGCGCGCGGCCTGGCGTTCGCCCGGGTCTTCACCCAGGACGGCCGGCTCGTCGCGACGGTGGCCCAGGAGGGGCTCATCCGGATGACCGACCGCACCTCCTGAGCCCCTCCGGGGGCTTCTGCGGCCGCAGGTCTGGACCGGATCCCGCCTGCCATAGCACTACACCGTTGTAGTTCGTGACAGACACGCCGGGACTCTGGTTACCTTTGCTCACTTCTGTGGCGGAAGTCATCTCGTGAGGTCGATGTGCCTCACGAGGTTCCGCCCCCGGCGAGCGAGGTACGGCGTGAGGTGTGGGCGTGTCGGGGGTGTGACGGTTGCGGCCGTGAGCGGCCTGGTGGTGTCGCTGGTGGTGTCGCTGGGGCTGTCGCTGGGGCTGGGGGCCGCGACGGCGTACGCCGCCCCGGTGACCGACTTCCAGATGCCGTTCCCGTGCGGTGAGGAGTGGACCGGGACGACCCGGGACTCGCACAGCCCCAGCAGGCTCTCGATCGACTGGAACCGGGTCGACGACCTCGGCGACCCGGTCGTCGCGGCGGCCCCCGGCGTCGTCACCACGGTGGTGCGCGGCACGACCGGCTACGGCAACTGGGTGCGGGTGACCCACGCCGAGGGTGAGTCGTCGCTCTACGCCCACCTCGAGACGATCGCGGTCGCCCAGGGTCAGGCCGTGGACCAGGCGGCGCTGATCGGCACGGTCGGCTCCACGGGACGCTCGACGGGCCCGCACCTGCACTTCGAGGAGCGCGACTCGCAGGGCGTCGTGGCGCCGTATTTCGACGGGGTGCCGTTCGTCTTCGGGTCGACGCTGGCCTCGCGCAACTGCGTCGATGTGCCGGTGGCCGGGAACTTCCTCGGCACCCCCGAGGCCGAGGTCGCAGTCTTCCGCCGCGCCGCGGCCGCGGCCTTCCAGGTCCGCCGCCCCAACGGCGGCACCAAGGTGATCCCGTTCGGCACCTCGGTCGACGCGCCGGTCGTGGGGGACTGGGACGGCGACGGGCGCGCCAACGCCGGTGTGCGCACCCCCGCCACCAAGACGTTCCAGCTCAGCACGCCGGCCGGCGTCACGACGGTCGTCTTCGGCTCCGCCGCCGACCTCCCGGTCGCGGGCGACTGGGACGGCGACGGGCTCTGGGAGGTCGGTGTCCGGCGCGCCTCGCGCAGCCTCTTCCGGCTCCGCGCCGCGGACGGCACCGTCACCTCGATCACCCTCGGTGACGCCGACGACCTGCCCGTCACCGGCGACTGGGACGGCGACGGCCGGACCGACGTGGGCGTGTTCGACTCGGCGACCGCCACCTTCACGCTCCGCATCACCGACCAGGACGGGCTCGCCTGGACCGCCGCGGTCCCGTTCGGCCAGCCCGGCGACCTGCCCGTGACCGGCGACTGGGACGCCAACGGCCGCACCGACGTCGGCACCTGGACCCCCACCACCGCGGTGTTCAGCGCGCGTCGCGCGCCCTCTCCCGTCGCCACCACGCGAAGGATCACCGAGGTCCAGTACGGCGACCCACGCTGACCAGTCCGCGCCAGCGATCGGGGTTGACGCGGGCGACCTGACGGGCGTTGGGTCGAGGCATGGGCTCCCCGCCCACGCTCTACATCGCACGTCGGTCGCTGCTGAGGGTGACCGGCGGGGGCGTGGTCGGCTTCGCGATCCTGGGGCTGACCTCGTGCGGCGGGGACGACGAGCCCGCCGACGACGCGGCCAGCCCTCCGGACGAGACGCCCGAGCCGACCGACGAGGCGACGGACGCCGCTTCCGAGGCTCTGTCCTGGGAGCGGGTCGACCTCGGCTTCGTGGCGGCGTACGTCCTGGTCCGCGGCGAGGACGCCGCGGTCGTGGACACCGGCGTGGAGGGCAGCGCCCCGGCGATCGGCGCGGTGCTCGACAGCGCCGGCCCGGGTTGGGCCGGCGTGCGCCATGTCGTGCTCACGCACAAGCACCCCGACCACGTCGGCAGCGCGAGCGAGGTGCTTGCCGAGGCGGCCGGGGCGACCGGGTACCTCGGCGAGGCCGACCTCGCCGAGGTCGATGCGGCGGACCTGCAGCCCGTCAACGACGGCGACGAGGTCTTCGGCCTCCAGATCGTGGGGACCCCCGGCCACACCGCGGGCCACGTCTGCGTCTTCGACCCGGACACCGGCGTGCTCGTCGCCGGTGACGCGCTCACGAACCAGGGCCAGCTGGGCGGCTCGCCCCCGGAGTTCACCGAGGACGAGGCCATGGCCGCGGAGTCGGTGCGCGCGCTGGCCGCCCTGCAGCCGAGCACCATCCTCGTCGGGCACGGCACTCCGGTCACCGAGGACGCCGCCGCGGCGCTGGACGAGCTGGCCGCCTCGCTGTAGCCATACACCGGTGGTTGAGGTGCGAGGCCGTCCGCGGCCGAGCCTCGAAACCCCGGAAGGGAAGGCAGGGCGGTGCCCACGCGTTGGCCGCCGCTCTGCGCATCCTTCAGTCGGTCAGCTTCGTGGCGCGACCCAGGAGGTGGGGGGCGCCGTCCTTCGCGGTGAGCGTGAAGGCGAGGCCGTCCTCGAGGCGCTCGGTGCCGAAGCGGACCGTGCCGGGCAGCAGGATCGGCTTCTTGAAGGCGACGTCGACCTGGACCGCGTCGGGCAGCCGGTTCTCGACGGCGGCGAGGCAGCGCGCCTTGCTCCACATGCCGTGCGCGATCTGGCGCGGGAAGCCGAACGCCTTGGCGGTCAGCGGGTGCAGGTGGATCGGGTTGTGGTCCCCGGACGCCGCGGCGTACCGCCGGCCGAGGTCGCCCGGCAGCCGCCACTCGACGCTCCCGGTGGGGGAGACGTCGAGCTCGAGGCCGCGCGGGGCGTCGGCGTCGCCGTCGCCGCGACGCAGGTACGTCGAGACGGACTCCCAGACCAGCGCGCCGGAGGAGTGGACGGTGGTGCGGAAGTCGAAGACCCGGCCCTTGGGGTGCGGCCGGAGGTTCTCGACGCGGGCAGTGACCTGCAGTCGTTCGTCGAGGCCGATCGGGCGGCGCTGGGTCAGCCGGTTCTCGAGGTGCAGCGTCCCGATCGCCGGGAACGGGAACGACCCGTCGGTCATGATCGCGAGGTGCAGCGGGAACGCGAGCATGTGTGGGTAGGTGACCGGCAGGGTGTCCTTGCGCGGGAACCCGCAGACCGCGGCGTACGCCGAGACGTGGTCGGGGTCGAGCGGCACGTCGTGGCGCACCAGCGCGAGGTCCGGCAGGTCGCCGCCGCGCTTGGCGACGCCGATCCGGTCGAGCCCGGGCACGAGGTTGACGCCCGGCAGCACCGGCAGCGCCGCCTTCAGCATCATCGGCAGCACCGACGGGGAACCGTCGACGACCTTCGGGGTGGACTGTGCCGGCTTCCCGGCCTTGGCAGCCATGTCACGCCCCCAGCATCATCTGGCCGCAGACGCGGACCACGTTGCCGTTGACGGCCGTCGACGCCGGGTTGGCGTACCAGGCGATGGTCTCCGCGACGTCGACCGGCAGCCCGCCCTGGGCCATCGCGTTGAGGCGCTGGCCAACCTCGCGGGTGGCGAACGGGACGGCGTCCGTCATCGCGGTGATGATGAAGCCGGGGGCGACGGCGTTGACGGTGATCCCGTCCTTGACCTCGCCGGCGAGCGCGTCCACGAGCCCGATGACGCCGGCCTTGGAGGCGGCGTAGTTGGTCTGGCCGACGTTGCCGGCGATGCCGGCGATCGAGGCGACGCCGACGATCCGGCCGTTCTTGTTGACCACCTTCTGGGCGAGCAGCTCGCGGGTGATCGCCTCGGGGGCGGTGAGGTTGACCGCGATGACGGAGTCCCAGCGGTCCTCGCGCATGTTGGCGAGCTTCTTGTCGCGGGTGATGCCGGCGTTGTGGACGACCACGTCGACCCCGCCGTGCTGCTCCTTCAGGTGGCGGGCGATCCGCTGCGGCGCGTCCTTCGCGGTGATGTCGAGGAGCAGGTGGTCACCGTCGAGCTCGCGCATCAGCGCCTGCAGCTCGCTGGCGGCCTGCGGCACGTCGACGCCGACGACGGTTGCACCGTCGCGGTGGAGAACCCGCGCGATCTGCTCGCCGATGCCGCGGCTGGCGCCGGTGACGAGCGCGACCTTGCCCTCGAGGGGGCGCTGCCAGTCGGTGACCTGCTCGGCGGGCTTCTTCGCCCCGGTGGCGCCGATGCGGACCACCTGGCCGGAGACGTACGCCGACTTGGGGGACAGCAGGAACGCCAGTGTCGAGCCGACCGCGCCCTCGGCGCCCTCGGCGACGTACACGAGCTGGGAGGTGCCACCGCGGCCGACCTCCTTGCCGAGGCTGCGGGTGAAGCCCTCGAGCGCCCGCTGCGCCACGCGCTCGCTGCCGGAGACCAGCTCGGGCGGGCTGCCGAGCACAACCAGGCGGGCGCAGCGGTCGAGGCGGCGCATGAGCGGGGTGAAGAAGTCGCGCAGCGCGGAGAGCTCGGCCGGGGAGGTGATGCCGGTGGCGTCGAGGACGAGGCCCTTGAAGGTCTCCCCGCCGGCGCTGTCGGTGCTGCCGGTGCCGCCGGTGCTGCCGGCGTCGGTGGTGGAGGCGATCCCCAGCTGGTCGAGCAGCGCGGGCAGCGACTCCGCGAGCCGGCCCTTGCCGCCGAGGGCGACGGTGCCGTCGACGAGCGGGGCGCCCTCGCTCCAGCGCTCGAGCTCGACGGGGTTGGGCAGGCCGAGGTACTTGACCATCAGCTTGCCGACGGGGGTCTGGACGAAGCCCTGGTAGCGATCGCTCATGGCGTCATGCAACTAGAGGTGTAACTCGGTGTCCACATTTCGTGATGTGCCCCTCATCCGGTTCCGTCACGGACGTTACCCGGACAGGATGGGGACATGACCTCCACGACCCGCCGCGTCGCCGTCATCGGCGGCAACAGGATCCCCTTCGCCCGCTCCAACACCGTCTACGCGACTGCCTCCAACCAGGAGATGCTGACCGCTGCCCTCGACGGGCTCGCCGCCCGGTTCGGGCTCGAGGGCGAGCGGGTCGACGAGGTCGTCGCCGGCGCCGTCCTCAAGCACTCGCGCGACTTCAACCTCACCCGCGAGGCCGTGCTCGGCAGCCGGCTCGCTCCCGACACCCCGGCCACCGACATCCAGCAGGCCTGCGGCACCGGCCTGCAGGCGACCATCCAGGTGGCCAACAAGATCGCGCTCGGCCAGATCGACGTCGGCATCGCCGGCGGCGTCGACACCACCTCCGACGCCCCCATCGCCGTCGGCGAGGGGCTGCGCAAGATCCTGCTCGAGGCCAACCGCGCCAAGGACCTCAAGGGCCGGCTGGCCGCCCTCGCCAAGGTGCGCCCCGGCCACCTGGTCCCCGCCATCCCGCAGAACGGCGAGCCCCGCACCGGCCTGTCGATGGGCGAGCACGCCGCGCTGACCGCGCTGGAGTGGCAGATCGGCCGCGAGGAGCAGGACGAGCTCGCTGCGACGTCCCACCAGCGCCTGGCCGCTGCCTACGACGCGGGCTTCATGGACGACCTGATCACGCCGTTCCGCGGCCTGGAGCGCGACCAGAACCTGCGCCCCGACTCGTCCGTGGAGAAGCTCGCCAAGCTGAAGCCGGTCTTCGGCCGGGGCGAGGCGGCCACGATGACCGCCGGCAACTCGACGCCGCTGACCGACGGGGCCTCGACGGTCCTGCTCGCGTCGGAGGAGTGGGCCGCCGCCCACGACCTGCCGGTGCAGGCGTACCTCGTCGCCTCCGAGACCGCCGCGGTCGACTACGTCCACGGGGGCGAGGGGCTGCTGATGGCGCCGGCGTACGCCGTGCCGCGGATGCTGCAGCGCGTCGGCCTGACCCTGCAGGACTTCGACTTCTACGAGATCCACGAGGCGTTCGCGTCGCAGGTGCTCTCCACGCTCAAGGCGTGGGAGGACCCGATCTTCTGCAAGGAGCGGCTCGGCCTCGACGCGCCGCTGGGGTCGATCGACCGGACGAAGCTCAACGTCAACGGATCCTCGCTGGCGGCGGGTCACCCGTTCGCGGCCACCGGTGGCCGGATCGTGGCCAACCTCGCGAAGCTGCTGGCGCAGAAGGGCGAGGGCCGCGGCCTGGTCTCGATCTGCGCGGCCGGCGGCCAGGGCGTGGTGGCCGTTCTCGAACGCTGAAACACCCTGCCCGAGGGGCTGCGCCCGCGCCGCCCCTCGGGCAGACTCGCCGGTGATGCGGACGGGGTCCGGAGAAGTCGACGTCGCCGACGGGGTGTCGCCCCCGCCGGACCGGGGTACACGGCGCTCATGGTGACCTACCCGACTGCGACCTCCGGCGAGCTCCTCGCCGGACGCTACGCGCTCGGCGAGACGCTGGGCTCGGGTGGCACCGGCACCGTGTGGCTGGCCCACGACCGGGTGCTCGACCGCGCCGTCGCGCTGAAGCTGCTGACCGCCGGCGGTAGCGACGAGATCGAGCGGGAGCGGATGCGGGTCGAGGCCAAGCTGGCGGGGTCGGTGGTCCACCCGGGCATCGCCCAGGTCTACGACTACGGCGAGTTCCGCGGCGAGGGCGGCGAGGACGACCTCACGCCGTACATCGTCATGGAGCACGTCGAGGGCACGACGCTGTGGCGCACCCTCCGCGAGCAGCGCACGCTGTCCGCGCGACGGGTGATGGACCTCGTCGGGCAGGTCGCCGCCGCGCTTCACGTGGCCCACGGCGCCGGCATCGTCCACCGCGACCTCAAGCCCGGCAACATCCTGGTCACCCACGACGGGCGGGCCGTCCTCGTCGACTTCGGCATCGCGCGCTCCAGCGACGTGGAGCCGCTGACCAGGACGGGCGCCATCGTCGGCACCGTCGACTACCTCAGCCCCGAGCAGGCGCAGGGCCGCACCGCCACGACGGCGTCGGACGTCTACTCCCTCGGCATGGTCGCCTACGAGGCGTTGACCGGGCTCAAGCCGTTCCACCGCGAGAACCAGGTCGCCACGGCGCTGGCCCACCTCAACGACCGGGCACCGGCGCTGCCGGACGACGTCCCGCCCGCCGTGGCGGACCTGGTGGTGCGGATGATCGCCAAGGACCCCCGGCGCCGGCCGACCGCCGCAGAGGTCGCGCAGACGGCCGCGGCGCTGGCAGAGGAGCCGGTGCTTCCCCCGCCGCCGTCGCGGGCCGTGCTGGCCCGGCTGCGCACCCCGCTGTGGCGGACCGACGCGTGGCGCTCCCGGTGGATGCAGGTGGCCGCCGCTGCCGTGGTCGGCGCGGTGGTCGTCGGCGGTCTGGTCGCGGCGAAGCCGTCGGCGGCCGTCGTCCCCGACGTCGAGGGGCTGACGTACGCCGCCGCCCGCGCCGAGCTCGCCGACGCCGGGCTGGAGGCCGAGCGGGTGTGGCATGACGGACGCGGCGAGCGCGGCACCGTCCTGGACCAGAAGCCGGCGCCCGGCAAGCGCGCCGGCAAGGGGCCGGTCGTGCTGCAGGTCGCGTCCGGCGAGGCGGTGGTCGACGGGAGCGCGCTGGTCGGGCTGTCCTACGAGGAGGCGGCACGGCGGCTCGTCGAGCAGGGCATGGTGCCGATCCGGCAGCGGGCCCAGCGCCCGGGCGCCGACGGCACGGTCGTGACGGCGCTGCCCAACGGCCGGCTCGAGCTCGGCACGATGGTCACGCTGACCATCGGGTTCGACCCGGCCAACCGCTGAGTCGCCGCCTGCCCGCTCAGCCTGCTCGTCAGGGACGGCCGCGGGCGACGCCCAGTGCGGACGCGACGAGGTAGGCGCGGACCTGGTCGGCGCCGATGGTGCCGACCGTCGGGATGCCCGGCGCCGCCTCCTTGACGAGGATGCCGACCCGGGCGAGCTGGAGCGCGCCCAGACCGCTGGCGTAGAGCGCGTTGGCGAGCAGCACCGGGTCGTCGACGGTGAAGTCGCCGGACTCCACGCCGGCCTCGAGGACGCTGCCGAGCGTGGCAAGACAGCCGGAGATGCTGCGGCCGAGCCGGAACAGGGCGCCCTCGGAGATCTCGTCGAGGAGCTCGGGTCCGGTGCGGCGCATCAGCGTCTGGGCGCAGTCGACGAACGCTGGGTGCGCCACGCCGTAGTCGCAGAACGCCTCGACCACGGCGGTGAGCCGGTGGGTCGCGGAGCCCTTGCGGCCGGCCGCCTCGTCCAGGGCCGTCTTCAGCTCGTCGAGGTACCCCTCGAGCGTGAGCGCGAAGAGCTCCTCCTTGCCGGTGAAGTGGCGGTAGACGATCGCGCGGTTGATGCCGACCGCCTTGGCGATGTCCTCGATCTGGGCGTCGCGGACACCCCGCTCGTCGAACAGCGCCCGGGTCGCGGCGATGATCTCGGCCTCGCGGGCGCGGCGCCGCGCGGCGGCGGCGGTACGGCGCCCGTCGGTGCGGGGGGCGGTGGCCATGAGGTGATGTTACTGCCGTGCAACTCGGTGTGACAGCAACTGGGACCGGCGTCGCACCGGGGCGCGGCCGGTCAGAACATGCCGTTGTCGTTCGCCGCGGTCGCCGGGACCTCCTGCAGCGCGTCCCAGTGCTCCACGACCCTGCCGTCGGCGTCGAGCCGGAAGATGTCGATGCCGGCGTAGACGACCTCGCTTCCGCCCGGCTGCTCGGGCGGCCAGGTCTGCCGGCAGTGCAGAACGACGTGGTCGCCCTCGGCGATAGTGCGGACGAACTCCACCCGCTTGCCGGGGTGGTCGCGCGCCATCCGCTCGAAGTACTCGACGAAGGCCTCCTTGCCGTCGCCGACGTGCGGGTTGTGCTGGCGGTACTCCGCGCCGGCGTACCGCTCGATGGCCTCGCGGGGCCGGTCCTGGTTGAACATCAGGTCGTAGAAGGCCTGCACATTCGCCTTGTTGCGCTGCAGCGTGTCGGCGTCACCCATGACGCCATCATGGCGCGGGCCCTGACCGGCTGTGGAGCGCGCCGATGTCGGGGCGGCAGACTGTGGGCATGGAGATCCGGGGGACCGACGTCGACCAGCAGCAGCGAACGCCGGCCCGGGGCTGGCGGTGGGGCATCCCCTTCTTGCTCCTGGGCAGTGCGACCGGCTGGTCGGTCGGGAAGGCACTGGACGACCCGTGGTGGTTCGTGGCCGCGGTGCTGCTCGCCTGGCTTGCGACCCTGTGGGTGCGTCGAGGGCGTCGGCAGGGGCAGCTCGACTCGCGGGGCAGGGCCTCGTGAGACTCCGTGCGGTGGTCTGGTGGGTCTGCTTCACGGCGTTCTGCGTAGCCAACGGCACGATCGCGGCCAAGGCGTGGGACAACCCGTGGTGGTACCTCGTCGGCTTCGCCTGGCTCGCCATCGGTTTCTTCGTGGGCCGCTGGGCAGCGCGTCGCGGGTTCACCGCGAGCGGACGCCCCCTCGGCCTCCCGGTCGCCCGCTGAGGCCCCGGCGGGAGCCGAGGTCTTAGCGCCGGTCCGTCCGTCCAGCCCCTCGCGCAGCAGGTCGGATCCTGCCCCGTGGAGCGGCGTGGGCGGTCGAGATGGTCAGGCGAGTCCCCGCACCGTCTCGATCGTGTCGGCCTCGTCGGCGGTCTTGTCGTCGCGGTAGCGCAGCACTCGCGCGAAGCGGAGGGCCAAGCCGCCGGGGTAGCGGGACGAGCGCTGCAGCCCGTCGAAGGCGATCTCGACGACCTGCTCGGGGCGGACCTCGACGACGTAGTGGTCGCGCAGGCTGCCGGGGGAGACGGCCAGCTCGGTGAACCGCTTGGTCTGCCAAGCCAGCATCTCGTCGGTCATCCCCTTGAACGTCTTGCCCAGCATGACGAACCCGCCGGTCTCGGGGTCGCGGGCGCCGAGGTGGATGTTGGAGAGCCAGCCCTCGCGGCGGCCGCTGCCCCACTCGACGGCGAGCACGACCAGGTCGAGGGTGTGGACCGGCTTGACCTTGACCCAGGCGGCGCCGCGGCGGCCCGCCTCGTACGGCGCGTCGAGGCTCTTGACCACGACACCCTCGTGGCCGGCGCCGAGCACCTCCCGGACGAAGCCGTCGGCCGCGGCGGGGTCGTCGGTGACGAGCCGGGCGACCCGGTGGCGCTCGGGCACCAGGGCGTCGAGGGCGGCGAGCCGCTCGGCGCCGGGGGAGTCCAGCAGGTCACGACCGTCGACGTGGAGCACGTCGAAGAAGTACGGCGTCACCTCGATGCCCGCGGCCTGCGCCGTGCGCGACGCCGTCTCCTGGAACGGCCGGGGCCGGCCGTCCTCGTCGAGGGCGATCGCCTCGCCGTCGAGCACGAACCGCTCGGCGGCCAGCGAGCGGGCGACAGCCACCACCTCGGGCAGGCGGGCGGTGATGTCCTCCAGCGTGCGGGTCGCGACGAGCACGTCGTCGCCGTCGCGGTGGACCTGGATCCGGATGCCGTCGAGCTTCGTGTCGACCGCCACCGGAGCCCTCGCGCCCCCGGCCGCCTTCTCCATTGCGGCCGCCACGTCGGGGGCGGTCGAGGCCAGCATCGGAAGCACCGGCCGGCCGACCTCGAGGCCGAAGCGGTCGAGCGCCGCCTCGCCCTCGGTGAGGGCCGCGACCGCGACCGGCCGGGTCGAGCCGGCCAGCATCGCGGCGCGTCGTACGCGCACCAGCGGCACGCCGGCGGCAGCAGCCACGGCCTCCTGCACCAGCGCGTCGAGCGCCCCCTGACGCACCGCGCCGGTGACGACGCCCCGCAGCCACGCCTGCTCGTCGGCGGTGGCCCGGCCGAACAGGTCGGCCACGGCGGCGGACCGCGCGGCCTGCGAGCCGGGACCCGACAGGGCGCCGATCCCCTCGAACGCCGCGTCGACCTCGAGCACCTCCAGGGACGGCTCCGCGGCCGGGGGAGGCAGGGCGGCGACGCCGCGCCAGCCCAGGCCCGTGCGCCGCTGCCGCAGGCTGCCCGACAGGTAGGCGGTGACGGTCTCGATCTCCTCGGACGAGGTGGTGTCGGCGGCGGACAGCGCCTCCGCGAGCGCGGCCACCTTGGCCTTGCGGGAGCGGGTGGCGGCGACCGCCCCGGAGGCGGCGACGACGTCGGCGAGCAGCACGCCGCCATTGTGCCGTCGACCACCTACACACCCCCTGCATGCACGGCGGACACGGACCGGCCGGCGACCACCCCGGTGCGAGGATCACGCCGTGACGACGCGCGACCTGCCCACGATCCCGGCCGAGCCGGGCATGCTCCTCGACGGCCACCTGGTGCCGGCCCACGACGAGGCCCGCTACCCGGTGCTCGACCCGACCACGGGTGAGCGGCTGGCGATGCTCCCGCACGGCTCGGAGGGCGACGTCGAGGCTGCGGTGACCGTCGCCCGACGGGCGTTCGACGTGACGGCGTGGAGCAGCGACCTCGACCAGCGGCTGCACTGCGTGCGCCAGCTCCACGACGCCCTCGCCGACGAGCTCGAGGACCTCCGGTCGCTGACCGTGCGGACCGCGGGTGTCCCGGTCGCGCTCACCCGCGGCGCCTGGCTCGACGGCGCTGTGACCGACCTGGGCCTCGCAGTCGAGCGCGCCGCGGCCGGTGAGGTTCCCGCTCTCCCGGGCGGGCCCGGCGTCGTCGGCGTCGTGACGCCCTGGACCTCGCCGTGGCAGGTCCTCCTCGACCGGCTCGGCCGGGCGCTGCTGGCCGGCGGCACCGTCGTGCTCAAGCCCGGCGCCGAGACCGCGCTGCTCGCCTGCGAGGTCGCGCGACTCGCTGCCGAGCGGACCGACCTGCCGCCGGGCGTGCTCAACGTCGTCACCACCCGCGACGTCGACGCCGCGATCGCGCTCACCACCGACCCTCGCGTCGACCTGGTCTCCTTCACCGGCTCGACGGTCGCGGCGGAGCGGGTGCGCCACCAGGTCCACCCCGGCGAGGACGGCGAGCAGCGCCACCTCGAGGTGACCGCGGGCGGCACCCGGGCCGCCATCGTGCTCGACGGCGCCGACCTCGGGGCCGCGGTGGCGGCGACGGCGCAGGAGATCGCGACGTACGCCGGCCAGCGCTGCGGCGTGCCCGCCCGGCTGCTGGTGCCACGGGACCGCTACGACGAGGCGATCGACCACGCGGTCGCGGCGACGGACGCCCTGCAGCCCGGTGACCCGTGGGACGAGGCGACGGTCTGCGGGCCGGTCGTCTCACCCGTGCAGCGCGACCGGGTCCGTCGCTACCTCGCCCTCGCCGTGCAGGAGGGCGGCCGGCTCGCCGCCGGCGCCGAGCACCCCGCACGCGAGCGGGGCTGGTGGGTGGCGCCGGCCGTCGTCGCCGGGCTCGACCCGCGGGACCGCGTGGCGCGCGAGGAGGTGCTCGGCCCGGTGCTGGTCGTGCTGCCGCACGACGGCGAGGAGGATGCGCTGGCCACCGCCGCGGACTCGCCGTACGACTTCGAGCCTGTGGTCCACCGGGCCTGAGCGGCCCGACGTCGGCGGCCGGCCTCAGCCGCCGATGCGGGTGCGCACCTCGAACAGCTCGGGGAAGAACGTCAGGTCGAGCGCCCGGCGCAGGAAGTCGACGCCGGAGGAGCCGCCGGTGCCGGTCTTGTGGCCGATCGTGCGCTGCACGACCTGGAGGTGGCGGAACCGCCAGGCCTGGAAGTAGTCCTCGATGTCGACGAGCTCCTCGCAGGTCTCGTAGACGCCCCAGTGCTCGTGCGGTGCCGCGTAGACCCCGGCGATGGTGTCCACGAGCGCGTCGTTGAGGCGGTGCGGCTTCGACCAGTCGCGGTCGAGCAGCTCGTCGGGCACGGCGTACCCGGCCCGGTGGAGGTAGCCGAGGAACTCGTCGTAGAGGCTCGGCTCGTGGAGCAGCGTCGCCAGCTCCTCGCGGGTGGCGCTGTCGTGGCGGAAGACGTCGACCATGGCGGCGTCCTTGTTGCCCAGCAGGAACTCCACCTCGCGGTACTGCGCCGACTGGAAGCCCGAGCTGGTCGCGAGGAACGGCCGGATCTCGGCGTACTCGCTGGGGGTCAGCGTCGCCAGCACCGTCCACTGGTCGGTGAGCACGCGCTGGACATGCTTGACCCGGGCCATCCGCTTGAGCGCCGGGGCGAGGTCGTCGCTGCGCAGGAGGTCGCGCGCCGAGCGGAGCTCGTGGACGAGCA
Organism: Nocardioides sp. GCM10027114; assembly: GCF_042659625.1. Classification (NCBI taxonomy): domain Bacteria; kingdom Bacillati; phylum Actinomycetota; class Actinomycetes; order Propionibacteriales; family Nocardioidaceae; genus Nocardioides; species Nocardioides sp. GCM10027114. The sequence continues at coordinate 35,150 of NZ_JBHSSS010000002.1, forward strand.
GCTTGAGCCAGAGCTCGGAGGTCTGGTGCTGGATGATGAACAGCAGCTCGTCGTGCTGCGGCGGCCGGCTCTGCGGCCGCTGCGCGCTCAGCAGCTGGTCGAGGCAGAGGTAGTCGCCGTAGGACATCCTGTCCTCGAAGTCGCGCTCGATCCCTGCCTCGAGGTCGCGGTGGTTGCCGCTCGCGTCGGTGGCCATGGCCCGCAACCTACCGTCGCCGGATCGGAGGGACGCCGCGCCCTGCGTTACCGTCGTGCGGTGATGGTCCCGTGATGCCTGCTGCGCCCCGGCACGACCGGGTCTGGCGTCCCGACTGGCCGTGCCCGGTCGGGCGGATCCTGCGCATCCACCGCCGCGGCGCCGGGGACCCGACCTACCGCATCGACGCCGCGGGCCGCCACTGGCGCGGGATCCGTACGCCGGAGGGGCCGGCCACCCTCGTGGTCGAGGAGCGGCACAGCGAGGGCGCCGTGCACGCCTCCGCCTGGGGGCCCGGCGCGGTGTGGGCGCTCGAGTCGGTGCCCGACCTGCTGGGGGCGGCCGACGACCCGTCCGGCTTCGAGCCGCGTCACCCGCTGCTGGTCGAGCTCCTCCGGCACCACCCGCACTGGCGGCTGGGCCGGTCCGGCCTGGTCATGGAGGCGCTGGTCCCGGCGATCATCGAGCAGAAGGTCACCGGCCAGGAGGCGTTCGCGGGCTTCCGGCAGCTGGTCTACCGGTTCGGCGAGCGGGCGCCCGGCCCGGCCGACGAGGTGAACCTCTGGCTGCAGCCGACCCCGGAGACGCTGCGCGCGATCCCGTCGTGGGAGTGGCTGCGGCTCCACATCGACCCGGCGCGCTCGCGCCCGATCGTGGTCGCGGCGCGGGTCGCCGACTCGCTCGAGCGGTGCGCCGCGCTCCCCGCGGACGAGGCGGACCGCCGGCTGCAGAGCCTGCCGGGCATCGGAGTGTGGACCAGCGCCGAGGTGCGGCAGCGCGCGCTGGGCGACCCGGACGCCGTCTCCTTCGGCGACTACCACGTGGCCAAGGACGTCGGCTACGCGCTGACGGGGGAGCCCGTCGACGACGAGGGCCTCGCCGAGCTGCTGGAGCCGTGGCGCCCCCACCGGGGCCGGGTCACGGCGCTGGTCGGGATCTCCGGCATCCACCGGCCGCGCCGCGGGCCACGGATGGCGCCCCGGACGCACCTGCCCGCGCGGTAGCCGTCAGGGCTCCAGCCCAGCGGCGAGACGGTCCTCGAGCGCCGCGCGGACCATGTCGTCGTACGCGACCGTCTCGCGCGGCAGGACCGCGTGGATCTCGTCGTTGGTCACGACCGCCTCGGTGCCCATCGAGCCGAGCAGGTTGCGCGCGGTCGCGGGGTCGACGTCGGTGATGAACGACAGGGCGATGCTCATGAAGTCGGTCGTCAGTCCCGCGACCCCCGGCAGCGGCGGCACGTCGACCGCGACCAGCGGTACCGCCTCGCCGCGCAGCGCCAGCGACGCCGCCTGCAGCATCTCCTCGTAGGTCATCGCCTCCGGGCCGCCCACCTCGAACGTGCGGCCGACGGCGTCCGGGTTGTCGAGCACCCCGACGAGGTAGTGGACGACGTCGGCGAGGCCGATCGGCTGGGTGCGGGTGCGCACCCAGCCCGGCGCCACCATGAGCGGCATCGCGTTGACCACCTGCCGGGTGATCTCCCACGAGGCGCCGCCATGACCGACCACGATGCCCGCCCGCAGGGTGGTCACCGGGACCCCGGCCTCGGCGAGGTGGGACTCGGTCGCGCGCCGCGACCGCAGGTGCGGCGAGAGGTCGCCGTCCTCCGCGCCGAGCCCGCCGAGGTAGACGATCTGGCGTACGCCGGCGTCGGCCGCGGCGCTTCCGAAGGCGCGCGCCGCCCGGGCGTCACGCTCCTCGAAGTCGTCGGAGTCGAGGGAGTGCACGAGGTAGTAGGCGGCGTCGACCCCGTCGAGGGCGGCCTGGAGACCCTCGGCGGCGAACACGTCGCCGGGGACCGGCTTGCCGGCGCCCGTGTAGTCGTCGGGCCGGCGCGTCATCGCCCGGACCTCGTGACCGGCCTCGGCGAGCTCGCGGGCGACGTGGGAGCCGATGAAGCCGGACGCCCCGGTGACGAGGACGGTGAGCGGCATGGATCTCCTTGGGGAATCGGGCGGGGACTGAGTCAGAGAAGAGGGCGCAGCGGGGCGAGCACGAACTCGGTGAACTTGCGGTGCAGGTCGCGCGCCTCCCACTCGTGGCTGGTCAGCTCGAGGCAGTTGCCCTGGTCGACCCGGAAGATCTCCTCGAGGACCTTGGCCATCGACTCGTCGATGACCTCGAGGTTGATCTCGTAGTTGCCCTGGAGGCTGAGCCGGTCCACGTTGGCGGTCCCGACGGTCGACCAGGTGCCGTCCACGGTGGACGTCTTCGCGTGGACCATGGCGTCGCGGAAGCGGAAGATGCGGACCCCGGAGTCGAGCAGCTGGGAGTAGTACCCGCGCGAGATCCAGTCGGTGACGATGTGGTTCGACTTCAGCGGCACCAGCAGCCGGACGTCGACCCCGCGGCGCGCGGCGTCCTTGAGTGCGTCGACGAAGTCCTGGTCGGGGATGAAGTAGGCCTGGGTGATCCACACGTTGCGGCTCGACCGCAGGATCGCCTCGAGGTACATGCTGCGGATGGGGAACATCCACAGCCGTGGCACGTTGCGGTGCAGCCGGATCCGCGACTCCCACGTCGACGGCGTCTCCATCAGCAGCGGGCGCTCGCTGGGCGTCAGCCGGCGACGGCGGTTCAGGTTCCAGAAGTCCGCGAAGGCGCGCTTCAGGTCCCACACGCCGGGGCCGGTGATGCGCACGTGGGTGTCGCGCCACTCGGTGGCGTAGGCGGTGCCGATGTTGAAGCCGCCCACGAAGCCCACCTCGTCGTCGACCACGAGCAGCTTGCGGTGGTTGCGGCCGTAGCGGCGCAGGTCCCAGAACCGCAGACCTGCGTTGTAGACGGGGTAGCGCAGCACCCGCATTGTCGCTGGGAAGCGCTTGAACCGCGGCGGGACCACGAGGTTGGCGAAGGCGTCGTAGACGACGTAGACCTCGACGCCCCGGTCGGCCGCGGCGGCCAGCGCCGCCTTGAAGCGCTCGCCGACCTCGTCACCCTTCCAGATGTAGGTCTCGAAGAGGATCTGGCGACGGGCGCCCTCGATGGCGGCCACCATGTCCTCGAAGAGGTCGCGGCCGTAGGTGTACGTCGTGACGGTGCCGTCGCCGACCTCGACGGTGCGCGGTGGCGTCGTGGGGAACGGCTTGGGCTTCTTGCCGCGGCGGCGGTAGGAGTCGACCAGCGACATGCCGAGCGCCAGCGCGAGCTGGGCGCCCAGGATCGCCACGATGGTGCGCCGCAGGAGGCGCAGCACCCGGCTGCTGGAGGAGACCCCGTTCGTCACGCCGCCAATCTAGCGACCGGATGGCCACCTCACCGGCCACCTCACCGGGCACCGGCCGCCACGGCCTCGTCGAGCCGCTCGAGCGAGTACTCCGTCACGCGGATCAGCGCCTGCTTCGCGGACTCCCGCTGCCGGGCGTCGACGTTCATCATCGGCACGTGGGCGGGGATCGCCAGCGCCTCCCGGACCGCCTCCAGGGAGTACTCGGGCGTGCCGTCGAACCGGTTCACGGCCACGATGAACGGCAGCCCTCGCTCCTCGAAGTAGTCGAGGGGCGCGAACGCCTCGGCGAGCCGGTTCGTGTCGACGAGCACCACCGCGCCGATGGCGCCGCGGCACAGGTCGTCCCACATGAACCAGAACCGCTGCTGCCCGGGCGTGCCGAAGAGATAGAGCACCACGTCGCCGGTGAGCGTGATCCGGCCGAAGTCCATGGCCACCGTCGTGGTCGCCTTGGTCGGCACCGCGGCGAGGTCGTCCACGCCGTGGGACTCGTCGGTGACGAGCGCCTCCGTCCGCAGCGGCACGATCTCGGAGACCGAGCCGACGAAGGTGGTCTTGCCGACGCCGAAGCCGCCGGCGACGACGATCTTGGTGGAGGCCGCGCCGCGCGAGGCCCTAGTACGCACGAAGTCCACGGAGTGTCCTTTCCATCAGGTCGCGACGCTGGTCCGTTGACGAGCAGTCGGTCATCGTCTCGCGCACGCGCACCAGGCCCTGCGCCACGAGGTCCCCCAGGAGTACGCGGACGACGCCCACCGGCATCCCCAGCCGCGCCGACACCTCGGCCACCGAGCTGGCGTCGCAGGCATCGAGCACCCGGCCCAGCGCCCCGGCGGGCAGGCGTGTCGTGTCGTCGGTGCGGTCGAGGATCGCCTCGACCGACAGCTCCACGCGGGCGCGGGTGCGGCCCGCGGTCAGCGTGTAGGGGCGTACGACGGCGGCGGAGCCACCGTGCCCGTCGCCGTCCTGCGGGACCACCGGGTCACCCCGTCGCGCCGCTGAGCGGCGAGCGAGCCCGGGCCTCGACCATCCGGCCGACCCGGTCGACCATGAGCGCCATCTCGTAGCCGACCTGGCCGAGGTCGGCGGAGTCCTGGGTCAGCACCGCGAGGTGCGAGCCGTCGCCCACGCTCATCAGCAGCAGGTAGCCGTGCTCCATCTCCACCACTGTCTGCAGCACCTGCCCGCCGTCGAACAGGCGGGCCGCGCCGACCGCGAGGCTCGCCAGGCCCGACGCGACCGCCGCCACCTGCTCAGCCCGGTCGTCGGGAAGCCCCGCGCTGGCGGCCATGAGCAGCCCGTCCGCGGAGACCAGCACGGCGTGCGCGGTGCCCGGGACGTCCTCGACGAACCGGGAGACGACCCAGTCGAGGTCGCGCTCGGCGGTCCCTTCGGGAGCCGGTTCCGTCACTGGCTGCGTCAGGTAGTCGGTCATGGGGTTCCTGCCTCCTGTCGGGGGGAGTCCGGGGCTGGGGTGCCGCTCGCGGCGAGTCGGCCGCGGGCGACGCCGGCGGAGTGGGCGGAGAGCCGGGCGCGGATCGCCTCGGGGTCGCGCCCGGGCACCGTGGCCGCGGGCGCCCTGCCGGGGCCGACACCGCCGGGCACGAGCCGGCCGCCGGGTCGGCGCATCGGCAGCCCGGCGTCGGTCAGCGGTGCGGCTGGCGCCTCCGAGGTCCGGTCTGCCGCCTCCCAGCCCGCGTCGATCTCGGGGGACGTCCAGCCCGCGGCGGACGTGCCTCCCGGGGTCAGCCAGCCGGACCGCAGCTCGCGGAAGATCGGCGAGTCGTCCAGGTCGTCGAGGTCGCCCGGCGAGTCGGGCACCCGGGTCGACGGGTCCAGCGCGTCGCGGCGGACGGGCAGGGGAGCGAGGGCGACGGGCTCCTCGACGATGGGTTCCTCGACCACCGGCTCCTCGGCCACCGGCTCCTCGACCACCGGCGGCACGACCGTGAGCGCCGCCGGCGACGTGACGGCCGCTGCGGGGACCCGCACCGGCAGGTCGGGTGCGGCCGGCGACGGGTCCGCCGGGTCCGCCGGGTCTGCCGGGTCCGGTGGTGCCGCGCCGGCCACCGGGGCCAGGGAGGGCGCCGGGGGTGCGGTCGGCGCCGCCTGTCCGGGCGACCGGCGCGACAGGCCGAGCACCGCGTCGATCGCGGCCGAGATCTGGGCGACCGACGGCTCGTCGGCGCGCGGGGCGGGGCCGGCCGGCTCCGGCTGCTGGGCCGGCTGGTGGGCCGGCCGCTCGACAGTCGGCCCCTGGACGGTGGCGTCCCGGCCGCCGTTGGCGAGCACCCGGGCCGGCAGCACCACCTTCGCGGTGGTGCCGTTGCGCTCGTTGCGCTCGAGCCGGACCGTGATGCCGTGGCGCCGGGCGAGCCGGCCGACCACGAGCAGGCCCATGCGGCGGGCGGTGTCGGGCGTGACCTGCCCGCCGGACTCGAGCTCGGCGTTGATGCTGGTGAGGTCCGCCGGCGGGATGCCCAGCCCCGCGTCGACGACCTGGACCAGGATCGACGAGCCCTCGCGGCTCGGCATCACCGTCACGGCCGCCGTCGGCGGTGAGTAGGCCAGGGCGTTGTCGACGAGCTCGGTCAGCAGGTGCACGACGTCCGCGGCGGCCGCAGCATTGATCGTGTCCTCCGGGGCGCCGAGCACCTGGACGCGCTGGTAGTCCTGCACGCCGGCGCAGGCGGCCTGCAGCGCGTCGACGACGGCCAGGCTGCCGATGCCGCCGGGACGCGGGGGAGCGTCGGCCAGCACGAGCAGGGAGTCGCCCGTCCGGCGCATGCGGGAGGCCAGGTGGTCGAGCCGGAAGAGGGCCTCGAGCCGCTCGGGGTCCTCCTCGTCCCGCTCGAGGTTCTCGATGAGGGCGAGCTGCTGGTTGACGAGGGAGGTGCTCCGGCGCGACAGCGTCACGAACATCTCACCGACCCGTGCACGGGCCTCCGCCTCGCCGGCCGCCAGCGACACCGCGCGGCGGTGGAGGTCGTCGACGGCACGGGCGAGCTGGCCCACCTCCTCGCGCGTCGTGACGTCCAGCGGGACCACCTGGCCGGGGTCCTGACCCTCCCGGATGCGGCGGATCGCCTCGGGCAGCCGCACCTCGGCCACCTCGCGGGCGCCGTCCCGCACCCGGTGGATCGGCCGCAGCAGCAGCCGCGCCACCAACAGTGCCAGCAGCACGGCGGCCAGCAGCGCGCCCAGGGTCGTGGCCGCGGTGAGCGCCGCCAGGGTCCGGGACCGGTCGGTGGCCGCGGCCAGCTCCCGGTCGACGCCCTGGAGCAGCTCCGTGGTGAGCTCGTCGTAGCCGGTGTAGGCCGCCGCGCCGCCGAGGTCCGTCCCGCCGTCGCGGGCGGTCGCGAAGTGCAGGGCGTTCTGCTGGCGCAGCCCGAGGACCGTCGGGTCCACGGTGCCGAGGTCGACGCCGAGGCGCTCGATGGCCGCGGCCTCGACACCCACCTCGGCGGCGAGCTCGGCGGAGACCGACCGGCGGTCCCCGGCCTCGGCGACCATGACCTGCTGCATCGCCAGCGAGAGCCGGCCGTCGAGGACGTGCGCGAGGGTCCGCAGCCGCGGCTCCGGCTCGATCTGCGCGTCGACGATCGAGGCGAGCAGCTGGGAGACGCCGCGGTGCAGCTGGCGCACCTGCGACACCGACTGGCCGACGCTGACGTAGGCCCGCCCGTCGCGGAGCTGGTCGCTGAGCTCGAGCAGCGAGTCGAGGCGGGCCCGCTGCCGGGTGGTCAGCGGGGCGGCCGCGCCGGCGCGCTCGAGCTCCGTGGCGGCGGCGTCGACGCGGCGGACCGCGCTGAGGCGTTCGGGGTCGTCGAGCCCCGTCGTACGCCCGACGACGGCCGCGTGCTCGGCCGCGGCGAGGTACGCCACCGCCGCTGGCAGCACCGTGACCTGGCCGGCCGTCGACGCGTGGTTGGTGGCCTGGGCCGACTCCGACATGACGCGCAGACCGCCGAGGACGGCCGCGAGGAGCATCGGGATGGTGAGCGCCAGCGCGAGCTTGCCGCGCAGCGACCACTCCGGGACCGACACGCGATTCCTGGAGAACCGAGAAAACCGAGACATGTGCACACCTGCTGTCCGCAGCAGTCGCCCGAGAGAGCGACGGATCCCGACGGGGGACCGGGTTCCTGCTTCGCAATGTAGGGGCGTGTCACCGGGGGTGTGGGGGAAACCGCGGAATCGGTCCGGACCGGTCCACCACCTGCGAGGTGTCAGCGCCGGACGTGGACGAGTGCCCGGCCGCTCCGGCCCTGCACCGTCAGCACGTCGCCGTCGAGGACCGGTCGCCACCGTCCGTCGAGCACCCGGACGACGTGGCGGTCCTGCGCCCGCAGCCCGCGCGGGCAGCGGGGCGGGGGCCGGCGGGTGGCCGGCAGCGAGCCGGCCACGACCTGGCCCGCCACGCGTTCCCAGCGGCCGGAGAGGTCACGGCAGCCGGTGGCGACCTCGAGGCTGCCGTCGCGGCGCAGCCGCATTACCACGCCGGTGCCGCGTGCCGGTGTCACCTGGGCCAGGGGGAGGCTGACCCCGCTGGTCACCAGCGTCTCGAGGCGCCAGGCGCTGCCGACGACCCCTCGCAGGGGGTCGCCCGGGATCGGGGCGAACGTCAGGCGCACGTCGTCGCCCTTCAGGGTCAGCCGGCTCTCCGTGAGCTCGGCCCGGTCGGCGGCCTGCAGGGCGAACGTGAATGCCTGCTCGACGGCGTCGACGGGGGCCGGGCAGGACCGGAGCGTCTGCCGGACGGTCCCGGTGCGGAGCACGCCCGCGGCCTCGCGGACCGGCACCCGGTACTCGTTGCAGCCGGTGGAGCCGGTGCCCACCCCGTCCGCCACCGTCATCGTCACCGGGTGCAGCGGGTCCGGGCGCCGGTCCCGCGAGCCGACCCGGACGGCCACGAGCTGCCAGTCGCCGTCGAGGAGATCGCTGTCGGCCGTCGGCGTGGCCGGCTCCCCGCCGCCGTCCGCCGGGGAGGGCGGGCGGTCCGGCCCGGTGCAGCCGGCGGCGACGAGGACGGTGCACAGGACGGCGCACAGGACGGCTGCGACCGGCGCGGTGCGGTGCGGCATCCGGCCTCCCTGCCATGGCCTCCCAGTCACGGCCTCCCTGTCACGGCCTCACTGTCCGGGCCCCGTGGGCTCACCTCGAGTCTGGGGGCTGTCGGAGGCGCCGTCTACGCTCGGGGCATGCGCCCCGTCACCGATCTCGAGCGCCGCGTCGCCCCCTTCAAGGTGGTCTCCGACTACCAGCCGTCCGGCGACCAGCCGACCGCCATCAAGGAGATCAGCGAGCGGATCCGCGCAGGGGAGAAGGACGTCGTCCTCCTCGGCGCCACCGGCACCGGCAAGACCGCCACCGTCGCGTGGGTCGCCGAGCAGGTGCAGCGGCCGATGCTCGTGATGCAGCCCAACAAGACGCTGGCGGCCCAGTTCGCCAACGAGCTGCGCCAGCTCTTCCCCGACAACGCCATCGAGTACTTCGTCTCCTACTACGACTACTACCAGCCGGAGGCGTACGTCCCGCAGACGGACACCTACATCGAGAAGGACTCCTCCATCAACGAGGAGGTCGAGCGGCTGCGCCACTCGGCGACCAACTCGCTGCTCACCCGGCGCGACGTCATCGTGGTCTCGACGGTGTCCTGCATCTACGGCCTCGGCACCCCCCAGGAGTACGTCGACCGGATGCTGAGGCTGCGCGTCGGCGAGGAGCACGACCGCGACTCGATCCTGCGCCGCCTGGTCGAGATCCAGTACACCCGCAACGACATGTCCTTCACGCGCGGCACGTTCCGCGTCCGCGGCGACACCCTCGAGATCTTCCCGGTCTACGAGGAGCACGCCGTGCGCGTCGAGTTCTTCGGCGACGAGATCGAGCGGCTGATGACGCTCCACGCCGTCACCGGCGAGGTGCTCACCGAGGACGAGGAGCTCTACGTCTTCCCGGCCACCCACTACGTCGCGGGCCCCGAGCGGATGGAGCGGGCGATCCGGGGCATCGAGGCCGAGCTCGAGGAGCAGCTCGCGAAGTTCGAGCGCGAGGGCAAGCTGCTCGAGGCGCAGCGGCTGCGGATGCGCACGACCTACGACATCGAGATGATGCGCCAGGTCGGCTCGTGCTCGGGCATCGAGAACTACTCGATGCACATCGACGGCCGCAGCCGCGGCTCTGCGCCCAACTGTCTGCTCGACTACTTCCCCGAGGACTTCCTGCTCGTCGTCGACGAGTCCCACGTCGCGGTCCCGCAGATCGGCGGGATGTACGAAGGCGACATGTCCCGCAAGCGGAACCTCGTCGAGCACGGCTTCCGGCTGCCGAGCGCGATGGACAACCGCCCGCTGAAGTGGGAGGAGTTCGTCGACCGGATCGGCCAGACCATCTACCTGTCCGCGACCCCTGGCGACTACGAGCTCGACAGGGTCAGCGTCGGCGGCGGCCCCCCTCGAGTGGTCGAGCAGATCATCCGCCCGACCGGGCTGGTCGACCCCGAGGTGGTGGTGAAGCCGACGAAGGGCCAGATCGACGACCTCATCCACGAGATCCGGACGCGCGCCGAGCGCCACGAGCGGGTGCTCGTGACGACGCTGACGAAGAAGATGTCCGAGGACCTCACCGACTACCTCCTCGACGCCGGCATCCGCACCCGCTACCTCCACTCCGAGGTCGACACCCTCAAGCGGATCGAGCTGCTGCGCGACCTGCGGCTCGGCGAGTACGACGTCCTCGTCGGCATCAACCTCCTCCGCGAGGGCCTCGACCTGCCCGAGGTGTCGCTCGTCTCGATCCTCGACGCCGACAAGGAGGGCTTCCTCCGCTCGGACAAGTCGCTCATCCAGACGATCGGCCGCGCCGCCCGCAACGTGTCGGGCCAGGTCCACATGTACGCCGACAAGATCACCCCGTCGATGGAGGCCGCCATCGACGAGACCAACCGGCGCCGGGAGAAGCAGGTCGCCTACAACAAGGCCAACGGCGTCGATCCCCAGCCGCTGCGCAAGAAGATCGCCGACATCACCGAGATGCTCGCCCGCGAGGACGAGAACACCCAGGCCCTCCTGGAGACCTGGGCCGGCACGGAGGCGAAGGGCCGCGCCGGCGGCGTCAAGGCCAAGCAGTCGGGGCAGCCGGTGCCCGCCCTCAGCAAGGCCGCCGCCGGCCAGCACGCCGCCGACCTCGCCGGGCTGCCCAGCGGCGAGCTCGCCGCGCTCATCCAGGAGCTCACCGACCAGATGAAGGCCGCCGCCGCCGAGCTGCAGTTCGAGGTCGCCGCCCGGCTCCGCGACGAGATCTCCGAGCTGAAGAAGGAGCTACGGCAGATGATGGAAGCCACGAAATGACCGACCCCGCCCGCGAGTTCCAGGTCACCTTCGACTGCGCCGACCCCGCCGCGCAGGCGGAGTTCTGGGCCGCCGCGCTCCACTACATCGTCCAGCCGCCGCCCGAGCCGTTCGGCTCGTGGGACGAGGCCCTCGAGGCCTGGGGCGTGCCGGAGGACCAGCGCAACAGCCGGTCGGCGATCGTCGACCCCGAGGGGCGGCGGCCGCGGGTCTTCTTCCAGCGGGTGCCGGAGGGCAAGACGGTCAAGAACCGCGTCCACCTCGACGTCCGGGCGGCCCACGGCACGTCCGGTGACGAGCGGCGGGAGCGGCTGGAGGCCGAGCGGGACCGGCTGGTCGCGCTCGGCGCGTCCGTTTTCCGGGTCCTCGAGCCCACTCCCATGGACGAGCTGGTCATCGTCATGCAGGACCCCGAGGGCAACGAGTTCTGCCTCGACTGAGCCGAGTGCGAGGTGATGTGGTGACCGACCCCGAGCGCACGCCCGACGGGCGCTACGTCGTCATCGACGGCCGCCGCTGGCGCGCCACGGACCCCGACATCCCCGCGGAGCGCCGTTCGGAGCTGCAGCGCGTGCTGATGGCGTGGCGGCGCGAGGTGCGCCGCACGAAGGGCACCGACGGCGAGGCGGCGGCCCGGGCCGGCGTCCAGGCGACGAAGGTGGCGCTGGGGGAGCGGGGCGAGCCCTGGTGGGAGCAGGACCCCGGGGCGCGGCGCAGGCGCTGGGAGGCCGACGTCCCCGAGCCCGGATAGGCTCGGCACGAGCGCGGCCCGTCCGGGGTGGCCGCCGGGGGAAGGAAGAGCCATGACTGGTCCCACGCCGAAGCGGACTCCGAGCGACAGGAACCCCGAGCCGGACCGCCGCGAGATGGACATGGTCGTCAACACCGCCAGCGCCGCTGCCGGGGCCGGCACCGGCACGTGGGGGATGGGCCCGCTGTTCCGGTTCCTCTCCGGCCGCAAGCGCCACAAGCTGGAGCGGCGGCTCGCCGCCGAGCACGCCGCGCAGCGGGACGCGAAGCGGGCCGGGTCCGACGACGCCTGAGTCGTCGTAGCGGGAGCCGTGGCCGGCACCGCTAGGGTCGCGCCATGACTTCGATCGACCTGGGACGCCCCGTCCAGGGTGACGTCGTGGACCTCATCCTCGACGACCACCGCCGCTTCGAGACCCTGCTGCGCGACCTCCGCGACACCAGCAGCGACCGCGACGCCGTACGCCGTGCGTTCGCGGCCCTGCACGTGGCGCACGCCGAGGCCGAGGAGAAGCACGTCTACCCGAAGCTGCGCAAGAAGCGCGCGGTCAGCGAGCACGAGGCGGAGCACGGCGAGGAGGAGCACGCCGAAGGCCACGAGGCGCTGCTCAAGGTCCTCGAGCTCAAGGGAACCGACACCCAGGCGTTCGACGACGCAGTGGAGGAGCTGGCCACCGCCGTCAACCACCACCTCACCGAGGAGGAGCTGACCATCCTCAACCCCGCCCGCGAGGAGGTCGGGGAGCAGGTCCGCGCCGAGCTCGGCGAGCAGTTCGCCACGGAGCGCAACCGCCAGATCGACGCCGACTGTGGCGCCGTCGAGAACGTCCGCCGCATCGTCGAGGCGGCCCGCCGGGAGGGCCTCCTCGACGACGAGGACGACGACGAGGACTGACAGAGCGGAGGGCCCGTGGACGTCGACGCGATGCTGGCGCACTGCCTCGCCAAGCCGGGCGCCTGGCCCGACAACCCCTGGGACCACGACCACCCGGTGGTCAAGGTCGGCCCCGGGAAGGACGGCAAGATCTTCGCCTTCCTGGGGGCCGACTCGGTCGGCGTCAAGGCCGGGGCGTCCCGCGAGGAGGCCGACGAGTGGCTGGCCCGCTACCCCGACGACGCCGGGGTGATGGCCTACATCGGCCGCTCCGGCTGGAACGACCTCGGCCTGTCCGGCGCCATCCCGGACGAGGAGCTCATCGAGGCCGTCGACGAGTCCTACCGGCTCGTGGTCTCCAGGCTCCCCGTCCGGTCGAGGCCCGCCGGCTGGGACTCCTGACCCTGCCCCCGTCGGGTGCGTAGCGGCGCCGCCAGCGCCAGCACCGCCATGCCGACGAGCAGGCCCAGCGACAACGTGGCCACCCCATCCGGCAGGGCGACACTCGTCGCGGCCAGTGGCTGCGCCGCCAGCAGAACGGCGAGCGCCAGCCCCGCGATCGGGTGCGTCACCATTCGTGGGAGACCCACGCCGGCAGCGAGCCCGACCACGAACGGCAGCTGCCACAGCAGAGTCGGCAGCACGAACTCCCACGGCGCGACGTCGACGCCGACTCCGGTCGCCCCGACGACGGCGACGACCGCAGATGTCGGAAGCAGCACGGCCCATGCCCAGGCCGCCGGCAGCAGCCGCAGCAGCACCGCGGAAACGAGGCAGAGGAGCGTCACCAGACCGATCAGGGTGACCGGCCAGGGTGCGGCGTCGAGGGTCAGCACGTCGCGCACCGCGAACCACGGTGGCGGGTACTCGAGCAGGCGGGCCGCGTCGGCGTACCGCTCGGCACCCCCGGGGAACGCCGCGGCGAGCAGCGACACCAGGGTCAGCACGACGCCGACGGCGTGCAGCGCCACAGCGCGCCCCAGCAGGAGCCGGGCCGCGACGGTCTCACCGCCGGTCGCCACGTGGCGTCGGTGGCGCGAACCCAGGGTACGACCGCCGAGCGCGAGGACGGCTCCCGCCAGCCCCGCGAGGAGCCAGGGGTCGAGGTCGCGCACGGCCGGCGCTCCGAAGAAGGCGAGGAAGGCGACCGCGACGGACCCGACCGCGGCCGCCATCGGCAGGCCGAGCCAGCGTCCTCGCGGCTCGGGCGCCGCCTCGGCCGGCTCCGGGGTCCGGCGCCGGGCGAGCCGCCAGGCGGCCGCCAGCGCGACCAGGCCGGCCAGCCCCCAGGGCCAGCGGGGCGCCTCCTCCGGGGCGTCGAGCAGCGGCGACGGCTGCGTCCGCGGGTCGACCGTGGGCTCGGGCAGCGGTCGCAGCAGCAGCGGCGACCGATCGATCGCGGCAGCGAACCTCGCGGCGATGCCTGGGTCGGCGGTGACCCGCCAGTCGACCGGCACCTCCTGACGGGCCTCGGGCTCGGGACGAGCGACCTCGAGCCACGTCACACCCGCGATCCAGGGGCGACGGGGGAGCGAGGCCACGACCTGTCGCCACCAGCTCCGCTTGACCGCCAGCTCGCTGGGACCGCCCTCCTCGGGGTTGTAGAAGATGCCGGTGGCCACCAGCATCGGGCGACCGCGCTCGAAGGCGAACCGTTCGTAGAAGGCGCGGCGCTCCCGGCGGTCGGGGTAGCCGAACGTCTCCGCGAGCCGGTCACGGAACTCGCCGCGGACCGCCAGCTCGTTGCGACCCCGGTCGGCCCTTCGGCTGCGGGACCCGGCCGGGACCTGCTCACCGAGGCGGAAGAGCGACAGCCCCACCCAGTCGACCCAGCGGTCGCCCGGGTAGTAGGGCCCGTACGGGTCGTCGCGGCCGTCGACGCGGCCGTTGCCGCTGGTGTCGGCGCGCGGGTCGTTCCGTGCCACCACGCCGGGCAGGGCGCCCTCGGCCCCAGGGTCGCGGAACGGGTAGCCCGCGCCGTAGACCGGGGACCAGACAGTCGCCGACCACTGGCCCTGCGGGTCCTGGGTGCGCAGCGCGCCCGCGAGCTCCCGGAACGCGCTGACGTAGGCGGTGGGGCTCTGGCCCCAGCGGACCCACGACCCGTTCATCTCGGACGCGAAGCGCACGAGCACCTCGAGGTCGAGCTCACGGTGGAGCCGGGCGAGATCGGTCGCCAGCGCGTCTGCGTCCGCGTCGGTGAGTCGCTCGAGCCGGACGTCGGGCTGGACGTCGAGCACCAGCACTGCTTGCTGCTCGGCGACGGGGACGGCGAAGTCCGCGAGCAGGGCGACCGCGCCGTCGTCGAGCGGATAGGGCACGGCCAGCGTGTAGAGGGAGGGTCGGAAGCCGAGTCGCGATGCGTACGCGCTGGGCGTGTCGGCGGGGTAGGGCAGGGTGGGTCCGAACCAGGCGCGCCCGCCGTCCGGGACGAGGTCTGTCCTCGCCGTCCCGGCGGCCACCGAGGGCGCCGTCCCGAGCAGGGTGGCGACCACGGCGCAGAGCACCGCCGCCACCCAGACCTGCCGCATCTGTCGTCGCACCCCCGTGCGCGCCGTCACCCGTCCTGCCGGTGACACTCGAGCAACCAGCGGTTGCGGCCGTCCACCCGGCTGTAGTCGAGGACGTCGAGAGTCGCCTTGGCCAGCGCCAGGCCGCGGCCCGACTCCGCGTCGACGCCCGGCATGAGTGCCGCGCCGAGGTCCAGGGCGGCGGGCAGCCCGTTGTCACCGAACGTGGCGACGACCTTGTGAGGCGTGACACCGACGACCAGCTGGAAGCGTCGCCACTCGTCCGGGGCCGGGCTGCGACCGGCGTCGAGCTCGTAGGCGTGCTCGACGATGTTGCCCAGGATCTCCACGACCGCGGTCTCGAACCGCATCCGGTCGGTGTCGCCCACCTCGGGGTGGCTGTGCCAGAGCTGCTCGAGGAGGCTGTGCACCAGCTCGAGGACGTCGGGCACGGCGGGCGCCAGCACCGCCAGCCGATCGGGAACGTGCTCGAGCTCCCCGAGCGTGATGTGAGCGTCAGTCATCGAACGCCTCCTCCACGCTGGGACGCGGCCGCAGCACCTTGTCGAGGTTCGTCAGCTCGAACACCGTCACCACGGCGGGAGTGGGGCGGACGATCCGCAGGTCCCCGCCGGCCTGGCGCGCCGACTTCAGCCCTGAGATCAACGCACCGAGCCCCGACGAGTCGAGGAAAGTGGTGCCCTCCATGTCGACGACGATGCGCTTGGTGCCCTGGTCGACCAGCGAGCCGAGGAGCTCCCGCAGCTGGCGGGCGGACGCCATCGTCAGCCGACCGCGGGGTTCGACGACGCCGACCCCGTCGGGACGGGTGGTGGTCTGGAACTCGATCATGCGGATCCTCCGGTCAGGAACTGGGGGTCAGTGGGCGGCCGGTCGGGCGTGGAACGGATCGGTCAGCGATTCCCGTGCGCCGTCGCCCCGGTCGAAGCCGCGGTAGCGGGCGGCGCGGATCACCACAGAGAGCACCACGAGGTCGAACACGACCCAGGCGACGTTGACGGTCGTCGCGAGGACCGTGGCCTGCCCGGCGACCATCCGCGCCGTGCCCACGACGAGGGCCAGCGCGAGCAGGGCCATCGCCCACAGCTGCGGCCTGATGAGGTGCCAGGCCGGTCCGGAGGAAGCGGACCGCACCTTCGGCGTGACGGCGAAGTCGAGGTCGCGTCCGAGGACGACGTTGCCGAACGCCGACGTCGCCGACTTGATCCACGTGGGGAAGAGCGCGAGGGAGTACTGCTGTCCGCGCCAGGTCGGACGGCCGGCGGCGACGATCAGGAAGAGCAGCTGGTTGACGAGCAGGAAGGGCACGAGCCGGACGAAGAAGTCGGAGCTGAACGCCTGTACCGGCATCACGCCGAAGCCGAGGAACAGCACGGGCGCCGCGATGTAGACGACGGCGGCGAAGCCGGACAGGTAGCTCCACATGGTGGCGAAGTACATGAGTCGTTGGGGCCAGCTCAGTCCCTTCTGCACGAGCGGGTTCTCGCGCAGCATCACCTGCATCGTGCCCTGCGCCCATCGCAGCCGCTGGGTGAGCATCGTCTGCAGGTCCTCCGGAGCGAGGCCGTGCGCGAGCACCTCGTCGTGGTAGGCCGAGCGCCAGCCGAGCGCGTGCAGTCGCATGCAGGTGGCCATGTCCTCGGTGACCGAGATCGTGGCCAGCGGCATGATCGGCTGCGCCTCGTCGGCCCGGTCGACATCGACGGCCGCGACCAGCGCCGCCACCGCCTCGATCGCACCCAGCGGCGACCACGCGCGGTGCGCGAGGTGGTCGAGCGCGACCGGGTCGACCTCGGCGAGACCGCCCACCTCGTCGAGGACGCCCAGCTCCTCGAGGTCCGCCCGGACGGAGGCGAGGTCCTGGTCGACCATGCGTCGTCGCAGCTCGGCGACATGCTGCTGGAACTCGTAGGTCACATCGAACAGGGCGTCGCCCGCGGCCAGGCGGCGTCGTGCGCGGGTCACCTGCGCGCCGAGCTCGTCGAGCGCCGAGCGCATCGCCCGGTCCTCACGGGGGGTCGCGCGCCGGGCCTGGCGCAGCACGGACCGGGCCATGCGCAGGGCCCGGTGGACGCCCACCTCCACCTCGCCGACGTAGCGCGAGACGCCGAGCTGCATCAGCGCCTCACGCCGGAGCACGGCGTTGGAACCGCAGAAGAAGGCGGCGTTCCAGCCGTCCTTGCCCTGCTGGATGGGGCCGTAGAACAGCGGGGCCTGGCTGCCGAGCGGGTCGTCCTCGGGGACGTTGACGAAGTACTGGGGCGTCTGCACCAGCGCCATGAGCGGGTCGTCGAAGTAGCCGAGCGTCCGGTCGAGGACCGCCGGGTCCGGCACCTGGTCCGCGTCCAGGATGAGCATGAACTCGCCCTCCGTGGCGAGCAGGGCGTTGTTGAGGTTGCCCGCCTTCGCGTGCCGCGGCATCCCGGCCCACTCGGCGGAGCGGGTGATCCAGCCGATGCCCTCGGCCTCGGCGGCCTCGCGCATCTCCGGCCGGTTGCCGTCGTCGAGGACCCACGTGGCGTGCGGGTAGCGGATCGCCTGGGCGGCACGGGCGGTGGCCATGACCAGCTCGACGGGCTCGTTGTACGTCGCGATGAAGACGTCGACCGTGAGCCCCTCCGGGGCCGGTGGCGGTTGGCCGCGCTCCTTGAGCCGCCACATGCCGAGGCCGAAGAGCAGCGAGTCGACGAGGCTGTAGGTCTCCACGAGCACGAGCGGGACCGCGATCCACCAGTAGTCCCAGTTGACAGAGAAGAGCCAGCGCCAGACGACGTAGTTGAGGCCGAGGACCGCGGTGGCCAGCACGACCACCCGGATGAGGAGGAGGCGTCGCGTCACGCGGCGCCGCCTGTCGGTGCTCGTCCGGGGACCCCCCGGAACACGGCGACGGCGGTGACGTCGTCGGACGCCGTGCGCGTGGCGGCCCGCTCGCGGAGTGTGGCCATCAGGGAGCCGACGTCGTCGGCGTCGGCCACCAGGGCTCCGAGCTCGTCGAGCCACCGGTCCTGGTCGTCGAGGAGGTCGAGCAGGCCGTCGCTGAAGAGGAGCAGTCGGTCGCCGGGGTCGAGGACCTCGTCGAGCTCGGTCCAGTGGTCGTCGGGGAGCACCCCGAGCGGCCGGTCCTGGCTGCTGAGCTGGTCGACGGTGCCGTCGCCTCGCACGACCAGGCAGAGGCCGAGGCCGGCGTCGACGTAGCGGAGGTAGCCGTCGTCGAGGTCGATGGCCGCCTCGAACAGCGTCACGAAGGACTCGGCCCGCTCGAGATCCGGCAGCTGCCGGCGGCCCACGTCGGTCACGGTGACGCCGAGGTCGACGCCGGCCGAGACCGCGCTGCGGGTGCTGCGCACGGTGGAGCGCATCCCGGCGCCGAGCAGGGCCGCGCCGGTGCCCTTGCCCATCACGTCGCCCAAGGTCACGTGGATGACGTCCTGCTCGAGCCCGAAGTCGTAGAAGTCGCCGCCCACCGCCAGCGACGGCAGGCAGGTCCCGTCGACCTGCCACTCGCGCGTCCTGATCGGCGCGCGGGGCAGCATCGACGCCTGGATCTGACCGGCCCTGCTCAGCTCGGTCGCCGCGACGAGCTCCTGCTGTGCCCACTCCGCGAGGTCGCGGAACGTCGCCCGCTGCGTCGCGTCGAGGGTGCGCGGCTCCAGGTCGAAGATGCACAGGGATGCGACGACGTTCCCCTGCCCGTCCCGGAGCGGGTGGCCGGCGTAGAACCGGACACCGAGCTCGCGGACCGACCCGAGCCTCGCGAAGTCGGGGTCGTTGAGGGCGTCGGGGACGAGGACGGCCTCGCCGAGGGCCTGGGTCCAGTCGCAGAAAGTGTCCCGTCGGCGCCCTGTCGTGCCCGGCGGGAAGCCGCTGGCGCGGACCGCGCACGCGCCGTCGCCCTCGAGGACGTTGATCGCTGCCAGGGGAACCTCGAAGTACGCACGCGCGAGCGACAGGATCCGGTCGAGGCGGTCGGGCTCGACCGGCGCCGGGAGGACGAGGGGGGAAGGTGGCAGCGTGACAGGCGCGTCGACCCGAGCGCCGGCGGTCATGCGGTTCCCCTATCGTCGGTGGTCTTGGTCGACGTCTTAACCTTGCCACGGGGGAGTTCCACGACAGTGGTCAACGCGCGAATCGGCCGGATGGAACGCATCACGTCGACGAGATACGCAACACATCGCCAGGAGGGCGCCCGCGTGACCGACCAGCAGACCTTCGACGGCACGAGGGCGCGGGCGCTGGTGGTCGAGGACGACCCCGGGACGGCCGAGCTGCTGGCCCTGGCTCTCCGCCAGGACCACCTGGAGGTGCACCAGACGGAGCTCGGCGAGGAGGCGCTCGGGATCTGCCGCGACCTCGACCCGGACGTCGTCACGCTCGACCTGTCGTTGCCGGACATGGACGGCGTCGAGCTGTGCCGGCGACTGCGCGAGTTCAGCGACGCCTACGTCGTCATGGTGACGGGCCGGTCCGAGGAGATCGACCGTCTGGTGGGTCTCGAGATGGGCGCCGACGAGTACCTCTCCAAGCCCGTGAACCCGCGCGAGCTGCGGGCCAGGGTGGCGGCGCTGCTCCGGCGCCCGCGTGCCGGCGCCCGGCGTCCGGAGCGCAGCGAGGTCGTCGAGCACGGTCGGCTGGTCCTGGACCTCGGCAAGCGGGAGGCACTGCTCGACGGCTCGGTACTTCCGCTCACCCCGGCCGAGCTCGACGTCCTGTCGGCGCTGGCCGCTCGTCCGGGCGAGGCGCGTCAGCGCGACGACCTGGTCCGCGACGTGTGGCAGGGGTCCTTCGAGGAGTCGGGATTCCTCGTCGACGTGCACGTCGCGAGCATCCGCCGCAAGCTGCGCCGGGCGGGGGAGCGCCACCGCTGGATCGAGACGGTCGCGGGCGACGCCTACCGCTTCAGGCAGCCTTCCTGATGACGGTCAGGCCAACCATCCGCGAGACCACCAGCGCGATGTAGAAGACGCCGGCGACCTGCTCGATCATCGCCACCGACCGGGCGTGGGCCCCTACCGGCACGACGTCGGAGAGGCCGACGCTGGTGAGCTGGGCGAACGACAGGTAGAGCAGCTCGAACCAGGTCCGGTCGGTGGTGCCGCCGGTGCCGGCGAACGAGCCCGGCTCGAGCACCTGCACACCGGCGAAGACGTAGGCGAAGCCCCAGGCGACCACGGTGAACGCGGCCGCCGTGGCGAAGAGCTCGTCCCGCGTCACCCGGTCGTCGTGGAAGAGGTACCGGATCATCGCGTAGGAGACGTAGAAGTAGAACGGTGCGTGCACGATCGCCGAGGCCAGGACGATCCAGCCGGTGTCCTGCCACACCGACTCCATGACGGTGAACCCCATCGCCAGCGGCCCGAGCACGGCGACGACGAGGGTCAGCGTGGGGGTCCGGCGGACGGCGTAGATCGCGAGCATCACGATGGCGATCTGCACCACCCCGAGGATGGCGCGGCCGGCCGTCGAGCTGTCGAGGAACGGGTAGGCCAGCACGGCCACCACCTGGGCGACCAGCAGCAGCCCGGACGGGTGGCGCCGCACGGTCGTGGGGTCCAGCGCCGGCACGGCGTGGTCGTTCACGCGATCACTCCTCCGGTCCCTCGCCTCAGGCGCATCCTAGGGCGCGCTTCCGGGTGGCACCCTTGAGCCGAGGCGGTCCGGCGCGCCAAGATCGCGACGTGCCTGCCGACAGCCGCCGGGTCGAGACCGACCTGCTGATCATCGGGGCCGGTCCGACCGGCCTCTACGCCACCTACTACGCCGGTTTCCGGGGCCTGCGGGTCGCGGTCGTCGACTCGCTGCCCGAGCTCGGCGGGCAGATCACGGCGATGTACCCGGAGAAGGCGATCCTCGACGTCGCGGGGTTCCCCACCGTCAAGGGCCGCGAGCTGGTGGAGGGCCTGGTCGAGCAGGCCGGCACCGCGCACCCCGAGTACCTCCTCGACCGCACCGCCGTCCGCCTCGAGCAGCACCCCGACTCCGTGACCGTGGGGCTCGACGACGGCACCGAGGTCGGCGCCGGCGCGGTCATCGTCACCGCCGGCATCGGGAAGTTCAGCCCGCGCCCGCTCCCCGCCGGCGAGGGCTGGCTGGGCCGTGGCCTCGAGTTCTTCGTGCCCAGCTTCGCGCCGTACGCCGGCAAGGACGTGGTGGTCGTCGGCGGCGGGGACAGCGCGTTCGACTGGGCGCTGCACCTCGAGCCCGTCGCGAGGTCGGTGGCCCTGGTGCACCGGCGCGACGCCTTCCGGGCCCACGCGCGGACGGTCGAGCAGGTGCGGGCGTCCTCCGTCGAGATCATCACCCGGGCCGAGGTGAGCGCGCTGCGCGGCAACGGGACCGTCGAGGAGGTCGACATCACGGTCGACGGCGAGACGACGACCCGCCCCGCCCAGGCGGTGGTCGCGGCGCTCGGCTTCGTCGCCGACCTGGGTCCGCTGCAGCAGTGGGGGATCGAGGTCCACAAGCGGCACGTGGTCGTCGACTCGTCGATGCGGACCAGCCTCGACCGGGTGTTCGCCGCCGGCGACGTCACCGAGTACCCCGGCAAGGTGCGGCTGATCGCGGTCGGGTTCGGAGAGGCCGCGACCGCCGTCAACAACGCCGCCGTCGTGCTCGACCCGAGCGCCCACGTGTTCCCCGGGCACTCGAGCGAGGGCAGCTGATGTCTCGCGACCGGGTGCGGATGACCCCGGAGGAGGTCGCCGCGTTCCTGGCCGACGAGGCCAAGGTGCAGGTGGCCAGCATTGGGCGCGACGGGGTGCCCCACCTGACGACGCTCTTCTACGTGCTCGACGAGGGCCGGATCGCCTTCTGGACCTACGGCCGCAGCCAGAAGGTGCGCAACCTCGAGCGCGACCCGCGGCTGACCTGCCTCGTCGAGTCCGGCTCGGCGTACGCCGAGCTCCGCGGCGCCTCGGTGACCGGTCGCGCGGAGCTGGTCCGCGACCCCGACCGGGTCCGGGCGATCGGGACCGCCGTCGCGGTCCGGATGCTCGGTGTCGGGTCGGCGGAGGACCTCGGCGAGATCGGCCGGGCCGAGGTCGAGCGGCAGGCCGCCAAGCGGGTGGCGGTGGTGGTCCACCCGGAGCGGGTGGCGAGCTGGGACCACGCGAAGCTCTGACCGGCCGGTAACCCGACCGGCGGACTGCCCGGGACCGGCGACTACGCTGACCCCCTCCGGGGCCCGTGGGGGCCCGTCCACGGGTCGGTCGGAAGGGGGCGCTGGGATGCGCGTCGCACTGCTCTCCTACCGCAGCAAGCCGCACTGCGGGGGTCAGGGCATCTACGTGCGCCACCTCAGCCGCGAGCTCGTCGCGCTCGGCCACGACGTGGAGGTGTTCTCGGGCCAGCCCTACCCCGAGCTCGACGTGGGTGTCCGCCTCACCAAGGTGCCCAGCCTCGACCTCTACCGCGAGCCCGACCCGTTCCGGGTGCCGGGGCTGCGGGAGTTCCGCGACCTGGTGGACGTCGAGGAGTTCCTGACGATGTGCACCGCCGGCTTCCCGGAGCCCAAGACGTTCAGCACCCGGGTGGCCCGGCTCCTCGCCGAGCGGGCCGACGACTTCGACGTCGTCCACGACAACCAGGTGCTCGGCTACGGCATGCTCCGCATCGAGAAGCTGGGCCTGCCGCTGGTGACCACGATCCACCACCCGATCACCTTCGACCGCCGCATCGACCTCCAGGCCGCGCCCACCTGGCGCAAGCGGCTCAGCCTGCGCCGGTGGTACGGCTTCCTGCGGATGCAGGGCAAGGTCGCCCGCCGGGCCCGGATGGTCCTGACGCCGTCGGAGAGCTCGCGCCGCGACATCGCCCGCGACTTCGGCGTCGACCCGGCGCGGATGCGCACCATCCTGCTCGGCGTCGACGAGGGCTTCGCCCCACCGACGACGCCGCGGGTGAAGGGCCGGATCCTGGCGATGGCCAGCGCCGACGCCCCGATGAAGGGCATCGACACGCTGCTCGAGGCCTTCGCCAAGCTGCGCACCGAGCGCGACGTCGAGCTGGTCCTGGTCACCCGGCCGCAGCCCGGGGGCCGCACCGACCAGCTGGTCGACCAGCTCGGGATCGCCGACCACGTCCGCTTCGTGCACGGGCTCAGCGATGCCGAGCTCGTCGAGCTGATGGGGTCGGCCGAGGTCGCCTGCGTCCCGTCGCTCTACGAGGGCTTCAGCCTGCCCACGGCCGAGCTGATGGCCTGCGCCACCCCGCTCGTCGTGTCCCGCGCCGGCGCCATCCCCGAGGTCGTCGGGCCCGACGGGCTGTGCGCCGACCTGGTCACGCCGGGCGACGTCGGCGAGCTCGAGCTGGCCCTGCTGCGGATGCTCGACGACGACGACCGACGTGCCCGGATGGGGGCGGCCGGCCGGCGACGCGTGGAGGAGCTCTTCAGCTGGCGGGCGGTCGCGGCGGCCACCGCCGCGGCGTACGACGACGCGGTGCGCGAGTACCGCTCCGAGAGAGGGATGTGACGACATGCTGACCGTCGACTTCGACCGGCTCGGCCTGCGGCCGGGCGAGCGCGTCCTCGACATGGGCTGCGGCGCGGGCCGGCACGCCTTCGAGATGTACCGGCGCGGCGCCGACGTCATCGCGTTCGACCAGGACGCCGACGAGCTCGCCGGCGTCCGCGAGCTCTTCGCCGCGATGAAGGACCAGGGCGAGGTCCCGGACGGCGCCGAGGCCGACGTGAAGGAGGGCGACGCCCTCGCGCTGCCGTTCGGGGACGGCGAGTTCGACCGCATCGTCGCCGCCGAGGTGCTGGAGCACATCCCGGCCGACATCCAGGCGCTCGACGAGCTGGCCCGGGTGCTGCGCCCGGGCGGCACGATCGCGATCACGGTGCCGCGGTGGCTGCCGGAGGCCGTCTGCTGGCGCCTCTCCGACGAGTACCACGACACCCCCGGCGGGCACATCCGCATCTACACCGACAAGGAGCTGGCCACCAAGGCGGCCAACGCCGGCCTCGTCCTCGACGGTCGCGACTACGCGCACGGCCTGCACACGCCGTACTGGTGGCTCAAGTGCGCGGTCGGCGTGAACCGCGACGACCACCCCCTCGTCCGCGCCTACCACCGGCTGCTGGTCTGGGACATCATGAAGCGGCCCCGGACGACGCGGGTAGCCGAGCGGCTCCTCGACCCGATGATCGGCAAGAGCCTGGTGCTCTACTTCCACAAGCCGCTGCGCGAGGCCGCCCGTGCAGACTGACATCCCGTACGTCGAGGGCGTGCTGACGGCGCCGCAGGTCGAGCAGACCGCCGCGGCGATCGCCGCGATGCAGGAGCCCGACGGCGCCATCCCGTGGACGACCGGCCAGCACACCGACGCGTGGAACCACGTCGAGGCGGCGATGGCGCTGCTCGTGGGCGGCGAGTCGGCCGCGTCGGCGCGCGCCTACCAGTGGTGCCTCGACACCCAGCGCGAGGACGGCTCGTGGCCCATGAAGATCGTGGGCGGCCGGGTCGAGGACGCCAGCGGCGAGACCAACATGGCCGCCTACCTCGCCGTCGGGACCTGGCACCACTGGCTGCTGCGGCGTGACGCCTCGGTCGTCGAGCGCCACTGGCCGTCCGTGCGCCGCGCGCTCGACTGGGTCGTGTCGATGCAGCTGCCCTGGGGCGGCATCGCCTGGTCGCAGGAGTGGGCCGACGGCCGGCCGGGCCGCGTCAACGAGGAGGCGCTGCTGGCTGGGTCCTCGAGCATCCACCACGCGCTGCGGGCAGGCTTGGCCCTCTCGGAGCTGGTGGAGGACCCGCAGCCCGGCTGGGAGCTCGCCTGCGGCCGGCTGGCGCACGCGCTCCGCGAGCACCGCGACCTGTTCCTCGACAAGGCGACGTTCTCGATGGACTGGTACTACCCGGTCCTCGGCGGCGCCGTTCGTGGTGAGGAGGCGCGGCGGCTGCTCGCCTCGCGCTGGGACGACTTCGTCGTGCCCGACCTCGGGATCCGCTGCGTCGACACCAACCCGTGGGTGACCGGCGCCGAGACCTGCGAGCTGGTGCTCGCACTCGAGGCGCTGGGCGAGCGCGAGCGTGCGCTGCGGCTCTTCACCGACGTGCAGCACCTGCGGACCGCCGACGGCGGCTACTGGACCGGCTTCGTCTACGAGTCCGAGGAGCACGAGGGGGGTGCCGTATGGCCGCGCGAGAGCACGACCTACACCGCCGCCGCGGTCATCCTCGCCGCCGACGCGCTCGGGGTCGGCACGCCGGGCGCGGACATCATGCGCGGCGCCACCCTGCCGGAGCCGGCGGAGCTGGCGCTGGACTGTGGCTGCGCCTCAGGCGAGCGGGTCGCCGGCGTCCCCGCGCACGCGTCGTAGCACCCTGACCGAGCCGAGGACCTCGACCTCGGCGAAGCAGTCCTCGAGTGCCCGCAGGTAGACCTCGTACGGCGGCCGGCCGCCGTCGGCGGGGTCGGGGAAGACGTCGTGGATGACGAGCAGCCCGCCGGCCATGACCCACGGCGCCCAGCCGTCGTAGTCGTCGTGGGCGGGCACCTCGCCGTGCCCGCCGTCGATGAAGAGCATGGACAGCGGGGTGCGCCAGTGCGCGGCGACGGTCCGCGACGCCCCGACGACCGCGACGACCTGGTCCTCGAGACCGGCGCGCTCGATGGTCCGGCGGAAGCGCGGCAGGGTGTCCATCCGGCCCGACTCGGGGTCGACGAGCGACGCGTCGTGGTGCTCCCAGCCGGCCTGGTTCTCCTCCGAGCCGCGGTGGTGGTCGACGGTGAACACCGTGCCGCCCACCTCGCGCGCCGCGGCGCCGAGGTAGACCGCCGACCTGCCGCAGTAGCTGCCGACCTCGAGCACCGGGCCGTGGGGCAGCCGCTCCCGCGCCACCCGGTGCAGCAGCAGGCCCTCGTCGTCGGGCATGAATCCCGTAGCCGCGCGGGCGTGGGCGAGCAGGTCTGCGGGCATCTCCTCGGGCACCCGAGAACCCTAGGGGGCAATGGCTAGGGTCGCGGCATGGCGTCGTCGCGCAGCACGTCCAGTGGGGCGTCGGGGAGGGGGTCCGGCAGGTGCGTGCGGCTGGTGCTGCCCCACCAGCTCTTCGCCGAGCACCTCGAGGCCCCCGCCGGCACGGTGTTCGTGCTCGTCGAGCACGACCTGCTCTTCCGCCAGTACCGCTTCCACGCGCAGAAGCTCGTCCTGCACCGGGCGTCGATGCGCCGGTTCGCCGACCGGCTGCGGGAGGCGTCGTACGACGTGGAGGTGGTCCCGACCGATGCGTCCCGCAGCAGCCGGGAGCAGCTCGCGGCGCTGCTCCGCGAGCTCGACCCGGACGAGGTCACCGTCCTCGACGTCGTCGACGACTGGCTCGCCCGGGACCTGCGCGCGGCGGTGTCGGACGCCGGGCTCGAGCTGGGGGAGGAGCAGGTGCTCGAGTCGCCGGGCTTCCTCACCAGCCGGGCCGACCTGCGCTCGTTCTTCGGCGACGGCCGGCCGCGGATGCAGTCCTTCTACGCCTGGCAGCGCCGCCGGCTCGACGTGCTCGTCGAGGACGGCGGGCCCGTCGGCGGACGCTGGTCCTTCGACGAGGAGAACCGCAAGAAGCTGCCGAAGGGGCACCCGGTGCCGGACGTGCCCTCGCCGGACCGGCACCCCGAGGTGGAGGAGGCGATCGCCTGGGTGTCGGAGGAGTTCCCCGACGCGCCGGGCTCGGCCGAGTCGTTCCGCTGGCCGACCTCCCCGGACGAGGCAGAGGCGGCGCTCGAGGCGTTCCTCGCCGACCGGCTCGGGGAGTTCGGCCCCTACGAGGACGCGATCTCCGCCGAGCACGCCGTGGTCTTCCACTCCCTGCTCACGCCGGCGCTCAACATCGGCCTGATCTCTCCCCGGCGGGTGCTCGAACGCGTCCTCGAGCACGCCGAGGACCGCGCCGGTGGTGACGACGAGGTGCCGCTGGCGTCGCTGGAGGGCTTCGTCAGGCAGCTGATCGGCTGGCGCGAGTACATGCGCGCCGTCTACGAGCTCCACGGCCGCCGGTTGCGCAGCGGCAACCACCTCGGCCACGCCCGGCCGCTCGGCGAGGGCTGGTGGACCGGCGAGACCGGGCTCGACCCGGTCGACCTCGTGCTGCGGCGGGTCCTCGACACCGGCTACGCCCACCACATCGAGCGGCTGATGGTGCTCGGCAACGCGATGTGCCTGCTGCGGGTCGACCCGGACGCGGCGTACGAGTGGTTCATGGAGATGTTCGTCGACGCCTACGACTGGGTGATGGTCCCCAACGTCTACGCGATGAGCCAGTTCGCGGCGGGCGACGCGATCACCACCAAGCCCTACGTGTCCGGCTCGAACTACCTGCGCAAGATGTCCGACCTCCCGCGCGGGGACTGGTGCGACGACTGGGACGCGCTCTACTGGACGTTCGTCCGCGACCACCAGGACGTCTTCGCGGGCAACCCCCGCTCGCGGATGATCAGCAACCTCTACGACCGGATGGACCCCGGCACCAAGGGGGCCCACACCCGGCGGGCCCGCGGGCTGATGGGCGGCTGACGCCCATGCCGCTGCACTCGCTCGAGCTGCTGCCCGACGCGGCCGGCCACGCGGCGGTACGCCGGGACTGGCAGGCGCTGCGCGACGCCGGGCTGCCGTCGCAGCTCGACCACCAGGGCGACACGAACGCACCCCACGTGACGCTGCTCGAGGCGACGGCGATCGACGCCGAGGTCGAGGCGCTCGCGCGGGAGCTGGTCGCCCCGCTGCTCCCCTTCACCGTCCGGGCCGCGGGGCTGGTCCTCCTGGGCGGGCGAAGACTCACGGTGGCCCGACTGGCCGAGGTGCCCGAGCCGGTGGTGCGGGCCGCGCTGGAGCTGCGGGCGGCGGTCGCCGACCGACGCCACGACGGCTGGCTCCCGCACGTCACGCTGGCGCGCCGGATCGACCGGTCGCAGGTGCAGGCCGCTGTCGACGCCGTCGGCAACGGCGAGCTCGCGCTGACCATCACCGAGCTCCGCCGCTGGGACCCGGACTCGCGTTCGGTGCGCACCCTCAGCCGGACGTGAGGTGGCCGGAGAGCCAGGTGAGCGCGGTGACCGTGTGCCGGTTCCAGAAGACGCGGGTGTGTCCGGCGTCGGCCCACGTGGTGATCTCCGGGGGCTCCGGGAGCCGCCGGACGAGGGTGCGCACCGGCTCGTAGAAGATGTCGCGGGTCCCGCACCAGACACCGAGCGGCAGCGTCGCGAGCGGCGTCAGATCCTGGAGCTCCGGCTCCGCGTCGCCGACGGCGGGGCTGAAGAGCGCCGCCGCGCGTGCCCACCCCGGGTGGTCCAGCGCCAGCCGCAGGGCGCCGTACCCGCCCCGCGACCAGCCCCACACGGCGATCCGGCCGGCGTCGAAGCCACGCTGCGCGAGCCAGCGCGGCAGCTCGGTGAGCAGCATCGCCGGCGGGTCGGCACCGCCGCCGGGCAGCCAGCCCGCCGGTCCGTCGTCGGTGCCCGCCAGCACGAAGGGCGGTGCTCCCGCGGCCACCGCGGCGGAGACGAAGCGGCCCAACCCTAAGCCCCGCAGGGCCGCTGCCGACGCGCTCGAGCCGTGCAGCACGACGACCACCGGCAGCCCGAGGCCGGCGCCCAGCCCGGCGGGCACCGCCGTGAAGAGGTCGACGGCGGCGCCCATCGCCACCGAGGGCACCCGTTCGAGCCCCACGAGGCCCTCGGGGGCGTCCGGCACCCACGGCTCGGGGGCGGCGCTCCACACCGCGGTGGCCGTGCCGCCGACGGCGAGCAGCGTGGCGCCACCGAGGAGCAGCTGCCGCCTGGTGGGACGTGGCGCGGGCACTGGCGCGTGCCTCCTGAGGGGGGAGAAGGTCCCCGCACGGTAGGTCCGTCGCCGGGGCCGTGACGGCCCCGCCGACGGACATCACCAGAAGTGGCGAGCGGGGCTCCCCAAGACCGGGTACACCGCGCCCGCGTGCGTTCTCAGGCGTCGACCAGGTCGCGCTCGCCCACGGGTCCGCCGGTGCGCGGGGCGTCGTACGCCGCCCGGTCGAGGATGCCCTCGCGCTGGGCCACGATGGTCGGGACCAGCGCCTGGCCGGCCACGTTGGTGGCGGTGCGCACCATGTCGAGGATCGGGTCGATGGCCAGCAGCAGGGCCACGCCCTCGAGCGGGAGGCCGAGCGTGGTGAGGGTGAGGGTCAGCATCACCACCGCGCCGGTCAGGCCGGCGGTGGCCGCGGAGCCGATCACCGAGACGAAGGCGATGAGCAGGTAGTCCTGCAGGCCGAGCTCGATGCCGAACACCTGCGCGACCGTGATGGCCGCCAGTGCCGGGTAGACCGCCGCGCAGCCGTCCATCTTGGTGGTGGCGCCGAAGGGCACCGCGAAGGACGCGTACTCCTGCGGCACGCCGAGGTGCCGGGTGGTGACCTGCTGGGTCAGCGGCATGGTGCCCACCGAGGAGCGCGACACGAACGCGAGCTGGATCGCGGGCCACGCGCCGGAGAAGTACTTGACGGGGGAGAGCCCGTGCAGCTTGAGCAGCAGCGGGTAGACGCCGAACATGACCAGCGCGCAGCCGACGTAGACGTCGATGGTGAACACGGCGAGCGGGGCGACGAGGTCCCAGCCGTACGTCGCGACCGCGGCGCCGATGAGGCCGAGCGTGCCCAGCGGTGCGAGGCGGATGATCCACCAGAGGACCTGCTGGATCACGGCGAGCGCGGAGCGCAGCACGCCCAGGAACGGCTCCGCCTTCTCGCCGGTCCTGAGGATCGCCGCACCGACGACCAGCGCGAGCACCACCACCTGCAGCACGCTGAAGGACGGGCCGTTGTCGTTGACCGACAGCCCGAGGTAGTTCGACGGGACGAGCCCGGTGAGGAAGTCGAGCCACGAGCCGGTGGTGCCGTCGTACGTCGCGCCCTCCGGCGAGATGTCTGCGGCGCGGCCGGGGTTGGTGAGCAGGCCGAGGCCGAGGCCGATGCCCACGGCGATCAGCGACGTGATCATGAACCACAGCAGCGTCTGCGCCGCCAGCCTGGTGGCGTTGGCGACCTCGCGGAGGTTGGCGACGCTCACGGCCACGGCGGTGAAGACGAGCGGCGGCACCGCCGCCTTGAGCAGGCCGACGAAGATGCCGCCGATGGTCTGCAGGGCCGTGGTCAGAGCCACGACCTCCTGGGTCCGGGCGACGAGGCCCAGCAGGACGCCGAGGACGAGACCGGCGACGATCTGCGCCCAGAAGGGCGTCTTGCGCAGCGCGAGCAGCATGGAGTGCCTTTCCACCGTGGGGAGGAGTAGTGGTTGCCGATCCCCATCAACACGGCGGCGCCGGGTGCCATGCCCCTTCGCAGGGTGAGGTCCCTCACCCCTTCGGGAGTGACCCGGCGGGCCTCAGCGCTTCAGCGCGGCGAAGAGGCGGAGCGAGCTGCTCACGATGACGACGGGAGCGATCACGATCAGGGCGAGGAGGACGAGGGTCTCGAGCACCGGGAGACCGTAGGTGCGGCGATGCGCCCGCCGGGCATCCGCGCGGTCATAAGGTTCGTCACATGACCCGGTACGGCGCCCAGTACGGGCCCGACATCACGTTCCTCGGTGTGCCCCGGTGCGACCTCGACGACGAGGCGACGTACTCCGGTGCCGACGTCGTCGTCCTGGGGGCGCCGTTCGACGGCGGCACGTCCCACCGCCCCGGGACCCGCTTCGGGCCGCAGGCGATCCGGATGACCGACTACCTGCCGCACGACGGCTCGCGGCCGTCGCTCGCGCTCCGCACCGACGGCCTCGTGGACCTGCGGGTCGTCGACGCCGGCGACGTGGAGATGTTCTCCGGCGACATCGAGCGGTCGCTGTCCGCGCTGGAGGCGGCCGTCGAGCGGGTCGCGCGGGCCGGGGCGATCCCGGTCGTGCTCGGCGGCGACCACGCCATCGCGTTCCCGGACGCCAAGGGCGTCGCCAACGTGCTCGGCCACGGCCGGGTCTCGATGATCCACTTCGACGCGCACGCCGACACCGGCGACATCGAGTTCGGGTCGCTGTGGGGCCACGGCCAGCCGATGCGACGACTCATCGAGTCCGGCGCGCTGCGCGGCGACCGGTTCCTCCAGGTCGGGCTGCGCGGCTACTGGCCGCCGCCGGAGACGCTGGACTGGATGGCGGGGCACCGGATGCGGTCCTACGAGATGACCGAGATCGGCCACCGCGGGCTGCAGGAGTGCCTCACGGAGGCGTTCGCGATCGCGACCGACGAGTGCGACGGGGTGTTCCTGTCCGTCGACATCGACGTCTGCGACCCCGGCCACGCCCCGGGGACGGGCACGCCCGAGCCGGGCGGCCTGACCGCCCGGGAGCTGCTCGACTCGGTGCGCCGTATCTGCCTCGAGCTGCCGGTGGTGGGCGTCGACGTGGTCGAGGTGAGCCCGCCGTACGACCACGCCGACATCACGGTGGCCCTGGCGAACCGGGTGGTGCTGGAGGCGCTGAGCGCGATCGCCCGGCGCCGGCGCGACGAGCGCGACGGGACCGGGTGGGACCCGTCGCGCCCGCTGCTCGACCGGTAGGGGTCAGGCGGGGGTGCGGTGCGCCGCCCAGATCATCCGCATCCGCTCCGCCTGGCCCTCGGTGAAGTGGTCCATGCAGGAGTCGTAGGTGTAGTCCATGAAGTTCGTGACCGGGTCGGTCCCGGGCTGCGGGCAGGTGTCGCGCCCGATCTCGCAGTCGAACGCCGGCACGGCCTCGTACGGCGTGTCGTCGACGTGGTCGCCCTCGCCCTCGCAGCCGTTCTCGAACGTGTGGAAGAGGCCGAGCCAGTGCCCCACCTCGTGGGTGCCGGTGTCGCCGAGGCCGTAGAACTGCCCGTACGCGCCGCCCGGCAGGGTGCGGTAGTCGACGACGACGCCGTCGAGGTAGCGCGGCAGCGTCTCGCCGTTGTCACCGGTGAAGTCCCAGGGCAGGTACGCCCAGCCGAGGAGGTACTGCGCGAGCGAGGAGGAGTAGATGTTGAGGGTCTGCGCGTCGCCCTGACGCAGCGACTCCTTCATGTTCACCTCCTTGCTGCCACCGCGCACGAAGCGCCGGTCGCTGCCCTGCGTGGGCAGCAGCGGGAACCACTGCGGGGCGGTGGTCCGGGTGGTGCCGACCAGCTCGAAGTCGAAGCCGGTGCCGGCGAAGCTGGTGTTGAGGACCTCGACCTGGTCGACGATCTGCTGCTGGTCCACGTCGCCCGGGCCGCCCTCCGACTTGCGGATGACGTGGAAGTGCACCGGGATCGTCACGGTCTCGCCGGCCTGCAGGGTCGCGGCGGCGCCCGCCTGGGCGGGGTGCTCGGCGACCCACGCCTCGAGCGGGTCCTTGTCGACGTGGATGGCGTCGTCGCGCGGGATCATGCCCTCGGGCGCCGCGACGAGGTCGCCGTACTGGGTGCAGCTCTTGTCCTTGCCGCCGCCGTTCCCGTTGGACTTGTCCGCGGGGGCGGCGCCGACGGGGCTGCCGAGGGTGGTCACGACGCCGAGGGCGACGCAGGCGGCGGCCACCCGGGCGAGGCGGCGACCGGTCGTGGGGCCAGTGGTGGGGCCGGTGGTGGGGCGAGTGATCGGGGGAGTGGACATGGGGGGAGGACCCTTTCCCGGGAGAGGACACACTGCGCCCCAAACTAGGCCGTGACCGGTGCGGCGTCAGGGATTTGGCGGAGCCCGTCCCCGCGCGCGCCTACTCGAGCGTGGCGCTGTGGTCCGGGACGTACGTCGAGTGCTCGCGGGGCGTGCGGACGTAGCCGGTGGACTCGGGCCGGTGGGGGATCTCGAGGGCCGGTCCGTCCACGTCGGTGTAGTCGAGCGTCGAGAGCAGGTGGGCGATCGTGTTGAGGCGGGCCCGCTTCTTGGAGTCGCTCTCGACGACGTACCAGGGCGCCTCGGGGATGTCGGTGTGGACCATCATCATGTCCTTGGCACGGGAGTAGTCCTCCCAGCGCGTGATCGACTCGAGGTCCATCGTCGACAGCTTCCACCGGCGCAGCGGGTCGTCGAGCCGCGACCGGAAGCGCTTGAGCTGCTCCTCGTCGCTCACCGAGAACCAGTACTTCCGCAGGTGGATGCCGTCCTCGACGAGGAGCCGCTCGAAGATCGGGCACTGGTGGAGGAAGCGGCGGTGCTCGGTGGGGGTGCAGAAGCCCATCACCCACTCGACGCCGGCGCGGTTGTACCAGGACCTGTCGAGCAGCACGATCTCGCCGGCCGCCGGGAGGTGCTCGACGTAGCGCTGGAAGTACCACTGCTGCCGCTCGCGCTCAGTCGGCGCGGGCAGTGCGACGATGCGGGCGACGCGGGGGTTGAGGTACTGCGTGATCCGCTTGATCGTGCCGCCCTTGCCGGCGGCGTCGCGCCCCTCGAAGACGACCACCAGACGCTCGCCCTCGGCCCGGACCCACTCCTGGACCTTGACGAGCTCCGCCTGCAGCCGGGCGAGCTCGGCCTCGTAGACCTCCGTCTTCATGCCTCGACTCTCGCACCGCGGAGGCGAGCGCGCGACCGTTCCGCCGCCCTGCCATGCTGGGGCCATGTCGTCCGCCCGCCCGAGCCAGCCCCGGCCCGCGGAGCCCGACGGCTTCGAGTGGCGCCGCGGCGAGACGAGCCCGGTCCAGTCGGCGGACCCGGTCGCCGCAGCGGCGGCCCGCCGCTTCCGCGACGTGCTGGGCCGCTTCGCCTCCGGGGTGACCGTGGTGACGGGTGTCAGCCGCGGCGAGCCGGTCGGGATGACCTGCCAGTCCTTCTCGAGCGTCTCCCTCGACCCGCCGCTCGTGCTGTTCGTGCCGGCGACCACGTCGCGCGCCTGGCCGCGGATGCGGGAGGCCGGCACGTTCTGCGTCAACGTCCTCGCGGCCGGGCAGGAGGCGCTGTCGGAGCGGATGGCCAGCCGCGGCACCGACAAGTTCTCGGGCGTCGACTGGCGACCCTCGGCGGCCACCGGGTCGCCGGTGCTCGGCGGCGCGATCGCCTGGGTGGACTGCCGGATCCACGCCGTCCACGAGGCGGGCGACCACCACGTCGTCCTCGGCCGGGTGCTGGACCTCGGCGTTCCGGGGCCCGGCGACGCGGGTGCCGACGCGGAGCCGCTGCTCTTCTTCCGCGGCGACTACATTCCCCCTTCATGACGACCGACGATCCCCCCGTGGCGACCGGCACCCATCCGCTCTGGCGCCCGTTCGAGCTCGCCGACCTCGACGAGGTCGCGAGGGCCCGGGTCGGCGGCGGGCCCTCCCGGCCGGTCGAGGTCGTGCCGTACGACGAGGGGTGGCCGGCCGCCTTCGACCGGGTCGCCGCGCGGGTGCGCGACGCCCTCGGCGACGGCGTGCTCGCGCTGGAGCACGTCGGCTCCACAGCGGTGCCCGGCCTCAGCGCCAAGCCCGTGATCGACGCGGACCTCACCGTGGCCGACCCCGCCGACGAGGCGTCGTACGTCCCGGCGCTCGAGGCGGCCGGCTTCACGCTCCGGATCCGCGAGCCCGAGTGGGAGGAGCACAGGCTCCTCGTGCTGGACGACCCGCGCACCAACCTCCACGTCTTCCCGCCCGGCGCCCGCGAGCCCCGTCGCCACGTCCTCTTCCGCGACTGGCTGCGGGGCGACGACGAGGACCGTGCGGCCTACGGCGCCCTCAAGGCGGAGCTCGGCGGGCGGGGCTTCAGCGACGCCATGGACTACAACAACCACAAGGCCGCGCTCGTCTACGACATCTACGAGCGGGCGTTCGCGGCCGACCCGGGCCACCCGCACGAGGCTCGGCCGCGTCGCTGAGGGTCCGTCCGAGAAACCGGTGGCGGGCGCCCGTCGGGGCGGCCATGCTCGGGGTATGACAGGCAAGTCCGGCGCGCAGCTGCGGGAGCTCGGCCCCGACGACGCGGTGGCGGTGCATGCCTTCGTCACCGTCGAGAACGCCGTCCGGGCCCATGACGCGCCGTGGCAGCACCCGGACACGCCGTTCCGTCGTGAGATGACCATGCGCCACGGCTGGGACGGCGAGGTGGGCCGGCACTTCCTGTGGCTCGCCGAGGGAGCCCCGGTCGGGACCGTCGTCGTCGAGACCAGCGAGTGGGACAACCGAGACCTCGCCTGGCTCCACGTGGCGATCCACCCCGACCACCGCCGGCGCGGGCACGGCACCGCAGCGCTGGAGGCGGCGTTCGACGTCGCCCGGGGCATGGGCCGCACCCTGGTGGGCCTCGACGGCTGGGACAGCGAGCGCACCACGGGCTTCGCCACGGCGACGGGCTTCGACCTGAAGTCGCAGTCGATCAACCGGCGCCAGCACCTGCGCGAGCTCGCCCCGGGCCTCGCCGAGGAGGTGCGGGACGAGGCGGCGCGGCACGCCGCCGACTACGAGCTGCTGCGCCTGCAGGGCACGAGCCCCGACGACCTGCTGGAGGAGCTGGCCGAGGTCTCCGCGGCCATCAACGACGCCCCGCTCGACGACCTCGAGCTCGAGGACGAGGTCTACACCGCCGACCGGCTGCGGGACTACGAGGCGGCCCAGGCCGCCGGGGGCTACCGCCTCTACCGGGTCGTGGCCCGGCACCGTGGCACGGGCGCACTGGCGGGCCACACCGCCGTGGCCGTCGACGCCGAGCGGCCCGAGCTCGGGGAGCAGCACGACACCGCGGTCGCTCGGCAGCACCGCGGCCACCGGCTCGGGGCGCTGGTCAAGGCCGACATGATGCTGTGGCTCGCCGAGGCGGAGCCCCAGCTCGCCACGGTCGACACGTGGAACGCAGAGTCCAACGACCACATGATCCGGGTCAACGAAAGGCTCGGCTACCGTGTCGTGGCGCGCCAGCTGGAGTTCCAGCGGCGGATCTGAGCACGGGGAGGACGAAGCAGGCGATGGTGACGGGGGAGACGCACGAGCGTCGGTCGTGGCGCCGGCTCGTGGTCGTCGGCGTCGCGGTCGTGCTGGGTGCCTCGCTGCTCGCGGCGGACCCGAGGCCCGCGACCGGGCGCTCGTTCCCGCCGCCGACCCCCGCTGCCGACTGCGGTCCCGGTGCTCGCGAGGAGACCGACATCCAGGGACGGGTCCCGCAGGCGGACTACGAGTCCGGCCGCGTGGAGAAGGGCTACCGCTGCAACACCCGGCCCGTCGCCGGCCACGGCAGCACCGGCGGGTTCAAGGTGCAGCGCTACCGCGACGACGACGGCCGCGTCTGCGCGTTCTACGACTCGACCCTGCTGTTCCCCAAGGACACCCTCATGAACCCCGCCGAGGGGATCGGCGTCGTCGTGCTCGACATGACCGACCCGCGAAAGCCGCGGCAGACCGCCATGCTGACCACCCCGGCCATGGAGAGCCCTCACGAGTCGCTGCTCCTCAACCGCCGCCGCGGGCTCCTCGCAGCGACGCTCGGCAACGCCGCGACCAATGTCGGCGTCCTCGACGTCTACGACGTCCGCGACGACTGCCGCGAGCCGCGGCTGCTGTCGTCGACGCCGGTGGCGCTCCTCGGCCACGAGAGCGGCTGGTCACGCGACGGGCTCACGTTCTGGGCCGCCAGCACCGCCGGCCAGACGCTCGTGGCCCTCGACCTGACCGACCCGGCGACGCCGGTGCCGGTCTTCGAGCAGGCCGGTGTCAACTACCACGGACTGCGGCTCTCGCGCGACGGCCGGACCATGTACGTCGCCAACATCGGGACCGAGGCCAACGGTGCCTTCGCCTCCGGCGGGCTGCGCATCCTCGACGTCTCCGAGGTGCAGGAACGGCACCCGACCCCGGCGGTGCCGGTGCTGGCCGACCTCACCTGGCCGGAGATGTCCATCCCGCAGGTCGCCGAGCCCTTCCGGCGGGGCGGTCGCGACTACCTGCTCGAGGTCGACGAGTTCGCCAACTACAGCACCGACGCCGGCGCTGACCAGTCCGGCGCCCCGGTCGGCGCGGCCCGGATCGTCGACGTCACCCACCCCCGCCGGCCGCGCGTGGTCTCCCACCTGCGCCTCGCCGTCCACCAGCCGGCGGCGCGGAGAGGGGAGCAGCAGGACGACCCCGGGGCGCAGAGCCCGGTCCAGGGGTACGCCGCCCACTACTGCTCGGTGCCGCGCTACCGGAACCCGAAGGCCGTCGCCTGCTCGATGATCGCCTCCGGGCTGAGGCTCTTCGACATCCGTCGCCTCGACGCCCCGCGCGAGGTCGGCTACTTCAACACGCCCGTCCGGCCCGGCTCCCAGCCGGAGAACCCGGAGGCCGAGGGCGGCTACGCCATGGCCCAGCCGGCGTGGGACCTGCGCCGCCGGTCGGTGTGGTACTCCGACGGCCACACCGGCTTCCACGTCGTCCGGCTGACCAACGGCACGGGCCGGCTGCTGCGGCGCTGACCTGCACCGGAGGTCTACCAGCCCCGCTCGCGCCAGTCCCTGAGGTGGGGCCGCTCGGCGCCCAGCGTCGAGTCGTTGCCGTGGCCGGGGTAGAACCAGGTGTCGTCGGGCAGCCGGTCGAACAGCTTCGCCTCGACGTCGTCGACGAGCGACCGGAAGTCCTCGTCCGACCAGGTCTTCCCGACGCCCCCGGGGAACAACGAGTCGCCGGTGAAGAGGTGCGCGGGGCCGCCGGGCTCGGCGTACAGCAGCGCGATCGAGCCGGGCGTGTGGCCCACGAGGTGGATCACGTCGAGGCGGCAGGAGCCGACGGCGACCGTGTCGCCGTCGCCCACCCGGTCGGTCACCTCGACGCCGGTCTGCTCGGTGATCGCGTCGGCGTCCGGCGCGCCCGCGACGACGCGGGCCCCGGTCGCGGCGACCACGTCGGCCAGTGCGCGGTGGTGGTCCCAGTGCTGGTGGGTGGTGACCACGGCGACGAGCCCCGCGTCGCCGACCAGCGGCAGCAGCCGCTCGGGCTCGGCGGCCGCGTCGACGAGCACCTGGTCGCCGGTGGCCCGGCAACGGAGCAGGTAGCAGTTGTTGGACATCTCGGGGTCGACCGCGACCTTCGTGATGGTGATCCCGCCGGCATGCCGGGTCTGGGCGTCGCCCCCGGGCGTCACCTCTCCGGTGTAGCCCTCGGTCACCACGCCTCGATCCCCGGCAGCTCCCCGTCGCTGGTCAGCCCCTCGCCGTCGCCGCGGCCGGTGAGCCACCAGGCCAGGTCGGCGGCGGTGCCCTGCACGGTCGGCCCGCCCTCGCCGTACTCCCAGGTGCCCTCGAGGTCGGTCGGGTCGACGACGACCGGGCCGCGGGGGAGCCCCCGGGCGACCATCCCGTCGAGGAGCAGCCGGGTGAACTCCGGCGACCAGTCGTGCCGGGTGAAGCCGGCGCTGAGGTCGACATGGTGGATCTCCACCTCGCGAAGCCGCATCGAGACCGCCTCCCGGGCGGTGATCTCCTTGCCGCCGGGGGTCCGCTCGAACGTCGCGTCCCAACGGTCGTCCGGCACCTCGGACACTGCCTCGGAGAAGGCGGTGCAACCGCCCATCAGCCGGTCGCGCAGCTCGTCCGGGTGTGCCTCGCCCAGCTCGTCGATGGCCTGGTCGCGCTCCTCCTGAGAGGGGTACATCGGCACCGGCCGC
The DNA here is from genome assembly GCF_042659625.1 of Nocardioides sp. GCM10027114. Lineage (NCBI taxonomy): Bacteria > Bacillati > Actinomycetota > Actinomycetes > Propionibacteriales > Nocardioidaceae > Nocardioides > Nocardioides sp. GCM10027114. Next base: position 73,580 of record NZ_JBHSSS010000002.1, read on the forward strand.
TCCCGGGCGATGCCGTCCAGCGCCCCGGCCAGCCCCTCGGCGTTGAGCGCGAGATGGGCGACCACGTGGCCGCGGGTCCACCCCGGCAGCGCCGAGTCCTGGGTCCAGTCGTCGTCGCCGAGGCGGTCGACGGTGCGGACGAGACGGACCGTGGCGGCCGCCAGCAGCCCGCGCTCCGCGGCGAACTCGGACGGGTCGTCGGTCCCGCCGGGGCTCGTGGGGTCGGCACTCGTGGGGTCGGCGGGGCCCTCGTGCATGTCGTCGCTCACGCGTCCATCCTCACATCCCGGGCCGTCCTTCCCCTCCGAACGGGTGAACGTTTCTCCAGCGTGTCGGACCCCCCACGTAGGCTGGCGCGCGTGGATCAGCTGATCATCCGTGGCGCCCGCGAGCACAACCTCAAGGACGTCTCCCTCGACCTGCCCCGTGACTCCCTCATCGTGTTCACGGGGCTCTCCGGGTCCGGGAAGTCCAGCCTGGCCTTCGACACGATCTTCGCCGAGGGCCAGCGCCGCTACGTCGAGTCGCTGTCGGCCTACGCCCGGCAGTTCCTCGGCCAGATGGACAAGCCGGACGTCGACTTCATCGAGGGCCTGTCCCCGGCGGTCTCCATCGACCAGAAGTCCACGTCGAAGAACCCCCGCTCCACCGTCGGCACCATCACCGAGGTCTACGACTACCTCCGCCTGCTCTACGCCCGCATCGGCCGTCCCCACTGCCCGACCTGCGGCGCGCCGATCGAGCGGCAGACGCCGCAGCAGATCGTCGACCGCGTGCTCGCGCTCGAGGAGGGCCGCCGCTTCCAGGTGCTCGCTCCGGTGATCCGGGGCCGCAAGGGCGAGTACGTCGAGCTCTTCCGCCAGCTCCAGGCCCAGGGCTTCTCCAGGGCCCGCGTCAACGGCGAGACCTACACGCTGGACGCGCCTCCCACGCTCGACAAGCAGAAGAAGCACACCATCGAGGTCGTCGTCGACCGGCTCGCGGTCAAGGAGTCCGCCAAGCGGCGGCTGACCGACTCGGTCGAGACCGCCCTCAACCTCGCCTCCGGCCTGGTGCTCCTCGACTTCGTCGACCTGCCCGACAAGGACCCGCAGCGCGAGCTGCGGTTCTCCGAGCGGATGGCCTGCCCCAACGAGCACCCGCTCGACACCGACGAGCTCGAGCCGCGGTCGTTCTCGTTCAACTCGCCGTTCGGCGCCTGCCCGGTCTGCCACGGCCTCGGCACCCGCATGGAGGTCGACCCGGAGCTCGTGGTCCCCGACCCCGAGGCCACGCTCGGCGAGGGCGCGATCCAGCCGTGGGCGGGCGCCCACGTCGCCGACTACTTCCTGCGGCTGATGGGTGCGCTGGGCGACGAGCTCGGCTTCGACCTGAACACGCCGTGGAAGGACCTGTCCGCCAAGGCGCGGAGGTCGATCCTCCAGGGCCACGGCACCAAGGTCCACGTCGTCACCCGCAACCGCTACGGCCGGCAGCGCGCCTACTACGCCGAGTTCGAGGGCGTGCAGAGCTACATCGAGCGCCGCCACCGCGAGGCCGAGTCCGACACCAGCCGGGAGCGGTTCGAGGGCTTCATGCGCGAGGTGCCGTGCCCCGCGTGCGAGGGGAGCCGGCTCAAGCCGGTGTCGATGTCCGTGACCCTCGGCGGGCGCAACATCGCCGAGGTCTGCGCGCTGCCCATCAACGAGACCGCCGACTTCCTGCGCGGCCTCGACCTGTCGCCTCGCGAGAAGCAGATCGGCGAGCGGGTGCTCAAGGAGATCCAGGAGCGCCTCGCCTTCCTGCTCGACGTCGGCCTCGACTACCTCTCCCTCGACCGGCCCTCGGGGTCGCTGTCGGGCGGCGAGGCGCAGCGGATCCGGCTCGCCACCCAGATCGGCGCCGGCCTCGTCGGCGTCCTCTACGTCCTCGACGAGCCGTCGATCGGCCTCCACCAGCGCGACAACCAGCGGCTCATCGAGACGCTGGTGCGGCTACGCGACCTCGGCAACACGCTGATCGTGGTCGAGCACGACGAGGACACGATCCGCACCGCCGACTGGATCGTCGACATCGGTCCGGGCGCCGGCGAGCACGGCGGGCAGGTCGTCCACTCCGGCAAGGTCCCCGACCTGCTGACCCACCCCGACTCGATGACCGGCCAGTACCTCTCCGGCCGCCGCGAGATCCCGGTGCCCGAGGTCCGGCGGCCGCGGACGAAGGGCCGCGAGCTCACGGTCCACGGCGCCCGCGAGCACAACCTGAAGAACGTCGACGTGACGTTCCCGCTCGGCCTGTTCGTGTCGGTGACCGGCGTCTCGGGGTCCGGCAAGTCCACGCTGGTCAACGACATCCTCTACACCTCGCTGGCCAAGCAGATCTACAACGCCCGCACCGTCCCGGGGCGCCACCAGAAGATCACCGGCCTCGAGCACGTCGACAAGGTGATCCACGTCGACCAGTCGCCCATCGGCCGCACCCCGCGGTCCAACCCGGCGACGTACACCGGCGTCTTCGACCACATCCGCAAGCTCTTCGCCTCCACGCCGGAGGCGAAGATGCGCGGCTACCTCCAGGGCCGCTTCTCGTTCAACGTCAAGGGCGGCCGCTGCGAGGCGTGCGCCGGCGACGGCACGATCAAGATCGAGATGAACTTCCTCCCGGACGTCTACGTCCCGTGCGAGGTCTGCCACGGCGCCCGCTACAACCGCGAGACGCTGGAGGTCCACTACAAGGGCAAGACCATCGCCGAGGTCCTCGACATGCCGATCGAGGAGGCGGCCGAGTTCTTCGCGGCGGTGCCGGCCATCGCGCGCCACATGAAGACGCTGTGCGAGGTCGGCCTCGGCTACGTTCGGCTCGGCCAGCCCGCCACGACGCTGTCGGGCGGCGAGGCGCAGCGCGTGAAGCTCTCCTCCGAGCTCCAGAAGCGCTCGACCGGTCGCACCGTCTACGTCCTCGACGAGCCCACCACCGGGCTGCACTTCGAGGACATCCGCAAGCTGCTCCTCGTCCTCGGCCGGCTCGTCGACCAGGGCAACTCCGTCCTCGTCATCGAGCACAACCTCGACGTGATCAAGACGTCCGACTGGATCATCGACATGGGGCCCGAGGGCGGCTCCCGCGGCGGCACGGTCGTCGCCCAGGGCACCCCCGAGGAGGTCGCGGCGGTCGCGGAGAGCCACACCGGCCAGTTCCTGGCCCCGCTCCTCGACGGCCGCGAGGCGAGGCAGTCCGCCCCCGTCCGGGCGGCCGCTGCCACGGCGCCGGCGAAGAAGCCGGCGAAGAAGGCGGCCAAGAAGGCGACGACGAAGAAGGCGACGGCGAAGAAGGCGCCCTCGAGGAGGACCGCCTCGTGACCTGCCCCGCGGGTCTCAGGGATTTCCAAGGTTGCTGAGTAATGTCACGGGCATGACCACTCACGGAGTCAGCCGCCGTCATGCCCTCCAGGGTGCAGCGATCGTGGGCGTGGGACTGCCGGTCCTCGCAGCCTGCGGCAACGACGACAGCGGCGAGGCCGCCGACCCGGCGACCGACACGGGGAACGGCACGAACGGCGAGACCGACGAGGCCTCGTCGGTCATCCGCTGCGGCTGCCACGGCAGCCGGTTCTCGGTCGAGGACGGGTCGGTGCTCGGTGGCCCGGCGACGGCGGCGCTGGCCGAGAAGTCGGTGACCGTCAACGGCGACGACGTCGAGGTCGACGGCGAGGTCGTCGGCAGCGCGGCGGACGTCCCCGAGGGCGGGGGAGCGGTCTTCCCCGACGCCGAGGTGGTCGTGACGCAGCCGGAGGCCGGCAGCTACAAGGCCTTCACCGCGGTCTGCACCCACCAGGGCTGCATCGTCGCGGGCGTCGAGCCGGCCTGACCGTGGCTGTCCGGGGTCGCCCGTAGGGTTGGGGCGTGCCCCGCCGCCCCACCCTCAGCTACCGGCCCGAGCCCGGCTCGGTCCCCACCCAGCCGGGGGTCTACCGGTTCCGCGACGCCAAGGGCCGCGTGGTCTACGTCGGCAAGGCCAAGAACCTCCGGGCCCGGCTGTCGTCGTACTTCCAGGACATCGGCAACCTCCACCCGCGCACGGCCACCATGGTCACCACGGCGGCCAGCGTGGAGTGGACCGTGGTCACCACCGAGGTCGAGGCCCTGCAGCTGGAGTACTCCTGGATCAAGGAGTTCGACCCCCGCTTCAACGTCAAGTACCGCGACGACAAGTCCTACCCGTGGCTGGCCGTCACGGTCGGCGAGGAGTTCCCGCGGGTGATGGTCGGCCGGGGCGCCAAGAAGCGCGGCACCCGCTACTTCGGCCCCTACAGCCACGCCTGGGCGATCCGCGAGACCGTCGACGTGCTCCTGCGCGTCTTCCCCATGCGCTCCTGCAGCAACGGCGTCTTCAAGCGCTCCCAGCAGGTCGGCCGGCCCTGCCTGCTCGGCTACATCGACAAGTGCTCGGCCCCCTGCGTCGGCAACGTCTCCGCCGAGGAGCACCGCCGCATCGTCGACGACTTCTGCGACTTCATGGCAGGGCAGACCAAGCCGTTCATGAACCGCATCCGCAAGGAGATGTACACCGCCTCCGAGGAGCTCGACTTCGAGCGCGCCGCCCGGCTGCGTGACGACCTCGGCGCGATGGAGCGGGCGCTGGAGAAGCAGGCCGTGGTGCTCGGCGACGGCGCCGACGCCGACGTCGTCGCCTTCGCCGAGGACCCGCTCGAGGTCGCCGTCCAGGTCTTCCACGTCCGCGGCGGACGCATCCGTGGCCAGCGGGGCTGGGTCGCCGACCGGGTGGAGGAGGGCGGGACCGCCGACCTCGTCGACCACTTCCTGCTGCAGTTCTACGGCGGGACCCCCTCCGACGACAACGGCGGCACCATCCCGCGCGAGATCCTGGTGCCGGCGCTGCCGCCCGACGTCGAGACCTTCGAGCGCCTGCTCGGCGACCTCCGCGGCAGCAAGGTCTCGGTGCGGGTGCCGCAGCGCGGCGACAAGAAGGCGCTGCAGGAGACCGTGGCGCGCAACGCGGCGCAGGCGCTGGCGCTCCACCGGACGAAGCGCGCCAGCGACCTGACCACCCGCAACCGCGCGCTCGAGGAGATCCAGGAGGCGCTGGCGCTCGACGAGGTGCCGCTGCGGATCGAGTGCTACGACGTCTCCAACCTCCAGGGCACCGAGGTGGTCGCGTCCATGGTGGTCTTCGAGGACGGGCTGGCCCGCAAGAGCGAGTACCGCCGCTTCGTCATCAGGGGCGTCGACGGCCAGAACGACGTCGCGTCGATGCACGAGGTGATCACCCGCCGGTTCCGCCGGCTCCTCGACGAGCAGGCCGGCTCGCAGCAGGTGGAAGGTGACGACGGGCCGATGCTGGTCGACCCCGAGACCGGCCGTGCCCGCAAGTTCGCCTACGCCCCCGGCCTCGTGGTCGTCGACGGCGGCCCGCCCCAGGTGGCGGCGGCGCAGCGGGCGCTCGACGAGCTCGGCATCGACGACGTGCCCGTGTGCGGGCTGGCCAAGCGGCTCGAGGAGGTCTGGCTCGCCGGCGAGGAGGACCCGGTGATCCTGCCGCGCAGCTCCGAGGGCCTCTACCTGCTGCAGCGGATCCGCGACGAGGCCCACCGGTTCGCAATCGCCCACCACCGTTCGCGCCGGTCGAAGACCATGGTCGAGAGCGTGCTCGACGACGTGCCGGGCCTCGGCGAGGTGCGGCGCCGGACCCTGCTCAAGCACTTCGGCTCGCTGCGCAAGCTGCGCGCCGCGACCGTCGAGGAGATCGCGCAGGTGCCGGGCATCGGTGCCCGCACCGCCGCTGCGATCAAGGATGCGGTGGCCGACGGGAGCGGCCAGACTGTGGCGGTCAACACTGCCACCGGAGAGATCGAGGAGTCCTGATGACGGACGGCCAGCAGGTCGGGGGCCAGCAGGCCGGGAACCACCAGCCCGGCGGCGAGCTCGTGGTGGTGACCGGGATGACCGGCGCCGGCCGCAGCACCGCCGCCAAGGAGCTCGAGGACCTCGGCTTCTACGTCGTCGACAACATGCCGCCCAGCCTGCTGCGCGACGTCGTGCGGCTCGTCGACGAGAGCAGCGGCGTCGAGCAGCCCATCGCCGTGGTCGTCGACGTCCGCTCCGGCTCGTTCTTCCGCTCGCTCCAGGCCAACCTCGCCCAGGGCGCGACCGGCCGTCAGGCCACGCTCGTCTTCCTCGACGCCAGTGACGAGGTGCTCGTCCGCCGCCAGGAGGCCGCGCGCCGTCCCCACCCGCTCCAGGGCAGCGGCCGGCTGCTCGACGGGCTGCAGCGCGAGCGCGAGGTGCTCGGCGAGCTGCGCAGCGAGGCGGACCTGGTCATCGACACCTCCAACCTCAACGTCCACCAGCTCACCGACCGGGTCGCCGAGGCGTTCGGGTCGGCCGACGCCACGCGGCTCAAGGTGACGGTCACCAGCTTCGGCTTCAAGTACGGCATCCCCGTCGACGCCGACTTCGTCGCCGACATGCGCTTCCTGCCCAACCCGTTCTGGGTCCCCGACCTGCGCCCGCTCACCGGCTGCGACACCGAGGTCGCCGACTTCGTCAAGAGCCAGCCAGGCGCCCAGGAGTTCCTCGACGCCTACCTCCCGGTGCTCGAGGGCGTCGCCGAGGGCTACCTGCGCGAGGGCAAGCGGTTCATGCACATCGCCATCGGCTGCACCGGCGGCAAGCACCGCAGCGTCGCCATGACCGAGGAGGTCGCCCGTCGCCTCGCCGACCGCGGCCACAGCGCCCAGGCCACCCACCGGGACCTCGGGCGTGAGTGAGCTCTCCGTCGTCGCCCTGGGCGGCGGGCACGGCCTCCACGCCTCGCTGTCCGCGCTGCGCCACGTCGTGGCGCAGCCGACGGCGGTCGTCACCGTCGCCGACAACGGCGGCTCCTCGGGCCGGCTGCGCGGGGAGTTCGGCGTGCTGCCCCCCGGCGACCTGCGGATGGCGCTGGCCGCGCTCTGCGGCGACGACGAGTGGGGCCGCACCTGGGAGCAGGTCGTCCAGCACCGCTTCGCCGGCGAGGGGGACATGCGTGGCCACGTCGTCGGCAACCTGCTCATCGTCTCGCTGTGGGAGCTGCTCGGCGACCACGTGCAGGCACTCGAGTGGGTCGGCCGGCTGCTGGGGGCCTCCGGCAGGGTGCTGCCGATGGCGCTGACCCCCCTCGACATCACCGCCGAGGTGCGCGGGCTCGACCCGGCGCTGCCGGAGGAGTGCACCACCGTCCGCGGCCAGGTCGCGGTGGCCACCACGCCGGGTGAGATCGTGTCGGTCAGCCTCGACCCCCACGACCCGGTCGCCTGCCCGGAGGCGGTCGCCGCGGTGCGCGCCGCCGACTGGGTCGTGCTCGGGCCGGGCTCGTGGTTCACCTCCGTGATCCCGCACCTCATGGTCCCCGAGCTCCGGGAGGCCCTCGTCGGGACCGCCGCACAGGTGCTGGTCGTGCTCAACCTCGAGGCGCAGGACGGCGAGACCGGCGGCTTCGACGCCGAGGACCACCTCGCCGCTCTGCTCGAGCACGCGCCCGACCTGAAGGTCCACACCGTGCTCGCCGACACCCGGAGCGTCGCCGACGGCGACGGGCGGGCAGGGCTCGCCCGGGCGGTCGCGGCGTACGGCGCGGAGCTGGTGGTCGAGGACGTCGCCGTCGGCGACGGCACCCCCCGCCACGACCCCGACCGGCTCGCCGCGGCCTATGCCCGGATCTTCCGACAGGGGTCCGAGGGTCGTTGACGCGCGTGGCAGGATCACCCGCATGGCGATGACGGCTCAGGTGAAGGCGGAGCTTGCGAGCACCCCGGTCACCAAGACCTGCTGCCGCAAGGCGGAGGTCGCATCGATGCTCAGGTTCGCCGGCGGGCTCCACCTCGTGAGCAGCCGGATCGTGGTCGAGGCGGAGCTCGACACGGGCGCCGCCGCGCGAAGGCTCCGCAAGGACGTCGCGGAGGTCTACGGCCACCAGTCCGACGTCGTGATGGTGCAGGGCAACGGCATCCGCCGCGGTAGTCGCTACCTCGTCCGGATCGCCCGCGACGGCGAGTCACTCGCCCGCCAGACCGGCCTCCTCGACCAGCGCGGACGCCCGGTGCGCGGCCTGCCGCCCCATGTGGTCTCCGGCGGCGGCTGCGACGCCGTCGCTGCCTGGCGCGGCGCCTTCCTCGCCCACGGCTCGCTCACCGAGCCGGGCCGGTCCTCGTCGCTCGAGGTCACCTGCCCCGGCCCCGAGGCCGCGCTGGCGCTCGTCGGCGTCGCCCGACGGCTCGGCATCTCGGCCAAGGCCCGCGAGGTCCGCGGCGTCGACCGGGTCGTCATCCGTGACGGCGACGCGATCGGGGCCCTGCTGACCCGGCTGGGCGCCCACGAGTCGCTGATGGCCTGGGAGGAGCGCCGGATGCGGCGCGAGGTCCGGGCGACCGCCAACCGGCTCGCCAACTTCGACGACGCCAACCTGCGCCGGTCCGCCCGGGCCGCCGTCGCGGCCGGGGCCCGTGTGGGCCGCGCGCTCGAGATCCTCGGCGACGACGTACCCGACCACCTCAAGCTGGCGGGCCACCTGCGGCTCGAGCACAAGCAGGCCTCGCTGGAGGAGCTCGGCCAGCTCCACGACCCGGTCCTCACCAAGGACGCCATCGCCGGCCGGATCCGCCGGCTGCTGGCGATGGCCGACAAGCGTGCCGAGGAGCTGGGCATCCCGGACACCGAGGCGTCGCTGACCCCCGAGATGCTGGCCGACGAGGCCTGAGCCCCGGTTACCCGTACGTACGACGGACAGACCCGTGAGGGGGCTGTCCGGCCGCGCGATAGGGTCGCCACGTCCGCTGATAGCACCCGAGGAGCACCCCCGTGACCGTACGTGTAGGCATCAACGGCTTCGGCCGCATCGGCCGCAACTTCTTCCGCGCTGTGAGGGCGTCCGGCGCGGACATCGAGATCGTCGGCGTCAACGACCTGACCGACAACGCCTCCCTGGCGCACCTGCTCAAGTACGACTCGATCCTGGGTCGCCTCGACGCGGAGGTCTCCTCGACGGAGTCCGCGATCAAGGTCGGCGACCAGGAGATCGCCGCCTTCGCGGAGCGTGACCCGGCCAGCCTCAAGTGGGCCGACCTCGGGGTCGACGTGGTCGTCGAGTCGACCGGCTTCTTCACCGACGCCACCAAGGCGAAGGCCCACGTCGACGCCGGCGCCAAGAAGGTCATCATCTCCGCGCCCGCCTCCAACGAGGACATCACCGTGGTGATGGGCGTCAACCACGAGCAGTACGACCCGGCGGCGCACACCGTCATCTCCAACGCGTCGTGCACCACCAACTGCCTCGCGCCGATGGCGAAGGCCCTCAACGACGGCCTCGGCATCACCAAGGGCCTGATGACGACCATCCACGCCTACACCGCGGACCAGAACCTTCAGGACAACATCCACAAGGACCCGCGCCGGGCCCGCGCAGCCGCGCTCAACATCGTGCCGACCTCGACCGGCGCCGCCAAGGCGATCGGCCTGGTCCTGCCGGAGCTCAAGGGCAAGCTCGACGGCTACGCCCTCCGGGTGCCGACCCCGACCGGCTCGCTGACCGACCTCTCCTTCGAGGCGTCGCGCGAGACCTCGGTCGAGGAGGTCAACGAGATCGTGAAGGCGGCCGCCGACGGCCGCTTCATGCGCTACTCGACCGACCCGATCGTCTCCTCCGACATCGTGACCGACCCGGCGTCGTGCATCTTCGACGCGCCGCTGACCAAGGTCATCGGCAACCAGGTCAAGGTCGCCGGCTGGTACGACAACGAGTGGGGCTACTCCAACCGCCTCGCGGACCTGATCACCTACATCGGCGAGTCCCTCTGACCGTGACGATCGAGAGTCTCGGAGACCTCCGCGGCAAGCGGGTCCTGGTCCGGTCCGACCTGAACGTCCCGCTCGACGGGAGCACCATCACCGACGACGGCCGGGTGCGCGCCAGCGTCCCGACGATCCGCCGCCTCGCCGAGGCGGGCGCGCGGGTCGTCGTGGTGGCCCATCTCGGCCGCCCGAAGGGCGAGCCCGACCCGGCGTACTCGCTGGCACCGGTGGCCGAGCGGCTCGGCGAGCTGCTCGGCGCCCCGGTCGCGTTCGCGACCGACACGGTGGGGGAGAACGCGACCGAGACCGTGGCCGGCCTGGAGGACGGGCAGGTCGCGGTGCTGGAGAACGTCCGCTTCAACGCGGGCGAGACCAGCAAGGTCGACGAGGAGCGGGCCGCCTTCGCGGGCGAGCTCGCCAAGCTCGCCGACGCGTTCGTCTCCGACGGCTTCGGGGTCGTCCACCGCAAGCAGGCCTCGGTCTACGACGTGGCCCTCCGGCTGCCCCACGCGATGGGGCAGCTGGTGGCCGCGGAGACCGAGGTGCTGCGCCGGCTCACGGTCGACCCCGAGCGCCCGTACGTCGTGGTGCTCGGCGGCTCGAAGGTCTCCGACAAGCTGGGCGTCATCGACAACCTGCTCGGCAAGGCCGACAAGCTGCTGATCGGCGGCGGCATGGTCTTCACCTTCCTCAAGGCCCAGGGCCACGAGGTCGGGCGCAGCCTCCTCGAGGAGGACCAGCTGCAGACCTGCCGCGACTACCTCGCCCGGGCCGAGGAGTCCGGCGTCGAGATCGTGCTCCCGTCCGACGTCGTGGTCGACACCGAGTTCCCGTCGGGCGGCCGTGCGCCGCAGCCGCGGGTCGTGGCGGCCTCGGAGATCCCGGCCGACGCGCTCGGCCTCGACATCGGGCCGGAGTCGGGCGAGGCGTTCGCCGCCGCGTTGGCCGGCGCCCGCACCGTCTTCTGGAACGGCCCGATGGGCGTGTTCGAGGTCTCCGCCTTCGCCGAGGGCACCCGCGCGGTGGCCGAGGCCCTCACCCGGGTCGAGGGCCTCTCGGTGGTCGGCGGCGGCGACTCCGCCGCCGCGGTGCGTGCCCTCGGCTTCGACGAGGACGCCTTCGGCCACATCTCCACCGGCGGCGGCGCGAGCCTCGAGTTCCTCGAGGGCCGCGAGCTGCCCGGCATCGCCGTCCTCGAGCGCTGAGACCCGCCCCGGTCCTCACCCTCCATCACCGTCACAAGGAGTCCCATGCCCGCGAAGCAGTCCGACCGCACGCCGCTCATGGCCGGCAACTGGAAGATGAACCTCAACCACCAGGAAGCGGTGGTGCTGGTCCAGAAGCTCGCGTGGACGCTGGCCGACAAGAAGCACGACTACGGCCAGGTCGAGGTCGCGGTGGTGCCGCCGTTCACCGACCTGCGTTCGGTGCAGACGCTCGTCGACGGTGACCGGCTGCTCGTGAAGTACGGCGCGCAGGACGTCTCGATGCACGACTCGGGCGCCTACACCGGCGAGATCTCGGCGGGGATGCTGGCCAAGCTCGGCTGCTCCTACGTCGTGGTCGGCCACTCCGAGCGTCGCGAGTACCACGCGGAGACCGACGAGGTCGTCAACGCCAAGGCCCACAAGGCGCTCGACGCCGGGATGACCCCGATCGTCTGCGTCGGCGAGGGTCTCGAGGTCCGCCAGGCCGGCGACCACGTGTCCTACACGCTCGCCCAGGTCGACGGCTCGCTGGCGGGCTTCTCGGCCGAGCAGGTCGCCGGGCTCGTCATCGCCTACGAGCCGGTCTGGGCGATCGGCACCGGCGAGGTCGCCACGCCCGACGACGCGCAGGAGGTCTGTGCCGCGATCCGCGAGCGGATCCGCGAGGTGCACGGCGACGCCGCCGCCGACGGCGTCCGGATCCTCTACGGCGGCTCGGTGAAGGCCAACAACGTCGCCGGGATCATGGACCGCAAGGACGTCGACGGGGCGCTCGTCGGGGGTGCGAGCCTCCAGGCCGACGAGTTCGGTGCCATCTGCCGGTTCTACGACATGCCGCTCCTCTGAGCGCGGGAAGCATCACGTAGGCTTCGGGACGTGGAAACCTTCTTCACCATCATCCTCATGGTCACCAGCGCGCTGATGATCCTGCTGGTGCTCCTGCACAAGGGCCGTGGGGGCGGCCTGTCCGACATGTTCGGCGGCGGCGTGTCCAGCTCGCTGGGCGGCTCGTCGGTCGCCGAGCGCAACCTCGACCGGCTGACCATCGGCATCGGGGTCATCTGGTTCGCGGTCGTCATCGCCCTGGGCCTGGTCAAGGCCTACTGACACGCCCGGGCCGCTGAGTCCGAGGGCTACTGAGAAAGGGTTCACCCTGTGGCTGGTGGAGGAAACGCAATCCGCGGGAGCCGGGTCGGCGCGGGCCCCATGGGGGAGGCCGAGCGCGGCGAGGCAGCCCCGCGACAGGCGGTCACCTACTACTGCTCCCACGAGCACCGCTCGGTGGTGACGTTCTCCGTCGAGGCCCAGGTGCCCGACTCGTGGGACTGCCCCAAGTGCGGCCTGCCGGCGAGCCTCGACTCGGAGAACCCGCCCCCGGCCCCCAAGATCGAGCCCTACAAGACACACCTCGCCTACGTGAAGGAGCGCCGCTCCGACGCCGAGGCGGAGACGATCCTGGACGAGGCCATCCAGCTGCTGCGCACCCGCCGCAAGAACGGCGAGATCATCTTCTGAGCATCGCGGCCCGGAGCCTGCCGGCCCCGGCGCTGCTAGAGCTCCGAGGCCGCCGGCCGGTCGAGGAACCACGTGGTCTCCTCGCGGCCGGCCAGCGCGGCCGCCGGGATCTCGTGGCGGTCCGTCCCCTCGTCGAGCGCGCGGGCCACGGCCCCGGCCTTCGCGTCCCCGCTGACGAGGAACCACACCACCCGGCTGCGCTCCAGCGCCGCACAGGTCAGGGTGATCCGCTCCGGCGGCGGCTTGGGCGAGCCGGTGACCGGCACCGCGACGCGGTCGGTCACGTCGAGCTGCGGGAACCCGGGGAACAGCGACGCGACGTGGCCGTCGGGCCCCACACCCAGCATCACGACGTCGAACTCGCCGGCGCCGTGCGCGCGCACCTCGTCGGCGTACGCCGCGGCGGCGTCCTCCAGCGAGCGGCCCTCGTCGGCGGCGGGCATCTCGTGCACGCGGGAGGGGTCCACCCCGACCGCGTCGAGCAGCGCAGCCCGCGCCTGGCCGGCGTTGCGGTCCGGCGAGCCGCGCTCGACGAAGCGCTCGTCGCCCCACCAGACCTCGACCCGGCCCCAGTCGACCTCGGAGTCCGGGGAGAGCCGGGCCAGCTCACGGTGGATCGCGTCGGCGATCGTCCCGCCGGTCAGCACGACCTGGGGGACGCGGCCGGCGCGCTGCACGTCGACGAGCCGCGACAGCAGCTCGCCCGCGACGGCCGTCGCCAGTGCCGCCGCGTCGTCGTGGACCTCGATGAGGGGGGACGGTGCGCTCAACTCTTCCTCCCGCGCTGCTTGGCGAGCCGCCGGGCGGTGGCGGCGTAGACGTCGTCCTCGTCGAGGCGACGGAACTCCTCGGCGAGCAGCTCCGGCAGTTCCCGACGCTTGAGCGCCACCGGCCGGTCCGGACGGCCCGGCGAGGAGAAGATCGCGAGCTTGCCGTCGGGACGGCTGATGGTGATCGGGCCCTCCTTGGTCTCGAGCACCACCTCGGTGATGCCGGGGCCTTCGCTCGTGCGACGGTCGACCCGGACCCGGAGCCGGTCGCTGAGCCACGCGGCGAGCAGGTCGGCCGAGGGGCTGATCCGCTCGGAGGTCACCGAGGCGCGCGTGACCTTGAGCCGGTGCTGGTCGAGCGCGGCGGCGAGCAGCGCGCGCCACGGCGTGATGCGTGTCCAGGCGAGGTCGGTGTTGCCCCGCGAGTAGGCCATGCACTGCAGCTGGATGGCGCGGGTACGACGTCGCGTCGCCGCCGCCGAGTCGGTGACCCGACGCTGCGCCAGCGACCCCAGCGGGTCGGCGGCCGGGTCGTCGGGGCTGTCGGTGGGCCACCAGATGGCGACGGGGGAGTCGGGGAGCAGCAGCGGCAGCACCACGGACTCGGGGTGCTTGGTCACCTCGCCCTTGAGCCGGATCAGTGCGGTCTCACCCGTCCAGCCGGAGCCCGAACCGATCCCCACCTGGGCATTGACCTGCGACGAGCCGCGGCCGTCGCCGAGGATCACGCCGAGGACCCGGGCGGGGTGCTCGTGCGAGGCCGCCTGGGCGGCCTCCATGGCGTCCTCCGCGTCGTCCTCGTCGACCACGATGATGAGGGTCATCACCATGCCCATCGCCGGGCTGCCGGCGCGGGTGCGGGCCCGCACGAACTCGGCGGCGATCTCTGCCGAGTTGGTGTCGGTGAGCTCGATCATCGCTGTCCCTCCGCCGTCACGGTCGCCTCCACACCCGGCCGTCGCGGGCCAGCATCTTGTCCGCCGACGCGGGTCCCCAGGAGCCGGACGGGTAGGGCTCCGGCTTGCCCTTGCGCGAGGAGTCCTGCCGCGCCCAGTGGTCGAGGATCGGGTCGAGGATCTTCCACGACAGCTCCACCTCCTCGTGGCGCGGGAACAGCGGCGGGTCCCCGAGCAGCACGTCGAGGATCAGCCGTTCGTAGGCTTCGGGGCTGGCCTCGGTGAAGCTGCCGCCGTAGGCGAAGTCCATGTTGACGTCGCGGATCTCCATGGAGGTGCCTGGCACCTTCGACCCGAAGCGCATGGTCATGCCCTCGTCGGGCTGAACCCGGATCACCAAGGCGTTCTGGGTGAGCTCCTCGGTCGAGGACGCCGCGAACGGCAGGTGCGGGGCCCGCTTGAAGACGATGGCCACCTCGGTCACCCGGCGGCCGAGCCGCTTGCCCGTGCGCAGGTAGAACGGCACCCCGGCCCATCGCCGGGAGTCGATGTGGAGCGTCACCGCGGCATAGGTCTCGGTGGTCGACGAGGCGGGGATCCCTTCCTCGTCGAGGAAGCCGCCGACCTTCTCGCCGCCCGCCCAGCCGGCGGCGTACTGGCCGCGGGCGGTGGTGAGGTCGAGCCGGTTCGGAAGCCGGACGCTCGCCAGCACCTTCTGCTTCTCGAATCGGAGGCCCTCGGCGTCGAACGACGTCGGCTCCTCCATCGCGACGAGCGCCATCAGCTGCAGCAGGTGGTTCTGGATGACGTCGCGCGCGGCGCCGATCCCGTCGTAGTAGCCGGCCCGGCCCCCGATGCCGATGTCCTCGGCCATCGTGATCTGGACGTGGTCGACGTAGTTGGAGTTCCAGATCGGCTCGAACAGGGTGTTGGCGAAGCGCATCGCGAGGATGTTCTGGACGGTCTCCTTGCCGAGGTAGTGGTCGATCCGGAAGATCGAGCCGGACGGGAAGACCTGGCCCAGGACCTCGTTGAGCTCCCGGGCCGACTCGAGGTCGTGCCCGAACGGCTTCTCGACCACGACCCGGCGCCAGCTGCCGTCGCGCTCCGTGGCGAGGCCGTGCTCCTTGAGCTGGCCGACGACGTCGCCGAAGAAGCCCGGCGGGATGGCGAGGTAGAACGCGTGGTTGCCGCCGGTGCCGCGCTCCTCGTCGAGCTCCTCGATCGTGCGCCGCAGCTGGTCGAACGCCTTGTCGTCGTCGAACTCGCCCGGCACGAACCGGAAACCCTCGGAGAGCTGGCGCCAGACCTCCTCGCGGAACTCGGTACGGGAGTGCTCCTTGACGGCGTCGCGGACGATCTGCTCGAAGTCCTGGTTGGCCCAGTCACGCCGCGCGAAGCCGACCAGGCTGAAGCCCGGCGGCAGCAGCCCCCGGTTGGCCAGGTCGTAGATCGCCGGCATCACCTTCTTGCGCGACAGGTCGCCGGTGACGCCGAACAGCACGAGGCCACAGGGCCCGGCGATCCGGGGGAGCCGACGGTCCTGCGGGTCCCGCAGCGGGTTGACGTACGTCATCGAGTGCGGTGCCTCCGGTAGTAGTCGATGAGGGAGCGGGTGGCGGGGTCCTGTGCTGCGAGGGCCTCCTCGTCGCCCCCGACGGCCGGGGCGACCTGCTGCGCCAGCTGCTTGCCGAGCTCCACGCCCCACTGGTCGAAGCTGTCGATGCCCCAGACGACGCCCTGCACGAAGGTGATGTGCTCGTAGAGCGCGATCAGCTGGCCGAGCACGGCGGGGGTGAGCTCGGGCGCCATGATCGAGGTGGTCGGACGGTTGCCGGCAAACGTGCGTGCCGGGACCAGCGCCTCGTCGGTCCCCTCCGCGCGGACCTCGTCGGGCGTCTTGCCGAAGGCCAGTGCCTTGGTCTGCGCGAAGAAGTTCGAGAGGAACAGCTCGTGCACGTCCTGGTCGCCGTCCGCCAGGGGGTACGCCGGGCGGGCGAACGCGATGAAGTCGGCCGGCACGAGGCGCGTGCCCTGGTGGATGAGCTGGTAGAACGCGTGCTGCCCGTTGGTGCCGGGCTCGCCCCACCAGACCTCCCCGGTGCCGGTCGTGACCGGCGAGCCGTCCCAGCGCACGGACTTGCCGTTGGACTCCATCGTGAGCTGCTGCAGGTAGGCCGGGAACCGGTGCAGCAGCTGGGCGTAGGGCAGCACGGCATGGGTCTCGGCGCCCAGGAAGTCGGAGTACCAGACGTTGAGCAGCCCCATCAGCGCCGGGACGTTGCCTGCAAGCGGGGTGGCGCGGAAGTGCTCGTCCATCGCGTGCATCCCGGCCAGCAGCTCGGCGAACCGCTCGGGACCGATCGCGACGACCAGCGACGCGCCGATCGCGGAGTCCATCGAGTAGCGGCCACCGACCCAGTCCCAGAACCCGAACGCGTTGTCGGGGTCGATGCCGAAGTCGGCCACCTTGTCGAGGGCGGTCGAGACCGCCACGAAGTGGCGCGAGACCGCCTCGCCGCTGTCGTGACCCGACAGCCCGTCCAGCAGCCACGCCTTGCAGAGCCGGGCGTTGGTCAGCGTCTCGAGGGTGGTGAACGTCTTGCTGGAGACGATGAAGAGCGTCGTGGCCGGGTCGAGCCCCTCGAGCGTCCGCGCCGCGTCGGTGGGGTCGATGTTGCTGAGGAACCGGCACTCCAGCCCGTCCTGCACGTACGGCGCCAGTGCCTCGTAGGCCATCACCGGTCCGAGGTCGGAGCCCCCGATGCCGATGTTCACGACCGTCCGGACGCGCTCGCCGGTCACGCCGGTCCACTCGCCCGAGCGCACCCGCCCGGCGAAGTCGTAGACCCGTCCGAGGACCTCGTGGACGTCCGTCACGACGTCCTGCCCGTCGACCTCGAGCTTCGCGTCGGCGGGCAGCCGCAGGGCGGTGTGCAGGACTGCGCGGTCCTCGGTCACGTTGATGTGGTCGCCGCGGAACATCGCCTCGCGGCGCTCCAGGAGCCCGACCTCGCCGGCGAGGTCGAGGAGCGCCGCCAGGACGTCGTCATCGACCAGGTTCCGGGAGAGGTCGACGTGGAGGTCGGCGGCCCCGAGCGTCAGCCGCTCGACCCGCCCGGGCTCGTCGAGCAGCGCCCGGAGGTCGGGTGCGAACCCGTCGGCCAGGCGGGCCAGCCGTCCCCACGCCTGCGTCGTGCTGGCGTCGACCGGCGCGTCGCTCACTGCTTCGCCGCCTCCAGCTGGCCCTGCACGGTCTCGAGCAGCTCGTCCCACGACGCCACGAACTTGTCGACGCCCTCCTGCTCCAGGGTGGCGATGACGTCGTCGTAGTCGATGCCGACCTCCGCGAGCGCCGCCATCACCTGCTCGGCGTCGTCGTACTGCGTGGTGACCTGGTCGCCGTCGACCTCGCCGTGGTCGGCGAAGGCCTCCATCGTCTTCTCCGGCATGGTGTTGACGATGTTGGCGACCACGAGGTCGGAGACGTACATCGTGTCCCGGTAGTCGGGGTTCTTCACGCCCGTGGACGCCCACAGCGGACGCTGGGTGTTGGCGCCGGCCTCGGCCAGCGCCTGCCAGCGGTCGCCGGAGAAGAACTCGCGGTAGGCGCGGTAGGCGAGCCGGGCGTTCGCGACGCCGGCCTTCCCGCGCAGCGCCAGCGCCTCGTCGGTGCCGATCGCCTCGAGCCGCTTGTCGATCTCGGTGTCGACGCGGGAGACGAAGAACGACGCGACCGAGTGGATGCTCGAGAGGTCGCGGCCCGCGGCGTGCGCCTTCTCGAGACCGGCGACGTAGGCCTCCATCACCGAGCGGTAGCGGTCGAGGCCGAAGATCAGCGTGACGTTGACGCTGATGCCCTCGGCCAGGGCGTCGGTGATCGCCGGCGCCCCCTCGGTCGTCGCGGGGATCTTGATGAAGAGGTTCTCGCGGTCGACGGCAGACCACAGCTCCTTGGCGGAGGCGAGCGTGCCGTCGGTGTCGAAGGCCAGCGTCGGCGCCACCTCGATGGAGACGCGGCCGTCGACGCCACCGGTCGCCTCGAACACGGGGCGCAGGACGTCGCACGCGGCGCGGACGTCCGCGGTGGTCAGCTCGAAGACGGCGCTGTCGACGTCGGTGCCGCGGCCGGCGAGCTCGCGGACCTGGTCGTCGTAGCGCTCGCCGTCGGCCACCGCGGCGGCGAAGATCGTCGGGTTGGTGGTGACCCCGACGACGGAGCGGTCCTTGATGAGGTCGGCGAGGTTGCCGGTCTCGATCCGCTCGCGCGACAGGTCGTCGAGCCAGACGGAGACTCCGGCCTCGCTGAGCTTCTGGAGACGGTCGAAGGTGTCGGACATGGTGGTGCTCCCTTCCCGGGTCAGCGTGCTGCCTTCTCGACGGAGCGAAGGCTGTCCTGCGCAGCGAGCACCACCGCGTCCGCGGTGATGCCGAACTGCTCGAAGATCGTGGCGTAGTCGGCGGAGGCGCCGAAGTGCTCGAGCGAGACGCTGCGGCCGTGGTCGCCCACGACCTCGCGCCAGCCCTGGGCGACGCCGGCCTCGACGCTCACCCGGGCCCTGACCAGCGGCGGCAGGACGCTGTCGCGGTAGGCCTGGTCCTGCTCGTCGAACCACTCGCGGCACGGCATCGACACGACGCGTGCGGCGACGCCCTGCTCGCGGAGCAGGCTGCGCGCCTCAACCGCGAGCTGGACCTCGGAGCCGGTCGCGACGAGCACCACGTCGGGGGTGCCGTCGCGGTCCTCGAGCTGCGGCGCGTCGAGCAGGACGTAGCCGCCGCGGCGGACGCCCTCGACGCCACCCCACTGGGCGCCGTCCTCGCCCGCGCCGCGCGGCAGCACCGGGACGTCCTGGCGGGTGAGGCAGAGGCCGGCGGGACGGTCGGTCCGCTCGAGGACGGCCTGCCAGGCGGCGACGGTCTCGTTGGCGTCGGCGGGGCGGACCACGTCGAGGCCCGGGATGGCGCGCAGCGCCGCGAGGTGCTCGACGGGCTGGTGCGTCGGACCGTCCTCGCCGAGGCCGATCGAGTCGTGGGTCCAGACATAGGTGACCGGCAGGCCCATCAGCGCGGCGAGCCGCACCGCGGGGCGCATGTAGTCGGAGAACACCAGGAAGGTGCCGCCGTACACGCGGGTGCCGCCGTGCAGCGCGATGCCGTTCATGATCGAGGCCATGCCGTGCTCGCGGATGCCGAAGTGGAGCACCCGGCCGTAGCGGTCGCCCTGGAAGTCGCCGGTCGAGCGCTCCTGGGGGATGAACGACGGCTCGCCCTTGGGCGTGGTGTTGTTCGAGCCTGCGAGGTCGGCCGAGCCGCCCCACAGCTCCGGCAGGACGGGCGCGACGGCGGAGAGCACGGCGCCCGAGGCCTTGCGGGTGGCGACGCCCTTGGCGTCCGCGTCGTACGACGGCAGCGCGTCGGCCCAGCCCGCGGGCAGCGTCCGCGAGGACATCCGGTCGAGCAGCGCCTTGCGCTCGGGGTTGCTGGCGGCCCAGCCGTCGAGCTGCTCCTGCCACAGCTTCTGGGCCTCCCGGCCGCGCTCGACCAGCGAGCGGGTGTGGGCGAGCACCTCGTCGGGGACGTCGAAGGTCTTGCTCGGGTCGAAGCCGAGGATCTCCTTGGTGGCGGCGACCTCGTCGTCGCCCAGGGCGGAGCCGTGCGAGGCGCCGGTGTTCTGGGCGTTCGGCGCGGGCCAGGCGATGATCGTCCGGAGCACGACGAGGCTGGGCTTGTCGGTGACCCGGTCGGCCTCCTCCAGCGCCTCCCAGAGCGCCGGCACGTCCTCGGCGTACTCGTCCGAGTCGCCGGTCCAGTCGACGGTCTGGACGTGCCAGCCGTAGGCCTCGTAGCGCTTCGCGACGTCCTCGCTGAACGCGATGTCGGTGTCGCCCTCGATGGAGATCCGGTTGTCGTCGTAGACCACCGTGAGGTTGCCGAGCTGCTGGTGGCCGGCGAGGGACGAGGCCTCGGCGCTCACGCCCTCCTGCAGGTCACCGTCGCTGCAGACGGCGTACACGTGGTGGTCGAAGGGGCTCTCGCCCTCGGCGGCGTCGGGGTCGAGCAGGCCGCGCTCGCGGCGGGCGGCCATGGCCATGCCGACGGCGTTGGCGACGCCCTGACCGAGCGGCCCGGTGGTGGTCTCCACGCCGGCGGTGTGGCCGTGCTCGGGGTGGCCCGGGGTCTTGGAGTCCCAGGTGCGCAGCGCCTTCAGGTCGTCGAGCTCGAGGCCGAAGCCACCGAGGTACAGCTGGGTGTAGAGCGTGATGCTCGAGTGGCCGCACGAGAGCACGAAACGGTCCCGGCCGGCCCACGTCGGGTCGGCGGGGGAGTGCCGCATCTTCTTCTGGAAGAGCAGGTAGGCGAGCGGCGCCAGGCTCATGGCGGTGCCGGGGTGGCCGTTGCCCACCTTCTGCACGGCGTCCATGGCGAGCACCCGGCAGGTGTCGACTGCCTTGGCGTCGAGGTCGGTCCAGTTCAGCTGGGTCACGGGGGTCCTCTCGTGTTGCAGATCACCGACGGCGGCGGGGGCGTCGAGTCCCCGCGAGCCTATCGACCCGGGGCGATAGACTGCGAGCCGCACCTGACGCACCCCCACCCGAGGTTCCCCGTGACGCATGTCGGCCAGTCGGCCTCCGCTGTCGAGCAGCAAGAGCCGACTCGCGCGACCGTCGGTGACGTCGTCGCGGCGTACGTCGGCCTGACCAAGCCCAGGGTCATCGAGCTTCTCCTCCTCACGACGGTGCCGGTCATGTTCTTCGCCGCCCGGGGCGTCCCCGAGCTGTGGCTCGTCGTCGCCACTGTCGTCGGCGGCACCCTCTCCGCGGGCTCCGCGTCGGCGCTCAACTGCGTCTACGACCGCGACATCGACGAGCAGATGCGCCGTACCCGACGCCGGGCACTTCCACGCCACATCGTCTCGCCGCGATCCGCGCTGGTCTTCGGCCTCGCGCTCGGCGTGCTGTCGACGGTGATCCTCGCCGTCTGGGTGAACTGGCTCTCGGCCGGTCTCGCGCTCCTGGCCAACGCGTTCTACGTGCTCGTCTACACGATGGTGCTCAAGCGCCGGACGACGCAGAACATCGTCTGGGGCGGCCTCGCCGGCTGCTTCCCGGCCCTCATCGGCTGGACCGCGGTCACCAACCAGCTCTCCTGGGTGCCCGTGGTGCTCTTCATGGTGGTCTTCTTCTGGACCCCGCCCCACACCTGGGCGCTGGCGCTGCGCTATCGCGAGGACTACGCCAACGTCGACGTGCCGATGCTGCCCGTGGTCGCCTCCGCCCGCGAGGTCGGCAAGCAGATCGTCCTCTACTCGTGGGTGATGGTCGCGACCTCGCTGCTGCTGTGGCCGGTCGCCGGCACCGGCCCGTTCTACCCCGCCGCCGCCGCGGTGCTGGGCGCGGTGTTCCTCGTCGAGGCGCACCGGATGTGGGGCCGCACCCGCGGCACCGAGGACCTGAGCCGGATCCAGCCGATGCGGCTGTTCCACTCCAGCAACCTCTACCTGTCGCTGCTCTTCGTCGCGGTCGCGCTAGACCCGCTGCTCGGGGGCTGACCCCCGCGGGTCGGTGGGCCGTCAGCGGCCCTCGCGCACCTCGAGCACGGCGTGCGTCATGGCGGCGGAGATGACGGCTGCGCCGAAGAGATGGATCCCGACGAGCAGCTCGGGCAGGTCGGTGTAGTACTGCACGAACCCGACGAGGCCCTGCGCCAGCTGGATCCCGAGCAGGGCTGCCACGGCAGTGGCGACGGCGCCGCTGCGCCCGGCGACGCGCACGGCGAGCAGCAGGCCGACCGTGAGACCGACGAAGAGGAACACCGCGTCTGCGTGAAGCTGGCTGAGCTGCAGCGGGTCGAGGCCGTTGCGCGGCGAGTCCGCGTCGCCGGCGTGCGGCCCGGCGCCGGTCACGATGGTGCCGATGTAGAGCACCACCCAGCCGGCGGCGAAGGTCAGCCAGGCGAGGGTCAGCAGCGGCCCGTGGTGGACCACGGGGGCGGACTGGTCGATGCGGCGCAGGAAGAGCACCGCGAGCCCGATCAGCCCGAGGGACAGCACCAGGTGCAGGCTGACGATCCACGGGTTCAGGTCGGTGAGGACCGTGATCCCGCCGATCACCGCCTGGGCGGGGATGCCGAGGGCCAGCACGAGGGCCAGCCGGCGCAGCTCGCGCCGGCCGGTCTGCCAGGCGGCCATGAAGGTGAGCAGGGCGACCGCCACGAGGACGAAGGTCAGCAGCCGGTTGCCGAACTCGATGGCGGAGTGGATGTCCATCTCGCCGTGCGGCGTGAACGACTCCTCGGTGCATCGCGGCCAGGTCGGGCAGCCCAGGCCGGACCCGGTGAGGCGGACGGCGCCACCGGTGACCACGATCATGATGTTGGCGGCCAGGGTCGCCCAGGCCAGCGCCTTCACGCGGCCGGCCAGCTGGGGCACTCTCACTCCCACCGGAAGGTCCTCGTGGTAAGGGCCGTGCCCGCGACCGCCCAGACGAGCAGCACGAGCAGAGCGGCCGAGTCGGTGCGGCCGTCGGTCAGGGCGGCCCGCATGGCGTCGCCGAGCGCGCCGGACGGCAGCCACGGGGTGACGCCGCCCCACGCGCCGTACGCCGACGAGGGCAGCACGACCGCGCCGCCGGCAAGCAGCAGCAGGTAGACGAGGTTGGCGGCGGCCAGCGTGGCCTCCGCGCGGAGCGCGCCTGCGAGCAGCAGTCCCAGTGAGGCGAACGCCGCCGTGCCGAGGACCAGCGCCAGCAGCGCGCCCAGCGGGGCGATCTCCGGCGACCAGCCGAGGACGAGCGCCACGGGGACGATCACGGCGAGCTGGAGCCCCTGCACGAGCAGCAGCGCCAGCACCTTGCCGGCGAGCAGGCCGGCGCGCGGCAGCGGGGAGGCGCCGAGGCGCTTGATGACGCCGTAGCGCCGCTCGAAGCCGGTCGCGATGGCCAGCGAGGTGAAGGCCGTGGACATCACGGCCAGCGCCAGGACGCCGGGAGTGAAGACGTCGACCGCCGGGCGCGAGAAGTCGAGACCGAGGCGGTCCGAGCCGGCGACACCGCCGACGAGGACGATCACCGGGATCACGACCGCCAGCAGCAGCTGCTCGCCGTTGCGCAGCATCAGCCGCGACTCCATCGCCGCCTGGGCGACCACCTGGCGCGGCAGTGGCGCGGCGCCCGGCCGGGGGGCGAAGGTGCCGGCGCCGGGCTCGTGACGGCTCATGACTCGAGCTCCCGTCCGGTCAGCTGGAGGAACACGTCCTCGAGGTTGCGCTGCCCCAGCGTCAGCGACTCCGGCAGCACCCCTGTCTCCTCGCACCACGCGGACACCTTGGCCAGCGTCGAGGCGTCCGCGGGCCCGGTCACCAGCAGGCTCACCTCGTCGAGCTGGGTCACCTCGGTGGCCTCGCCGAGGGCGAGTCGCAACGACTCGGGCGCACCGGGCGGGAAGGGCTTGGTGACGACGAGCCGGATGGTCGCCGTGCGGCCGCCGCGGGTCAGCTCCAGCGGCGTGCCGCTCGCGATGAGCCGGCCGCGGTCGATGATGTGGATCCGGTCGGCGAGCCGCTCGGCCTCGTCCATGTAGTGGGTCGTCAGCACGACGGTGACACCGTCGCCGCGCAGCTCCTCCAGCAGCTCCCAGGTGCCGCGGCGGGCCTGCGGGTCCATGCCCGCGGTCGGCTCGTCCACGAAGACGATCTCGGGACGGCCCACGACCGCCAGCGCCAGGCCGAGCCGCTGCTGCTGCCCGCCGCTGAGCCGCCGGTACGGCGTGCTGCCGCAGTCGTCCAGGCCGAGCCGGTCGGCGACCATGTCGACGTCGAGCGGGTGGGCGTGGAGCCGGGCGACGTGGCGCAGCATCTCCATGGCCCGGACGCCGCTCCACGCTCCGCCGGCCTGCAGCATCACGCCGATCCGCGGCAGCAGGTCGCGCCGTTGACGCACCGGGTCGAGGCCGAGCACGCGGACCGTCCCGTGCTGCGGGCTGCGGTAGCCCTCGCAGGTCTCCAGCGTGGTCGTCTTGCCGGCGCCGTTGGGGCCGAGGACGGCCGTGATGGTGTGCTGCTCCACCTCGAGCGAGAGGTGGTCGACGGCGACCTTGTCGCCGTACCGCATCACCAGGTCGTCGACGACGACGGCGGCGGAGGAGGCGGGCACCGCACCAGTCTAGGAAGCGGTGCCACGCCTCAGGATCGTCGGGCCAGCAGCGAGTGCAGCACGTGAGGCTCGTCACTGATGATGCCGGTGACGCCGAGGGACAGCACCTCGTCCAGGGTGGTCTCGTCGTTGACCGGCCAGGTCATCACCACCTCGACCTGTGCGGCCAGCTCCGCGACGACCTCGTCGTCGAGGAGCGAGACGTGCACCGAGACCCCGTGCGGGGGTCGTTCGGGTCCGCGCAGCCGTCGCCGCAGCCGGGTGAGCTCGCGGTTGTTGCGCGCGGAGAGGACCGGCGAGACGTAGGGCAGGGCGCCCACGGCGTCCACCGTGGGCCACCAGCGGCCGCACACCAGCAGCGGGTGCTCGACCCGCTCGTGCAGCAGCCGGGCGACCCGGCGCGCGGTCGACGGGCGGCGTCCCTTGACGTCCAGCATGAGGGTCACGCCGGCGTGGTCCGCGGCCAGCAGCTCCTCCAGCCCGAGCCGCGGTTCGCTCGCGGGGGCGAGCTCCCAGGTGTCCCAGAGGAACGGCAGCGGTCCCGCGGACTTGAGGTGGCGCACCTCGAGTCGGCCGCGGTACTCCCGGACGTCGCACTCGATGACGTCGACCCCCATCTCGCGGGCCGCGTGCAGTCCGGCGAGCGAGTTGCCGGCCCGGTGGGCCACCGCCAGCGGCGTCATGAGGGTGCCCCGTGCCCGGGTCGGTGCCCCGTGCGCCGGTGACGGCGCCTCTCGAGGTACAGGGCGGCGACGTGGCCCAGCAGTGCCAGCGCCACCCCGGCGACCACGTCGAGCACGTAGTGGTTGGCGGTGGCGACCACCGCCAACCCCATGAGCACGGGCAGGGTGTAGCCCACGACCTTGAGCGCGGTGGTGGTGGCCGCGGTGACGATGGCGATGCCCACCAGCAGGTCCCAGCCGGAGTGCAGGCTCGGCATGGCGGCGTACTGGTTGGTGAACGCGGGCGGTTGCAGCACGCGGTAGGCCTGCGAGCTCTCGGTCACGGTGTCGACGAGCCCGAGGTCCATCAGCCGAGGCGGCGCCACGGGGTAGGTGACGAAGACGACCAGTCCGAGCGCCCCTGAGACCAGCATCCCGTCACGCAGCCGGAGGAAGACGTCGCGGTGGCGCCACACCAGCCACACCATGGTGGTGACGATGACCGGCCAGTGGCCCCAGATGTAGACCCAGTTGGCGAACGTCTCGAGGGTCGCGGACGGTGCGACCACCGCCTGCAGCTCCGCCTCGACGTGGATGCCGAGCGTCCGCTCCAGCGCCACGATGTCGCGGGCGTGGGCCTCGGCGACTGCCGACGAGCCCTCGTTGAGGCCGCGGGTGCGGAAGTAGACGAAGACACCGAGCACCACCACCACGGCCTGGGTCGTCACCCACAGGACGGGCGAGCGTCGCACGGCCCGGGAGACGTCGACGACCCCCCGGGTGGAGATGTCCATCTGTCCCTTTCCCAGTCCCGTCCGTCAGGCCCCCGCGCCTCCGGCCATCGTGCGTGACGGGCGGCGCATGCGTGACGGGGCGAAGGTCCCGACTCGGGCCCGGGGCTCAGGCGGCGGCGGGCGCCGGCGCGCCGCCCAGCGCCCGGCGCCCGGCGCGACGGGTCAGCACCAGGCTGACGCCGCCGAGGAGCAGCGCGGGCAGCCACGCGACGGCTGCCTTGACGGCGACGGCCGCGGCCGCGGCCGCCCACGGGACGCCCATCGCGGCCAGGGCGACGACCAGCGCGCCGTCGCGGGGGCTGGCGCCGTGGGGTCCGGGCAGCGCGCCGGCGAGCTGGCTGGCACCGAACGCGCCGAGGAGCGCCCAGGGGGACAGCTCGTGGCCGGTGGCCGCAACGGTGCCGAACAGCAGTGCCGCGATGCTCAGCTGGTAGCCGGTCGA
This sequence comes from Nocardioides sp. GCM10027114, assembly GCF_042659625.1. Classification (NCBI taxonomy): domain Bacteria; kingdom Bacillati; phylum Actinomycetota; class Actinomycetes; order Propionibacteriales; family Nocardioidaceae; genus Nocardioides; species Nocardioides sp. GCM10027114. Next base: position 99,842 of record NZ_JBHSSS010000002.1, read on the forward strand.
GAGCAGCAGCCCGTGCGCGAGCTGGCGCGGGCGCGGTAGCGGGCGCTGCGGCAGCAGCTGCGGCCGGAACCGGCGCAGCAGCAGCCCGACGCCGAGCAGGCCGACGCCGACCGCGCCGGCGACCAGCAGGTACTGGACGGGCAGGGTGGTCCCGGCCAGCACCACGAACGCCGCGAGACCGAGGGCGCCCACCAGCCGGTCGACGCCGACGCTGAGCATCGCGTCGGGACGGCGCATGCCGGTGCCGTGCAGCCGGTGGACCCGCCAGGCGTCCGCGCCGACGTGGCCCGGGGTCAGCAGGCCCAGCAGCTCGGACTCGGCGTACGCCCGGAGGTGCCAGCGGCGCGACAGTCCCGCGTCCGTGAGCACCCGCCAGCGCAGCGGGCACAGGACGTACTTCCCGACGACCCAGGGAAGGAGGCCCAGCGCCACCGGCCAGAGGCTCACGTCGGGGAGCCGGGGCAGCGTGAGGGCCGGGACGAGGATGCTGACGGCGACGCCGAGCAGCAGGACGGTCCGGGAGTGGATGACACGGTGGAGGCGCGGAGGCAGGGTCACGGCGTGCGGTTCCGAAGGCGGTCTCGGGGGCGGGACCTGTCGAGTTCAGCATGTCCGCCAAGGCCTCACCCAATCTTCGAGACCGGGATCACGGGCCGTCGGGACGGTCCGAGCGGGCCGGTGTGGCGCACGTCGCACGGCTGCGACCCCACCTTTAGGCGACCCTTACTTGAACGCCCCGGCGCATTAACAGCACACTGGCGTTGTGGAATTCGAGGACCGGCACCCCCAGGTGCACGACCAGCCGACGCGTGAGCGCGTCGTGCGGTCGATCCTGGTCAACGGGCCCTCCACCGCCGCGGCGCTCGCCGAGCGTCTCGACATCACCCCGGCGGCGGTGCGCCGCCACCTGGACCAGCTGCTCGACGAGGGGACGCTCGAGGCGCGGGAGCCGCGCCACGGCACCACCCGGGGCCGCGGCCGCCCGGCGAAGGTGTTCGCCCTCACCGAGGCGGGGCGCGACCACTTCGAGCAGCAGTACGACGACCTCGCCAACCAGGCGCTGCGGTTCCTGCGCGAGACCGGCGGCGAGGAGGCCGTCCGGGAATTCGCGAACCGTCGCGTGGCGTTCGTCGAGGAGAGGTTCGAGACGGTCTCCGCGGAGCACCCCGAGCTGAGCCCGGTCGAGGTACTGGCCCGGGTCTTCAGCGACGCCGGGTACGCCGCCTCCGTCAAGGACGCACCCGTGGGGGAGCAGCTGTGCCAGCAGCACTGCCCGGTCTCCCACGTGGCCCACGAGTTCCCCGAGCTCTGCGAGGCCGAGACCGAGGCCATCGGTCGCGTGCTGGGACACCACGTCCAGCGCCTCGCCACGATCGCCCACGGTGACGGGGTGTGCACCACCTGCATCCCGTCGGCCGCCACGTTCACCAACCAGAAGGAGCGGGTCACCACATGACCTCGATTGAAGAGCTGAACCCCGAGCTGCAGGGCATCGGCCGCTACGAGTTCGGCTGGGCCGACCCGGACGTCGCCGGCGCCTCCGCGCAGCGTGGTCTGAACGAGGCCGTGGTCCGCGACATCTCGGCCAAGAAGGACGAGCCGCAGTGGATGCTCGACCTCCGGCTGAAGGGCCTGAAGCTCTTCGAGCGCAAGCCGATGCCGACCTGGGGCTCGGACCTGTCGACGATCGACTTCGACAACATCAAGTACTTCGTGCGCTCCAGCGAGAAGCAGGCGACCTCGTGGGAGGAGCTCCCCGAGGACATCAAGAACACCTACGACAAGCTCGGCATCCCGGAGGCGGAGAAGCAGCGCCTCGTCGCCGGCGTCGCGGCGCAGTACGAGTCCGAGGTCGTCTACCACTCGATCCGTGAGGACCTCGAGGCGCAGGGCGTGCTGTTCCTCGACACCGACACCGCGCTGAAGGAGCACCCGGAGCTCTTCAAGGAGTACTTCGGCACCGTCATCCCGGTCGGTGACAACAAGTTCGCCGCGCTCAACACCTCGGTGTGGTCCGGCGGCTCGTTCATCTACGTGCCCAAGGGCGTCCACGTGGACATCCCGCTGCAGGCCTACTTCCGGATCAACACCGAGAACATGGGCCAGTTCGAGCGGACGCTGATCATCGTCGACGAGGACGCCTACGTGCACTACGTCGAGGGCTGCACCGCGCCGATCTACTCCTCCGACTCGCTGCACTCCGCAGTCGTGGAGATCATCGTGAAGAAGGGCGGCCGCTGCCGCTACACGACCATCCAGAACTGGTCGAACAACGTCTACAACCTCGTCACCAAGCGGGCGACCTGCGAGGCCGGCGCCACCATGGAGTGGGTCGACGGCAACATCGGCTCCAAGGTGACGATGAAGTACCCCGCCGTCTACCTCATGGGCGAGCACGCCAAGGGCGAGACGCTGTCCATCGCCTTCGCGGGCGAGGGCCAGCACCAGGACGCCGGCGCCAAGATGGTGCACGCGGCGCCCCACACCTCGTCCTCGATCCTCTCCAAGTCGGTGGCGCGCGGCGGTGGCCGGACGTCGTACCGCGGGCTGATCCAGGTCAACGAGGGCGCCCACGGCTCGAAGTCGAACGTGCTGTGCGACGCGCTGCTGGTCGACCAGATCAGCCGCTCCGACACCTACCCGTACGTCGACATCCGCGAGGACGACGTGTCGATGGGCCACGAGGCGAGCGTCTCCAAGGTCTCCGACGACCAGCTCTTCTACCTCATGTCGCGCGGCATGGAGGAGGACGAGGCGATGGCGATGATCGTCCGCGGCTTCGTCGAGCCGATCGCCAAGGAGCTGCCGATGGAGTACGCCCTCGAGCTCAACCGCCTGATCGAGCTGCAGATGGAGGGCGCGGTCGGCTGACGCCGTACCAGCCCCGCTGCCACCACCGATCGACGACCAGAAAGCAGAACCTGTGACTGTGACCGACACCCCGGCTGTTGCCGAGGCGATCGAGACCACCAAGGTCGAGAGCCACCTCCACCCGGAGGGCTCCTTCGACGTCGCGGACCACGCCGTCCCGACGGGCCGTGAGGAGATCTGGCGGTTCACCCCGCTCAAGCGGCTCCGCGGCCTGCACGCCGACGCCGAGTTCATGCCCAGCGCCACCGCCTGCACCTGGAACACCCCCGAGGGTGTCCGGGTCGAGGGCGTCAGTGGCGACGAGGCCCGTGCGCTGCGCGGCGTGAGCGGCCTCGTGCCGAACACCCGCTTCGCGGCCCGCGTGCTGGCCGAGGTGCCCGACACCCTCCTGGTGGACGTGCCCGACGACCTCGTGGTCGCCGAGCCGATCACCGTCGACCTGACCGGCGAGAACGCCGAGGTCACCGAGGCCGGCCACATCGTCCTCCGCTTCGGCCGCCACAGCAAGGCCATCGTGGTGCTCAACCACACCGGCCACTCCTCGATGGCGCAGGTCGTCGAGGTCGTCGTCGGCGACGGCGCCCAGGTCAACGTGATCTCGCTGCAGGACTGGGCCGACGACGCGGTCCACCTGACCCACCACGAGGCGAGCGTCGGCCGCGACGCGACGTACAAGCACGTCGCGATCTCGTTCGGTGGCGACGTGGTCCGGATGGACTCCAACGTCCGGTACGCCGGTCCCGGCGGCGACGCGGAGATGCTCGGCCTCTACTTCGCCGACGAGGGCCAGCACCTCGAGCACCGCCTCTTCGCCGACCACACCGCGCCGCGCACCAAGAGCCACGTGCTCTACAAGGGCGCGCTGCAGGGCGAGGGTGCCCACACCGTGTGGGTCGGCAACGTGCTGATCCGCAAGGTCGCCGAGGGCATCGAGACCTACGAGGAGAACCGCAACCTCGTGCTCTCCGACGGCTGCCAGGCCGACTCGGTGCCGAACCTCGAGATCGAGACCGGCGAGATCGAGGGCGCGGGCCACGCGTCGGCGACCGCCCGGTTCGACGACGAGCAGCTCTTCTACCTGCGCTCGCGCGGCGTGGAGGAGAAGGAGGCGCACCGCCTCGTCGTGCACGGCTTCTTCAACGACCTCATCCGCAAGGTGGGCCTCGAGCCGCTCGAGGAGCGGCTGCTGGCCACGGTCGAGGAGGAGCTCGCGAAGAACGTGCTGAAGGCGGACGCCTGATGGCCTTCGAGCGCGTCTGCACCACGAGCGAGGTCCCGGCCGACGAGGCGCTCGGCGTCACCGTCGGCGACCTCGACCTGGCGATCGCCCGGGAGGGCGAGGAGTACTTCGCCGTCCAGGACCTCTGCTCGCACGCCGCGGTGGCGCTGAGCGAGGGCGACGTCGCCGACTGCTCCATCGAGTGCTGGCTGCACGGCTCGCGCTTCGACCTCCGCACGGGCAAGCCGATCGGGCCGCCCGCCACCGAGCCGGTGTCGACCTTCCCCGTGGAGGTGCGCGACGGCGACGTCTACGTCGACGTCGAGAACCCGCTCAACGGCGTCCAGCCCGGCTGACCCCCCAGACTTCGAACACAGGAAAGAGACACGAACTGATGAGCACGCTGGAGATCAAGGACCTGCACGTCTCGGTCGACGCTGACAACACTGCGGACGGCACCGGTCAAAAGCAGATCCTCAAGGGCGTCACGCTGACCATCAAGGACGGCGAGACCCACGCGATCATGGGTCCGAACGGGTCCGGCAAGTCCACGCTGGCCTACTCCATCGCCGGCCACCCGAAGTACACCATCACCGGTGGCTCGGTGACCCTCGACGGCGAGGACGTCCTCGAGATGTCCGTCGACGAGCGCGCCCGCGCCGGCCTCTTCCTCGCGATGCAGTACCCCGTCGAGGTGCCCGGCGTCTCGGTCGCGAACTTCCTGCGGACCGCGAAGACCGCCATCGACGGCGAGGCCCCCAAGCTCCGCACCTGGGTCAAGGACGTCAACGGCGCCCTCGAGCGGCTCAACCTCGACGCGTCGTTCTCGCAGCGCTCGGTCAACGAGGGCTTCTCCGGTGGTGAGAAGAAGCGTCACGAGATCGCCCAGCTCGAGCTGCTGAACCCGAAGGTCGCGATCCTCGACGAGACCGACTCCGGCCTCGACATCGACGCGCTGAAGATCGTCTCCGAGGGCGTCAACCGGTTCCGCGAGCAGGAGGGCAAGGGCGTCCTGCTGATCACGCACTACACCCGGATCCTGCGCTACATCCAGCCGGACTTCGTCCACGTCTTCGTCGACGGCAAGATCGCCGAGGAGGGCGGGCCCGAGCTCGCCGAGCAGCTCGAGGCCGAGGGCTACGACAAGTACACCCGCACGGCGGTCTGAGATGACCCGCCTGGAGGGTCTCCTCCCGGAGCTCGAGGTGGTCCGCAAGGACTTCCCGATCCTGACGCGGTCGGTGGCCGGCGGGCACCCGCTGGTCTACCTCGACAGCGCCAACACCTCGCAGAAGCCGCAGGTGGTGATCGACACGATGGTCGACCACCTCGAGCGGCACAACGCCAACATCGCCCGCGCCATGCACACGCTCGGCGCGGAGGCGACGCAGGCGTTCGAGGAGGCGCGCGACAAGGTCGCGTCGTTCGTCAACGCCCCGAGCCGCGACGAGGTGATCTTCACCAAGAACGCCTCCGAGGCGCTCAACCTGGTGGCGAACACGCTCGCGTGGGCACGCGGCGACTGGGCGGACGGCGTCGGGTCGCTCGGTGAGGGCGACGAGGTCGTCATCACCGAGATGGAGCACCACTCCAACATCGTGCCGTGGCAGCTGCTCACCGAGCGGACCGGCGCGACGCTGCGGTGGTTCGGGCTGACCGACGAGGGCCGGCTCGACCTGTCGAACATCGACGACCTCATCACCGAGCGCACCCGCGTGGTCTCGCTGACCTGGGTGTCCAACATGCTCGGCACCGTCAACCCGGTCGCCGAGATCGCCCGGCGCGCCAAGCAGGTCGGTGCGCTCGTGGTCGTCGACGCCTCGCAGGCCGTGCCGCAGCTGCCGGTCGACCTGACGGCGATGGCCGAGGCGGGCGTCGACCTCGCCGCCTTCACCGGCCACAAGGTCGTCGGTCCGACCGGCATCGGCGTGCTGTGGGGCCGCAAGGCCGTTCTGGACCAGCTGCCGCCGTTCCTCGGCGGCGGCGAGATGATCGAGACCGTCCGCATGGAGCGCTCGACGTACGCCGGGATCCCGCACAAGTTCGAGGCGGGCACGCCGCCGATCGTCGAGGCCGTCGGCCTCGGCGCCGCGGTCGAGTACCTCGGCCACCTCGGCATGGACGCCGTGCACCGCCACGAGCAGGCGATCACGGCGTACGCGCTGCAGGGGCTCGCGTCCGTGCCGGGCGTCCGGATCCTCGGGCCGACCGACGCCGCCGAGCGCGGGGGAGCGGTCAGCTTCGAGATCGAGGGCGTCCACCCGCACGACGTGGCGCAGGTGCTGGACTCGCGCGGCATCGCCGTGCGCGCCGGGCACCACTGCGCCAAGCCCGCCCACGCCCGTTTCGGGGTCCAGAGCTCGACCCGGATGTCGTCGTACCTCTACACGACGCCGGCCGAGATCGACGCGCTCGTCGAGGGCCTCGAGTACACCCGTTCCTACTTCAAGGTGGGTTGATCCTTTGTCCGCTGAACTGGACGCGCTGTACCAGGAGATCATCCTCGACCACTACAAGAACCCGCACCACGCGGGCCTGCGGGAGCCCTTCGAGGCCGAGGTCCACCACGTGAACCCCACGTGCGGGGACGAGGTCACCCTGCGGGTGCACCTCGAGGACGGGGTCGTCTCCGACGTGTCGTACGACGCGGTCGGCTGCTCGATCTCGCAGGCCTCCACCTCGGTGATGACCGACCTCGTCATCGGCAAGTCGGTCGAGGAGGCGATGGCGATCCACCAGTCGTTTCTCGAGGTGATGCAGGGCAAGGGGACCGTCGAGCCCGACGAGGACGTGCTCGAGGACGGCATCGCCTTCGCGGGCGTCGCCAAGTTCCCGGCCCGCGTGAAGTGCGCACTACTGTCGTGGATGGCCTGGAAGGACGCCACGACCCAAGTACTGGAGGAGAGCAGCAATGGCTGACCAGACCGAGCAGACCGGCCAGACCCCGGAGACCGCCGTCGACCACGGCGACCTGCCGGAGGTGCCGGAGGCCGGCACGGCCACCGCGCCCGTCGGCACCTCGACGGTGACCGTCGACGACGTGACCGAGGCGATGAAGGACGTCGTCGACCCCGAGCTCGGGATCAACGTCGTCGACCTCGGCCTCGTCTACGGCGTGCACCTCGACGAGGACACCAACGCCGTCATCGACATGACGCTGACCTCGGCGGCCTGCCCGCTGACCGACGTCATCCAGGACCAGACCAACTCCGCGCTGGAGGGCCTCGTCAACGACGTCGCCATCAACTGGGTCTGGATGCCGCCGTGGGGCCCGGACAAGATCACCGAGGACGGTCGCGAGCAGCTGCGGGCGCTCGGCTTCAACGTCTGAGCCGATGGCTGACCGGACGCTCGGCCTCGCCGACCACCTGGCGGACTACGTCCGCCGGGTCGGGACGCGCGAGGTCGAGGTCCTCGCCCGGCTGCGCGGGGAGACCGCCGCGCTGCCGCAGCACCGGATGCAGGTCGCGCCCGAGCAGGGCGCGTTCCTCGCGCTGCTGGTCGAGCTCACCGGCGCCCGGCGCTGCCTCGAGGTCGGGACGTTCACCGGCTACTCCTCGCTGGCCGTCGCCCTGGCGCTGCCCGACGACGGCCGGATCGTCTGCTGCGACGTCTCGGAGGAGTGGACCTCGGTCGCCCGGCGCCACTGGGAGGCGGCCGGTGTCGCGGACAAGGTCGACCTGCGGATCGGCCCCGCGGCTGAGACCCTCGACGCGCTGATCGCCGACGGCGAGTCCGCGTCGTACGACTTCGCGTTCGTCGACGCCGACAAGACCGGGTACGACGGCTACTACGAACGGCTGCTGCGCCTCGTCCGCCCCGGCGGCCTCATCGCGATCGACAACGTCCTGTGGGGCGGCAAGGTCGCCGACCCTTCCGTGGACGACACGGACACGGCCGCGCTGCGAGCGCTCAACGAGAAGCTCGCCGCCGACGAGCGGGTCTCGCTCGTGATGCTGCCGATCGCCGACGGGGTGACGCTCGCGCGGGTGCGGTGAGCGTGGGAGGGTGTCGGCCGTGCTGACCACGGCCTGGCCCCTCTTCGGGCTGACGATCGAGACTCCTCGCCTGACGCTCCGACTGGCCCGCGACCACGAGATCGCGGAGCTCAGCGAGGTGGCCGCCGCGGGCGTCCACGAGCCGCACGAACGGCCGTTCCTGACGCCATGGGCGGAGGGCAGCCCGGAGGACCGCGCCCGCTGGGTGATGCAGGGACACTGGGACGCCCTCGGCGCCTGGGAGACCGAGCAGTGGCGCCTCGCCCTCGCCGTCTTCCACCGTGACCGTCCCGTGGGACTCGTCTCCCTGCGTGCCCGGCAGTTCCCGGTGGTCCGCGAGGTGACGACCACCTCCTGGCTCGGGCTCCCGCACCACGGCCAGGGCCTCGGGACCGAGGCGCGTGCCGGCGTGCTGACCCTGGCCTTCGACCACCTCGGCGCGGAGTCGGCGGTGACCGAGGTGTTCCCGGACAACCACGCCTCGCAGGGCGTCTCCCGCAAGCTCGGCTACGAGCGCGACGGCATCTCGCGGGATGCGCGTGGGGACGAGGTCCTCGTGTCGGACCGGCTCCGCCTCACCCGTGAGCGGTGGCGGTCCCTGGCCCCCGAGCGGCCGCCGGTGTCGGTCCTGGGCTTCGAGGCGAGCCGCACCCTCTTCGGCGTCTGACTCGGCTCTGTCCCCAGACCGACCCGGACTGTTCGGACCATGGCCCATCGCTCACCCGCCTGACAACGTGGGAACGGACGACCGACCACGGAGAGGGTGGCGAGGATGGACAGGCAGGTCATCGCTGACGGGCCGTTCAAGGCGATCATTCCCGACGGGGTGCGCGTGGGGGACGTGATCCACCTGTCCGGGGCGGTGAGCGTCGACGACGAGGGCAACCCGGTCCACGCGGGCGACTTCATGAAGCAGAACCAGCGCGCCTACGAGAACATCCGAAAGGTGCTGGCGGGCTTCGGCGCCGACCTGGACAACGTCGTCAAGGAGACGGTCTTCGTCACGGACATGTCCATGCCGGCGGGCAGCGCGGACGCTCCCTGGGAGGCGTACGCCGCCATGCGGGACGAGGTGTACGGCGGCCGTGGCAACGAGGTTGCGCAGTCACTGATCCAGTGCGCGGGCCTGGTGATGCCGGAGCTGCTGGTGGAGATCGAGGTGACGGCCCACCTCTGACCTGTGGCGTCGGCTACTTGTCAGCCGGAACCACGCAGCTCGCCGTGACGGGTGCGCCCTCGCAGCACGGACGGATGTAGCCGCACCGGTCGCACCGCGAGTGGGAGGTCTCCCAGCGCATCCGCGCGCCGCAGTTGTCGCAGTCCATGTCGTCCATGACCCCCGATGCTGTCACGCCGGCTGCGCCTCCGGTCGGTGCCGCGCGGGAAGCCGGTCGAGGTGGTGGTCGAGCATCAGCCTCGACAGCGAGTAGTCGAGGGCGTCGTCGGACAGCAGCCCCGACCCGAGGTCCTCGGGGAGGTGGTGGGTTCCGCGGTGGTCGACCAGCCGGTAGTGGCCGTGGGGTGTTCGCCAGACGTACTCGCCCGGCCCGAGTTGTCGGCACTTGTAGGGCAGGTGGGTCTTGGTGCGGTGGCTGCGGCGGCTCAGTGGCTGGGAGTTGTGGGTGCCGGTCTGTCCGGCTGGGCCCCGCGCCCGGAACTCTGTCGGGTGGTCGAAGTCGACGGAGTGGCGGCGGCCACCGGTGGCGTGGGGGAACCGGTCGCCCGGGCTGGTCAGCCAGACCCGGTCCTTGAGGAACTCGGGGTGCTCGTAGCTGGTCACCGCCACCCGGTCGTTCAGGTCGAGGACCGGAAGGACGGTGACGCGGTCGTGCCCGAGCAGGTCCGCGACCTGCTTTGCGAGCAGCGGCTCGAGGCCCTCGCAGCGGGCGGTCGCACCGGCCGGACCCTCGAGCGCAGCCTGGTGGAGGTGGACGTGGAGGACCGCGCGCGGCCGCAGCCGGTCACGGGTCGGGCCGTCCATCGCCTGCAGCGTCGCGAGCAGCTCGCGGTCGTCGTCGCCGAGGTCCTCGCCGTTCTCCAGCAGGAGCCGCAGGACGTCGAGCGGCCGGGCCAGCCAGCCGAGCGCGATCGAGCGCCGCTCGTCCTTGCCGGCCTCGGGGTGCTGCGTGGTGAGCAAATCCGCGACCCGGTCGACCATGGCGTCGAGTCGTGCGGCATCCCCCAGGGACATCCGCGCGACGAGGCAACGGTGGCCCAGCCCGTCGGAGCGGGTGAGGCCTGCGAACCGACGGTGCTTCTGCTCCGCCACACGGTCGGAGTGTGCCTGCGGGTCGGCCTCGATGACCTTGGCGTCCACGACGTCGAAGACCCGCGACGGGGACTCCGTCGCGAGGACGTCGGCCACCGCGGCGTCGACCAGCGGCATGGCGTCGCGGGGGAGTGCGCGCGTCCTGACGGCGACCCGGCGAGCGACCCAGGCGTCGACCTGGAGCTCCTCGACCAGCCGCCAGCAGGTCGGGAGCCGGTGCTGCAGGTCGAGCACGTCGGCCATGGTGGCGCGCAGGGAGAGGACGTGGACCTCGCGCACGATTGCGAGCTCGGCGAGGCAGAGCTCCCGCACCCGCGGCGTGCCCTCGCCGCCGACGTCGACCAGGCGGTCCTCACCGCACCACACCCGCCGGCTGTCCCGGCCGCCGCGTGGGTCGGTGGAGTGGAGGGCGGCCCAGTGGGAGACGACCCGCAGGTCGGCGAGCTCGGCCCGGCGCCGCTCGAGCACCAGCTCCTCCGCGAGGGCCAGCGTGGCCGCCGCGTCGAGGGAGTCGATGGTCCCGAGATCCATGCCTGATTGTATCGAACAAATGTTCGAGTAGGCAAGAGGTTGCCGACCAGTATGTGGGAGACATGACCTCCCCTCAGCGGGCGTGTCCCCCCGAGGCTGACCGACGAGCAGTGGGAGCTGCCGGAGCCGGTGCTCAACACGCCGGGTGTTCGGGCGGGGCGCGGGTTATCTTCGAGCCGCCCATAGTGAACGAAGGGGTCTGAGTGGACCGCACGAGCGTCGTCTCGCTGAGAGACGTTGACCTGTTCGTCCGAGAGATGGGTCCCGACGGTGTCGAGCCGCCATTGGTGGTCATCCACGGAGGACCGGATTGGGACCACACCTACCTTCTGCCGGGCCTCACTCCCGTTTCCCAGCATCGTCGCGTCGTCATGTTCGACATGCGCGGCTGCGGGCAGAGCACTCGCGGTCTCGGCCCGGATGGCTACCAGCCCGAGTTCGTTGTCGAGGATCTCGCGCAGCTGATCCAAGCCCTCGGGTACGACAGCGTTGACCTTCTCGGTTTTTCCACCGGCGGGCAGGTGGCTCAGTTGTTCGTCGAGGCGCACCCCGACATCGTTCGCCGGCTGGTCCTGGCGTCCACCACCGCGTACTCCAGCGTGGACAGCTACCTGGCCGGGTGGCCGGACTACGAGCGCAGGCTGGAAATCGAGGTCGAGCGCCCGGCCTGGGCTCGTTGCCGGTCGGACGAGCACGACCAATACGTCCGTGGAACCGTGCAATGGGCGCTGGAAGGGGCTCCGACTGCGATCTGGGACCTCGACCGCCTGTCCGAGTACCTGCAGCTGCTCGGAAGGGTGTCCTTCTCAGGCGAATGGCTCCGTCCGTTCCGCGAAGGCCGCCTACACGCATGGCGGCCCGCCGACCCTGAGCAGGTTCTTCGTGACTTCGCCGGCCCGATCCTCATCCTCCACGGCGCCCAAGACATGGGGTTTCCCGTATAAGTAGCGCGACGACTTCATGACGCCGTCCCAACGGCATCATTGGGGGTCATCGACCGTGCGGGTCACATGGCGCACTTCGATCGACCAGAGCCATGGTCGTCCGCAGTGCTTGACTTCCTCGACTCGTGAGGACCCGTGCCTCGCCCCGTCCGCGCGAACTCATTGCCCCGAGGCGCCGCCGCGAACGCCTGGACAGGGAAACACCCAGTTGGTCCAGAAGCACCTCCCGCGCTGGTGACCAGTTGTCCGAGTAGGGTCCGCGCATGGTCGGCTCGGGCTCCACCTCACGCAAGGCAGTCAAGGTGCTCCTCCTCGACCCGGACGACCGGGTTCTGCTGCTCAGCGGTCGCGAGGACGAACACAGTGACCCGTTCTGGTTCCCAGTCGGCGGAGGCATCGAGCCCGGGGAGGACGCGGCGACTGCCGCGCGGCGTGAGGTGGCGGAGGAGACGGGCCTCGGGGACCTGCGACTCGGTCAGGAGGTCTGGACCCGGCGGTCGACGTACGCGTGGCGGGGTGAGTCCAGGGTTGTCGAGGAGCGCTGGTTCGTGGCGCGGACCGAGAGGTTCGAGCCCTCGGGAGAGGCGATGACGCCAGACGAGCGCGGCTACGTCACCGGCTTCCGTTGGTGGACCGTTGCCGATCTGGCCGCCAGCTCGGCGAGCGTGTTCCCAGCCGACCTCGCCTCGCGCCTGGGCGACCTGCTGCTCCGCGGTGTGCCCTCGGCGCCCATCGACATCTCCTCGGGGAAGGTGTCCACGTGATCATCTGGATCAACGGCACCCACGGCGCCGGCAAGACGACGACCAGCGCACTCGTGCAGCAGCTCATCCCGGAATCCCGGGTGCTGGACGCCGAGAAGGTGGGCGAGACGCTCATGGACGTCGAGCCGGGACTTCCGGAGCTGGGCAACTTCCAGCACTGGCCCCCGTGGCGGCCGCTCGTGGTCGAGACCGCCCGCCGTGTGCTCGACTACACGGGCGGCACGCTCGTCATGCCGATGACGGTCCTGGTCGAGCAGTACTGGCGCGAGATCAGCGAGGGGCTCGCCGGCCACGGCATCCCGGTCCGCCACTTCGTCCTGCACGCTGACCAGGAGACCCTGCGCCGGCGCATCCAGGAGGACGCCGTCCTCGGCCCGTCGACGTTCCGGTTCGCTCATCTCGAGCCGTACGCCGAGGCGTCGCGCACCTGGCTGCACGACGAGGCCGAGGTCGTCGACACCACCGACCTCACGCCCGCCCAGGCGGCCGCACACATCGCGGACGCTGTCGCGGGCTGAGGCGGCTCAGCGCTTGCGCTGCTGCTTGAGCTTGTCCACGGTAGAGCGGATCTTCGCCTGGTTGTGCGGCTTGCGGGCCTCGTCGTAGACCTTCTTGGCGATGCCGGCCATGGCGGCCATCCTCAGGAGCTTCATCCCTGAGGTCTATCACGACTGCATCCCGGCGAAGGCCCTCCGTAGGGTGACCGCATGGCCCACGTCCACGTCCCCGCCGAACGCTTCGAGCGCTGGGTGCAGAACTTCCAGGGCCGCCACGGGGTGACCGCGCTCGCGGTCGTCGACGGCGCGCTGACGGGGGCGGCGAGTGACGGCTCGACGTTCGCGGCGCACCTCCCGTTCGGCACGTCGTACGCCGGTCTGCCGGACGTGGGCGCCTTCGCCCACGACGTCGAACCGCCCGCCACCTGGGGCGTGCTGCTGGTGCGCAAGGGCGGGTTCGCGGTGGCCCGGCTCGAGGGCGGCAGGACAGTGGAGTCGAAGGTGGGGCAGCGCCACGTGCAGGGCCGCACCAAGGCGGGCGGGCAGAGCCAGCAGCGGTTCGCCCGGCGGCGGGCCAACCAGGCGCGGCAGGCGTACGAGGCGGCGGCGGAGCACGCCGTGCGCATCCTGGGCGGGGTCACTCCCGTCGCCGTCGGCGGCGACCACACCGCCGTCGACGAGGTGCTGGCGGACCCGCGTCTCGGCCACGTGCAGCGGCTCGAGCCGTGGCTGACGGTGCCCGACCCGAGGCGGGGCGTGCTCGAGGACGCCGTCGCCCTGGCGCAGTCGATCCGCGTCGAGGTCCACAACGCCGACACCCCGCCCGCCTAGAGTCGAAGGCGTGAGCGAGGAGACCGCCCATACCGAGAGCCCGACCGAGAGCTCGATCGAGAACCCCGTCGAGATCCGGGGCCTGGTCAAGACGTTCGGGGCCACCCGGGCGCTCGACGGGCTCGACCTCACGGTGCGCCGAGGCGAGATCCACGGGTTCCTCGGCCCCAACGGCGCCGGCAAGTCGACGACCATCCGGGTGCTGCTCGGGCTGCTGCGCAAGGACTCCGGCGAGGTTCGGCTCTTCGGTGGCGACCCCTGGCACGACGCGGCGGAGCTCCACAGGCGGGTGGCCTACGTGCCGGGCGATGTGAACCTGTGGCCCAACCTCACCGGCGGCGAGGCGATCGACCTGCTGGGTCGGCTGCGCGGCGGCCTCGACGAGCAGCGCCGCGCCGAGCTGGTCGAGCGGTTCGAGCTCGACCCGACCAAGAAGGGCCGCAGCTACTCCAAGGGCAACCGGCAGAAGGTCGCGCTCGTCGCGGCGCTCTCCTCCGACGTCGAGCTGCTGCTGCTCGACGAGCCCACCTCGGGCCTCGACCCGCTCATGGACGCCGTCTTCCGGGAGTACGTCGACACGTTCCGCGACGAGGGCCACTCCGTGCTGCTGAGCAGCCACATCCTCGCGGAGGTGGAGCACCTCTGCGACCGGGTGAGCATCATCCGCAACGGCGTCACGGTCGAGTCCGGGACGCTCGGCGAGCTGCGCCACCTCACCCGCACCCTGATCGCCGCCGACCTGCGCACCACGCCCCACGGGCTGTCCGCGCTGCCCGGCGTCCACGACGTCGAGGTCGACGGCACCCGGGTCCGGCTCCAGGTGGACACCAACTCCCTCGACCCCGTCCTCGACGCCCTGCAGGCGGCGGGGGTGCTCTCGCTGACCAGCCAGCCGCCGACGCTGGAGGAGCTGTTCATGCGCCACTACGGCGACCGGGTGCCGGCCGCGCCGCCGGCGGAGGAGCCGTGACCGGCAGCGGGATCCTGCTCGGCGCCTTCCTGCGCCGCGACCGGCTGATGGTCCTGCTGTGGTCCGTCGGCGGGATGTTCCTGTACTGGACGCAGGCGTTCAGCGTGGACGGCCTCTACGCGACGCAGGCCGAGTTCGACCGCGCCGCCGCGAGCATGGAGGGCAACGCCGCGTTCATCGCGATGGCCGGGCCGCCACGTGCGCTCAACACGATCGGCGGCCAGGTCACCTGGCAGGCCACGGCGTTCGGCGCCATCCTCGCCGGGCTGATGAGCATGGTGCTGGTGGGGCGCCACACCCGCGCCGAGGAGGAGAGCGGCCGCGACGAGCTCGTGCGCGCGGCCGCCATCGACCGCCGCGCGCCGATGACCGCGGCGGTCGTGGTCGCCCTGCTGGCCAACGTCCTGCTCGGGCTGCTCGTGGCCGCCAGCCTCGTCGCCTACCCGCTCGCGGTCGCCGACTCCGTCGCCCTCGGCGTGGGGCTGATGCTGTGTGGCTGGCTGTTCACCGGGGTGGCGCTGGTCGCCGCGCAGCTCACCGCGACCACCCGGTCGATGTACGGCATCACCGGCGCCGTCATCGGCGTCGCATACGTGCTGCGGGCGGTCGGCGACGTCGGACCCACGGCCCTCAGCTGGCTCTCGCCGATCGGCTGGTACCAGGCCATGCACGCGTTCTCCGGGCTCCGCTGGTGGCCGGCGCTGCTCCTCGTGGCGGCCGCGGCGGTGACCTTCGTGGCGGCGTACGCCGTCTTCGAGCGGCGCGACTCCGGCTCGGGCGTCCTCGCCGCCCGGCCCGGCCCGGACAGGGCGGGCCGGGGCCTGCGCAGCGCCGTGGGCCTGGCCTGGACCCTCCACCGCGGGGCCGTCATCGGCTGGACGGTCGGGCTGGGGCTCACCGGCCTGTCCTACGGCGCCATCGGTGACGAGGTCGAGGAGCTGATGGGGGACGCGGGCGCCTCCGAGATGTTCGCGCAGGGCGGCGGGTCGCTGGTCGACGGCTTCTACGCCACCGCCGCGGTGATGCTGGCGCTGCTCGCCTCGGGCTACGCCATCTCCTCGGCCCTCCGCCCGCGCGCCGAGGAGGACGCCGGCCGTGTCGAGGCGCTGCTGGCGACGGCGCTGCCGCGTCGCCGCTGGCTGCTCGGGCACGTCGCCGTCACCGTCGGCGGCGTGGTGGCGGTGCTGCTGGCCGCGGGTGTCGGCCTGGCCCTCGGCTACGCACTGGTCACCGGCGACCCCGCCGCGGGCGCGCGCCGCGCGCCGCCGGTCCTGCTGTACGTCGTGCCGGTCCTCGTCCTCAGCGGCGTGGCGCGCCTGCTGGTCGGGATCTCGCCCCGTCTCGGCACGCTGGCGTGGCTGCCGCTGGTCCTCGCGGTCGTCGTCCTGCTGTTCGGGGAGGTGTTCCGGCTGCCGCAGTGGTTCCAGGACCTGTCGCCGTTCGAGCACGTCCCGCTGGTGCCGGTCGAGGACTTCCGGTGGCAGCCCCTCGCCGCGCTGGGCGCCGTCGCCCTGGCGCTGAGTGCCGCGGGCCAGGCGGCGTTCGCCCGACGCGACGTGAGCTGACGGCCGCCGACGACCGCCGAGGTCCACAAGATCCGGGCCCCGCTCTGCCACGATGTGGTCATGTGGCAGCCCGAGCCCGGGTGGCACCCCCTGCCCGGCGGGACCTCGCTCTCGTCGGTGGGCGTCTGGCGCACCGAGGTCGACGGCCGGCCGGTCGTCGTCAAGCGGTTCCGCGCCCCGGGGGAGCACGACCCGGCGGAGCTGAGCGACCCGCACCACTTCGCGTGGTGGCGCCGCGAGGTCGAGGTCGCCCGGACCAAGGCCGTCGTCGCGACGCCGGGCCTGCGCGGGCCGCTCGAGGCGCGCGTCGAGGAGGACGTCGACGGCGCCACGCTCATCAGGGACTGGATCGAGGACGGCGCGGTCTCCGGGCTGTTCGCCGCCCACGCCATGGGCCGGTTCGCCGGGGCCGAGCTCGGGGACGTGCCCTGGCTGGCGCGCGACCAGCTGCGCGACCGGCTCGCCCGGGTGGCGCGACGCGGTGGCTGGGAGACGCTCGCGCGTACGACGGTCGCGGACGTCGCGGACCACCTCTGGCGCCACCGCGAGAGCCACCTCGACGCGCTCGACGGGATCCCGCAGGTGGCGCAGCACGGCGACCCGGTCCCGGGGAACCTCCCCGGCCGCGAGGGCGACGAGCTGGTCGCGGTCGACTGGGGGATGCTCGGCACCGGCCCCGTGGGCGCCGACCTCGGCTACTACCTGCTGTCGGCGCGCGAGGGGTTCGAGCCGCTCGTCGAGGCGTACCTGCTGGGCCTGCCGGACGGGCTGGCCGAGCCCGAGGAGGTCGTCCTCGGCGCCCGGGTCACCGCCGTCTACACCGTGCTGACACGTGCCGACTGGGCGCTGGCCCGGGTCGCGACCGGCGAGGGCGCGCTCGCCGCGAAGTACCGCCACCCCGCCGTCGCGCCGTACCTCCGGGCGCTGCAGCGGCAGTTCCCGCAGATCGAGGCCCTGGTCGGCTGAGGGGCCGCGGACCGGTCAGAGCGACGACGCGGCGAAGGTGTCGCAGTCCTCGAAGCTTCCGTTCTCGTAGCCGACGAGGAACCACCGCACCCGCTGCTCGGACGAGCCGTGGGTCCAGCCGTCGGGGTCGACCCGGCCGCCGCTGCGCTGCTGGATGCGGTCGTCGCCGACCGCCTTCGCCGCACCGACGGCCTCCTCGATGTCCTCGCGGGTGAGCTCGGTGAAGAGCGGCTCGCCGCCCGCGTCGTCGGTCGAGCTCGCGGCGCCGGCCCACATCCCGGCGTAGCAGTCGGCCTGGAGCTCGAGCCGGACCGCGTCGCTCTCCGGACCCTGCTGGGTGCGGACCCGGCCCAGCGCGCCGGTGAGGTTCTGCAGGTGGTGGCCCATCTCGTGGGCGAGCACGTAGGGCTCGACGAAGTCGCCGTCCCCGCCGCCGAGCTGCCGGTCGAGCACCTCGTCGAAGAAGGTCGTGTCGAGGTAGATCGTGCGGTCCGCCGGGCAGTAGAACGGGCCGGTCGCCGATGTGGCGGGCCCGCAGCCGGTGTCGACCGACCCGTCGAAGGTGACGAGGTCGCGCTGCGGCCGGAACTCCACCCCGGCCTGCTCCGGCAGCGTCTCGGACCAGTAGTCGTGGAGGGAGTTCTCGACGGCCACCCGGGCGCAGTCGGCGCTCTCGTTGGCGTCGGCACCGGTCAGGCACTGCTCGTAGCGGCCGTCGTCGGCGGACCCGCCGCCACCGCCCGTGTCGCCGCCGCCGAGCTGGGTCAGCAGCAGGAAGGCGATGACCACGACGACCAGGCCGATGCCGCCTCCTGCGGCGGCTCCGCCGGGCACCGGCAGCCGGGTCCCGCCGCCTCCGAGACCGCCGCCGCCACCGCCACCGCGGCTGCGGTGGGAGACCCGACGGGTGTCGAGCCGGGCCTTGGGGTTGAAGCGCATCGGGTGCCTCCCGGACAGTCCTCGCCGGACCCCCGGGGTGGGGCCGACTCCCAGAGGAATACCCGCCCGACGGCGGCACTACACTGGCGACCCTCATGATCACCGCCCAGCACCTGGAGGTCCGTGCCGGGGCCCGCCTCCTCATGGAGGACGTCAGCTTCCGGGTGGCCGCCGGCGACAAGGTCGGACTCGTCGGCCGCAACGGCGCCGGCAAGACCACCCTCACCAAGATCCTGGCCGGCGAGGCGCTGCCCGCGTCGGGCACCGTCACCGCCGCCGGCCCCGTCGGCTATCTCCCTCAGGACCCCCGCACCGGCGACCCCGAGGTCCTGGCGCGCGACCGGATCCTGTCCGCGCGCGGCCTCGACGACGTCGTACGCCGGCTCCGCGAGGCTGAGGCCCAGATGGGCAGCGACGACCCCAACGTCCGGGAGAAGGCGATGCGGCGGTACTCCCGTGCCGACGCCGAGCTCCACGCCGGCGGCGGCTACGCGGCCGAGTCCGAGGCGGCGACGATCGCGAGCAGCCTCGGCATCGAGGACCGGATCCTCGGCCAGCCGCTGCGCACCCTGTCCGGCGGCCAGCGGCGCCGGGTCGAGCTGGCCCGGATCCTGTTCTCGGGCGCCGACACGCTGCTGCTCGACGAGCCCACCAACCACCTCGACGCCGACTCCATCGTGTGGTTGCGCGAGTTCCTCAGGGCCCACAAGGGCGGGCTCATCGTGATCAGCCACGACACCGGGCTGCTCGAGGCGACGGTCAACAAGGTGCTCCACCTCGACGCCAACCGCGCCGAGATCGACGTCTACAACATGGGCTGGAAGGCCTACCTCCAGCAGCGCGAGACCGACGAGAAGCGCCGCAAGCGGGAGCGCGTCAACGCGGAGAACAAGGCGAAGACGCTCACCGACCAGGCCAACAAGATGCGCGCCAAGGCCACCAAGGCCCAGGCCGCGCAGTCGATGCTCAAGCGCGCCGAGAAGCTGATGGCCGGTGTCGAGGCCGAGCGGCAGTCGGACCGCGTCGCACGGATCGCGTTCCCCAAGCCCGCGCCGTGCGGGAAGACGCCGCTCACCGCCTCGGAGCTGTCGAAGTCCTACGGCTCGCTGGAGGTCTTCACCGACGTCGACCTCGCGATCGACCGCGGCTCGCGGGTGGTCATCCTCGGCCTCAACGGTGCCGGCAAGACCACGCTGCTGCGGATCCTGGCGGGCGTCGACCAGCCCGACACCGGGCAGGTCGAGGCGGGCCACGGGCTCAAGGTCGGCTACTACGCCCAGGAGCACGAGACCCTCGACACCGACCGGACCGTCCTGGAGAACCTCCAGAGCGCCGCGCCGCAGCTCACCGACACCGAGGCCCGTTCGGTGCTCGGGTCGTTCCTCTTCTCCGGCGACGACGCGCACAAGCCGGCGAAGGTGCTGTCCGGCGGCGAGAAGACCCGGCTGGCGCTGGCGACGCTGGTCGTCTCGAGCGCCAACGTGCTGCTGCTCGACGAGCCCACCAACAACCTCGACCCCGCCTCCCGCGAGGAGGTGCTGGCGGCGATCCGGTCCTACGAGGGCTCGATCGTGCTGGTCACCCACGACGAGGGGGCCGTCACCGCGCTGGAGCCGGACCGGGTGCTGATCCTGCCCGACGGCGTCGAGGACCTCTGGACCGCGGAGTACGCCGACCTGGTCTCGCTGGCCTGACCGGGTCGCTGGGCTGACCGAGTCGCTGGCCTGACCTACCCGTCGGTAACTATGCTCGGGGCATGACTCCGGAAGAGCTCGCCGCCGCAGGTCTGCGCTACGCCGTCGACGGCGCGGTCGCGACGATCACCCTCGACCGCCCCGAGGTGCGCAACGCCCAGACGCCGACCATGTGGCGCGCGCTCGCGCAGCTCGCCCGCGAGATCCCCGACGAGGTGCGGGTCGTCGTGGTCCGGGGGAGCGGCCACAGCTTCTCGGCCGGCCTCGACCGGGCGATGCTCGACCCCACCGGCGGCGGCAGCCACGAGTCGGTCGCCGACCTGCTGCGGCTGAGCGACGAGGAGATGTCGGCGACGATCGACGAGTACCAGCAGGGCTTCACGTTCCTGCGGGACCCGCGCTTCGTCTCCGTGGCCGTCGTGCAGGGCTACGCCATCGGCGCCGGCTTCCAGCTCGCCCTGTCGTGCGACCTGCGGGTGCTCGCGGACGACGCGCTGCTGTGCATGAAGGAGCCGGCCCTGGGCCTGGTGCCGGACCTGACGGGAACAAAGCCGCTGGTCGCCAGCGTTGGCTACGCCAGGGCACTGGAGATCTGCGCCACGGCACGGATGGTGACCGCCCGCGAGGCCGTCGAGATCGGCCTGGCGACGGCCGCCGTACCCGCGGCGGAGCTCGACGGCACCGTCGAGGACCTCGTCGGCGCCCTCACCGCACCCCTGGCGGGCGCGGTGCGCGAGACCAAGGCGCTGCTGCTCGACGCCTCGGACCGCTCGCTGGAGGAGCAGCGTAGGTTCGAGCGCGAGGCGCAGGTGCGGCGCTTCCGGGAGGTGGCCCGGCTGATGGCCGGGGTGGAGTAGCCGGGGTGGAGTAGCCGGGGAACGAGGAGGACGTCGTGTCGCTGAGCATGGGAATGGGGCCGGCCTGGCGCCACATGCGGACGGACCGCGAGGCGGCCAAGGCGCGCATCGACCCGCGCACGCTCCGGCGCGTGCTCACCTTCGCAGGCCCCCACAGGGGCACGATCGCGGTGTTCCTGGCCGTCACCGTCCTCGACGCGGCGCTCGTCGTGGTCAACCCGCTGCTGGTGCAGCGGATCATCGACGACGGCATCGCCGAGGGCGACGGCCGGCTCATCACGCTGCTGGCGCTCGGCATGGCGCTCACCGCGCTCGTCGGCGCCGTGCTCGGCGTCCTCGGCGGCTGGCTCTCCGCACGGATCGGCGAGGGCCTGATCTACGACCTGCGCACGCGGGTCTTCGGGCACGTCCAGCGGCAGTCGCTGGCGTTCTTCACCCGCACCCAGACCGGCGCGCTCGTCTCCCGCCTGAACAACGACGTGATCGGCGCGCAGCGCGCCTTCACCTCCACCCTGTCCGGGACCGTCTCCAGCACCATCTCGGTCGTGGTCGTCGGCATCGCGATGTTCGCGCTGAGCTGGCAGGTGACGCTGCTGTGCCTGGCGCTGTTCCCGCTGCTCTTCCTCTCCTCCCGGCTGGTGAGCTCGCGCATCGCCCGGCTGACCCGGGAGCAGATGGACGGCAACGCCGACATGGGCAACGTGATGACCGAGCGCTTCAACGTGGGCGGCGCCATGCTGCTCAAGCTGTTCGGCCGCCGGGACGAGGAGGACGCCCACTTCGCCGGCCGTGCCCGCACGGTCCGCGACCTCGGCGTCCGGATCAGCCTGGTGACCCGCATCTTCGTGTCGACGATGCTGCTGGTCCCGGCCCTGGCGACGGCGGTCGTCTACGGCGTCGGCGGCCACCTGGTGCTCTCGGACGCCCTCACCGTCGGCACCGTCATCGCGCTCGGCACGCTGCTGGTGCGGCTCCTCGGGCCCCTGCAGAGCCTGTCCAACGTCCGCATCGACGTGATGACCGCGCTGGTCAGCTTCGAGCGTGTCTTCGAGGTGCTCGACCTGCCGTCGATGATCAGCGAGAAGCCGGACGCGTCGGACCTGCCGCCGACGGCGGCGAAGCTCGAGTTCGACCACGTCGCGTTCACCTACCCGCGCGCCGACGAGATCTCGCTCGCCTCGCTGGAGGCGGTCGCCCGCACTGAGAGCCGCGACACCGGCCAGGTGCTCAACGACATCTCCTTCACCGCCGAGCCGGGGCAGATGGTGGCGCTGGTCGGCCCGTCCGGGGCCGGCAAGACCACGGTGACCCACCTCGTCGCCCGGCTGTACGACGTCGAGTCCGGCGCCGTGCGGGTCGACGACCACGACGTCCGCGACGTCACGCTGCAGTCCCTCGAGGACACGGTCGGCTACGTCACCCAGGACGCGCACATGTTCCACGACACCATCCGCGCGAACCTGCTCTACGCGCGGCCCGGCGCCTCCGACGAGCAGGTCTGGTCGGCGCTGGAGGCGGCGCAGATCGCGACCCTCGTCCGCTCGCTGCCGGACGGTCTCGACACCGTCGTCGGCGACCGCGGCTACCGCCTCTCCGGAGGCGAGCGGCAGCGGCTCGCGATCGCCCGGCTGCTGCTCAAGGCGCCGTCCATCGTCGTGCTCGACGAGGCCACCGCCCACCTCGACAGCGAGTCCGAGGCCGCCGTGCAGCGCGCCCTCGACGCCGCGCTCGAGGGCCGCACGTCGCTGGTCATCGCGCACCGGCTCTCGACCGTCCGCGGCGCCGACCGGATCCTCGTGCTCGACGAGGGGCGGATCGTCCAGGCCGGCACCCACTCCGAGCTGCTCGCGCAGGTCGGGCTGTACGCCGACCTCTACCGCACGCAGTTCATCGAGGACGCGCCCGTCGCCTAGTCCTGCCGCCGGCGCCGGATCGTTGATCTGGGCGATGCGCCGGGCCACCGGGCCGGCACACGATCGAGGCATGAGCCAACCCCCACGCGCCAGCAAGGGGCGGAGCGCCCCACGCCCACAGCTCGAGGCCCTGGACAAGCTGATGATCGGCTTCGTCGCCGCCCTGTTCGGGCTGCTGCCTGCCACTCTCGTCGGGCTCTTCGGCGGCGACGTGGCCGTGGCCACGGCGGCCTACGTCGTCGGCTCGATCCTCTTCTACCTCGTCATCTGCGAGGGACTGAGCCGCCGACCCCGCTCGCGACGCCGTCACCCGTAGTCGCACCGGGCCGCGAGCCGCGTCCGGGGCGCTTGCGCCACTCGTCCCAGGCCAGGTAGCCGAAGCCGACGAGGGCGAGCAGGCCGAAGAACCACCACTGCAGGCCGTAGAAGAAGTGCGGGCCGCTGTCGAGCTCGGGGAGCTCGGCGGGGGCCAGCGGCTCGGCGGGCGCGGGGCTCTCCTCGCGCAGCTCGACGAAGCCGCCGTACACCTCCCGGTCGAGGGCCTCGCCGATCGCGTCGCTGGAGATGGCGCGGGTCGACTGGTCGGTGACGGAGGAGCTGTCCCCGGTGGCGTCCACGCGGACCCAGCCGGTGACGGTGACCTCGCCCTGCGGCGGGGCCGGCACGTCGTCGGGGTCGGCGGTGCCCCGGTTGTCCGTCGGCAGCCAGCCGCGGTCGACCAGCAGGGCGGTGCCGTCGGCGGTCACCAGCGGCACCACGACCTCGACGCCCGCGGCGCCGTCGCGGGTCCGGTAGCGGACGATGACGGTGTCCTCGACAGCGTAGGTGCCGGTCGCGGTGACGGTGCGCCACTCGTCCGAGGCGGCCACGTCGTCGCCGACGGGCATCAGCTCGCCCGGCGGCACGGGCGGCGCCTGCTCGTTGCGCTCGATGAGGGCGTTGCGGTCCTGCCGCTCCTCGAGGCGGTCGAACTGCCACTGCCCGAGCACCCACGCCAGGTAGGCGAGCAGCCCGACGACGAGGGCGAAGAGCACCCAGCGCCGGCTGAGCAGGAACCGCAGGGAACTCACCCCCGAAATCTATCGGGCGGCCCGAACCGCCCGGCCCGCCGGTGGTCGCTCGGCTTCCTGCTCCGTGGCGCCTAGACTCGCGAACGTGACGACGCACACGCTCGAGGACCGCTACGGCCGGGTCGCGACGGACCTCCGGGTCTCGCTGACCGACCGCTGCAACCTGCGGTGCTCCTACTGCATGCCCGCCGAGGGTCTCGACTGGCTGCCCGGCGAGGACGTGCTCACCGACGACGAGGTCGTCCGGCTGATGGGGATCGGCGTCCGGCTGCTCGGCATCCGCGAGGTCCGCTTCACGGGAGGCGAGCCGCTGGTCCGCCGAGGGCTCGTGGACATCGTGCGCCGCACGAAGGAGATCGACCCGTCGGTCGAGCTGTCGCTCACCACCAACGCCCTGGGGCTCGCCCGCACCGCCGGCGCGCTGCGCGAGGTGGGCCTCGACCGGGTCAACGTCAGCCTCGACACCGTGCGTCCCGACACGTTCCTGGAGATCACCCGACGCGACCGGTTCCACGACGTGGTCGCGGGGCTCGAGGCGGCTCGCGAGGCGGGCCTGACGCCCGTGAAGATCAACGCCGTGCTACTGCGCGGCGTCAACGACGACCAGGCTCCGGAGCTGCTGCGGTGGGCCCTCGCGGAGGGTTACGACCTGCGGTTCATCGAGCAGATGCCGCTCGACGCCCAGCACGGCTGGAGCCGCACGGCGATGGTGACCGCCGACGAGATCTTCGACCACCTCCGGCGCGAGTTCGAGCTGACCCCGGTGTCCGAGCCGCGCGGCAGCGCGCCGGCCGAGCTCTTCCACGTCGACGGCGGCCCGGGGACGGTGGGTGTCATCGCGTCGGTCACCCGGCCCTTCTGCGGCGACTGCGACCGGGTGCGGCTCACCGCCGACGGGCAGGTCCGCAACTGCCTGTTCGCTCGCGAGGAGTCCGACCTGCGGGCGGCACTGCGCGGCGGGGCCGACGACGAGGACCTCGCCGAGCGCTGGGTCGCGGCGATGCGCGGCAAGCGCGCGGGGCACGGCATCGACGACCCGGCGTTCCTGCAGCCGGAGCGGCCGATGTCGGCGATCGGCGGCTGATCGTGACCGGGTCTAGGCGTCCGGCCGCTCGTCGACGGGGACGACGTCCCTGAGGAACCCGCGGGCGCCCAGGAAGTCGCCGAGCGTGCTGCGGTGCTCGTCGCACGCGAGCCAGGTCTTGCGCCGGTCGGGCGTGTGCAGCCGCGGGTTGTTCCACAGCAGGGCCCACGCGGCGTCCGCCGTGCACCCCTTGGCGGAGCAGGACAGCAGCTCGGCCGGCTCGTCGGAGGCGTCACTCACCGGGACAGGCTCTCAGGTCCGTTGGGGGCGCCGGGCAGCGGCCGGCACGTGCCCAGGATGTGACAGTGCCGGACGACCACGCGGACCGTCCGGCACTGCTTGGGCTGGAACGGGGGAGACCCAGCCCGAAGGGGGATTCTTGGCCAACGGCCGTCGGACGTCAACCGGTGGACTGGCCCGGTCCGCGTACGGATTCCGTGCCGGACGTGAGCTGCGGCCGCTGGGTCAGGTCGTCCTGGAGCGCGAAGTCGTCGGACTTCGACGCCACCGCGTTGGCCATCACCACGGCGATGTAGGGCAGCACGATGGCACCTGCCACGAGAACCCATCGGAACCAGCCGGGACCCACGAGGATCGCGCCGACGAAGCAGATCGTGCGCAGCGACATCGAGTAGAGGTAGCGCCGCTGCCGGGCCTTGAGGTCGGCCTGCGGGCTCGTCGCGGCCGTCGTGATGCGTACCGCGTCGGAGGATGCTCGCTTGTCCCTGCCCATGCTTCGAGCGTACGTGGCTACGATCCGGGTTCAACGTGGTGTGCGTCGCGCGCACCGGATCGTCGAGAGGAACCCATGTCGAACCGCACCTACCGCGTCACCGAGATCGTCGGCACGTCCCCCGAGGGCGTGGACCAGGCGATCCGCAACGGCATCGACCGGGCCAGCCGCACGCTGCGCCACCTCGACTGGTTCGAGGTCACCCAGATCCGCGGCCAGGTCAAGGACGGCGGCGTCGAGCACTTCCAGGTCGGCATGAAGATCGGCTTCCGGCTCGAGGACGAGTGAGTCCTTTTCGGATACCCCGCGGTAATCGCTAGCGTCGCGTGACGTGAGCCAGACCACGGGAACCGACCCCGACCAGCCCGACAAGCAGTCCGAGCCGAGGTCCGTCCTCGTCACGGGCGGCAACCGTGGCATCGGCCGTGCCATCGCCGAGGCGTACCTCGCCGCCGGCGACAAGGTCGCGGTGACCACCCGCAGCGGCGGCGCCCCGGTGGGCGCGCTCGACATCCGCTGCGACGTCACGGACCCGGCCGCGGTCGAGGCGGCGTTCGCCGCCGTCGAGAAGGAGCACGGGCCGGTCGAGGTGCTCGTCGCCAACGCCGGCATCACCGCCGACACGCTGCTGCTGCGGATGTCCGAGGACGACTGGTCGTCGGTCCTCGAGACCAACCTGACCGGCTCCTTCCGGCTCGCCAAGCGCGCCGCCAAGGGGATGCTCCGGCTGCGGCGCGGCCGGATCGTCTTCATCTCCTCCGTCGTCGGCCTGCTGGGCTCTGCCGGCCAGGTCAACTACGCCGCCTCCAAGGCCGGGCTCGTGGGCATGGCCCGATCCCTGGCGCGGGAGCTCGGGTCACGCTCGATCACCGCCAACGTCGTCGCGCCCGGCTTCATCGACACCGACATGACCGCGGTGCTCACCGACGACCAGAAGGACGCCATCAAGGGCCAGGTGCCGCTGGGCCGCTACGGCTCGACGGACGAGGTCGCGCAGACCGTGCTCTGGCTGACCGGCCCCGGCGCCTCCTACGTCACCGGTGCGGTCATCCCGGTCGACGGCGGACTCGGCATGGGTCACTGACCCACCGACGGCACAGGTCACTGAGCGAAGGAACGGGAGACGGACATGGGAATCCTCGACGGCAAGCGCATCCTGGTCGCCGGAGTCACGATGGACACCTCCATCGGCTTCGCCACCGCCAAGGTTGCCCAGGAGCAGGGCGCCACGGTGCTCATCTCCAACTTCGGGCGCGCGCTCGGCATCACCAGGCGGATCGCCAAGCGGCTGCCGACCGAGCCACCGGTCCTCGAGCTCGACGTCACCGATGACGACCACCTCGCCGGGCTGGCCGACGCGGTCCGCGAGCACGTCGACGGCCTCGACGGGGTCGTCCACTCGATCGCCTACGGCAACCCCGAGACGCTGCTCGGCGGCAAGTTCCTGGACGGCCCGTGGCCCGACGTGGCCCAGGCGGTGCAGGTCTCGGCGTACTCGCTGAAGTCGCTCGCGACGGCCTGCAAGCCGCTGATGTCCGAGGGCGGCTCGGTCGTCGGGCTGACCTTCGACGCGACGGTGGCCTGGCCGGCGTACGACTGGATGGGCGTCGCCAAGGCGGGGCTGGAGTCGTGCGCGCGCTACCTCGCCCGCGACCTCGGCCCCGACGGGATCCGGGTCAACCTCGTCTCCGCCGGGCCGCTCAAGACGCTGGCTGCCAAGGCGATCCCCGGCTTCGAGGAGCTCGAGTCCATGTGGAGCGACCGCGCCCCGCTCGGCTGGGACGAGACGGATCACACGCCCACGGCGCGTGCGGTGTGCGCGCTGCTGTCGGACTTCTTCCCGGCGACCACCGGCGAGATCGTCCACGTCGACGGCGGCTTCCACGCGATGGGCGCCTGAGCGAGCGGCCTGGGGGGTCACCCCTCGTCGGACAACCGCAGCAGCGCGTCGAGCAGGTCCGTCGTGCAGTCGTATGTGCCCGGCACCCGGCTCTCCCGGGGACCCGCCACGTTGAGCACCAGCCCGTCCCGCAGCCAGTCGAGCACGGCCTCCGGGTCGGTGCCGTCGGTCATCAGGTGGGGACGCCCCAGGCGGACCGCCTCGTCGCGGGTGTACGCCGTGCCGCCGGTCAGCGCGTGGCCGGGTGGGACGAGCAGCAGCGTCGCGTCGCTGTCGCGGACGTTCCAGGAGGTGCGCACGGCGTACTCGGCCGTGGGGGTGGCCCGGAGCCCGGGGTAGTCGTCGAGCAGGCCGGGCGGGTCCGGCCGGTCCTCGGCGAGGCCGCCCGCGGGGCACCAGCCGCCGTGGGGCACCCCGTGGCGGACCGCCCAGTCCAGGGCGGCCCGGTCGGCTCCGGTCTGGCCGCCGGACACGAGACGGGAGGGCGGGAAGCGTCCGCTCACGGCTTCGAGGCTAACGCCCCCGGCGAGCTCCGGTCCGGCCCCGATAACGTGTCCCGGTGACGTCCCTCGTCGAGCTCCGCGTCCTCGAAGGCCCCAACCTGTACTTCCCGCGTGCAGCCATCAAGCTCACGCTCGACGTCAGCCCGCTCGTGAACGCCTCGGAGGAGACATCCCTGCGCCTCGCGCGCCGGATCGGTCTGAAGAACGCCCGCCCGGGGCCGAGCGAGTCCGGCTTCCGGCAGCGCTTCGCGGCCCGGGCGGTGGCAAAGCTCGTCCGTGCCGTCGCGCTGGAGTCGGGCACGGTGCGGCTCGCAGTCCGGGTGCGGCCGACGCCCGACCCGCACCGGCTCGTCGTCGCCTACCCGTGGCGCCACCGCAACCGGGCCCAGGAGATGGGGCGCGCCGTCGCGGACGTGCTCGACGCCGTGCCCGGGGCCGACGTCGAGGCGGCCGTGGGGCGCGCCGCCGAGCGGGTCATGGCTGCCGAGGACGGGGAGGGGCCGCGCACGCTCGTCCCCCGGGTCCCGGTGGTCGCGGTGACGGGGACGAACGGCAAGACCACGACCTCGCGGATGATCGCGCACCTCGCCCGGACGAGCGGGCTGCTCGCCGGCTGGTCGAACACCGACGGCATCTACATCGACGGCACGCTGGTCGAGGCGGGCGACTACTCCGGGCCCAGCGGGGCCGGTCGGGTGCTCGCCCACCCGGAGGTCCAGCTCGCCGTCACCGAGACCGCACGCGGCGGGATCCTGCTCAAGGGCATCGGCCTCACCCGCAACGACGTCTCCGTCGTCACCAACGTCTCGGCAGACCACCTCGGCCTCCACGGCATCGACACCGTCGACCAGCTGGCCGAGGTGAAGTCGGTGGTCGCCCGGATCACCCGCAAGAGCGGGTGGTCGGTGCTCAACGCCGACGACCCCCGCGTGCTCGCCATGCGGGCGGCGATCAAGGCCCAACCGTGGGTGTTCTCCCGCGACCCCGACTCCCCGGCGATCCGCGAGGTCCTCAGCACGGGTGGCCGGGCGACCACCGTGATCGACGGCTGGGTGTCGGTGCTGCGTCCCGACGCCGACCCCGACCCCCTGGTGCCGCTGGTCGACGTGCCGATGACCCTGGCCGGGCTCTCCCGCTTCAACGTCGAGAACACCCTCGCGGCCGCCTCCGCCGGGTTGGCCGTCGGGCTGCCGCGCGAGGCCGTGGTCGAGGGGCTGCGCACCTTCCGGCCGGACGCCGAGCACAACCCGGGCAGGATGAACGTCTTCAGCCTCGGCGAGGTGTCGGTGGTCGTCGACCTCGCCCACAACGAGGCCGGCCTCGAGGCCCTGCTGGAGATCATGAACGGCATCCGGCCACAGGGGGGCCGGCTGCTGCTCGCCCTCGGCGTCGTCGGCGACCGCCAGGACGAGCTCATCGAGAAGCTCGGCGAGATCGGGGCGCGCGACAGCGACCTGATGGTCGCCGCCCACAAGGGCCGCTACCTGCGTGGCCGCAGCATGGAGGAGCTCGACGGGCTGATCCGGGCCGGAGCGGCCCGGGTGGGCGTCGAGGAGGTGCCGTCGTACCCCACCGAGGTCGAGGGCCTCGCCGCCGTGGTGGAGCAGGCCGAGCCGGGCGACGTGGCGGCGCTGATGTGCCACGAGGACCGCGAGGGCGTCTACCGCTGGATCGCCGACCACGGGGGCACGCCGGACACGCCCGAGACGCTGCGGGACAAGGTGCTCCGCGCGCAGCCGTAGGCTGGGTGGATGCCAACGCTCCCGCGTGACGGCTGGGCCCTCCACTACGAGGAGCGGGGTGCCGGTGCGCCACTGCTGGGGATCCACGGCAGCCCGGGCTCGGCCGCCTTCTGGGAGGACGCCGCCCGAGAGCTCGCGTCGAGGGCCCGCACGATCGTCTACGACCGCCGCGGCTACCACCGCAGCGGGCCGGACCGTCCTGCGCTTGTGGACCTCGACGACGCCGTCGACGACGCCGTCGCGCTGCTGGAGCACCTCGACGCCGCGCCGGCGGTCGTGATGGGGCGCAGCACGGGCGGGCTGGTCGCGCTGGCGCTCGCCGTGCGTCGCCCGGACCTGGTGCGCGCGCTGGTGCTGCTCGAGCCGGCGGTCTTCGCCCTCGACCGGCACGCCCAGCGCTGGGCAGACGGGCTGCGGAAGGCCCTGCTGGCCGCCGGCGACCAGCCCGACCCGGTCCAGGCCTCGCGCGCCGTGCTGGACCTCGTGCTCGGGCCCGGCACCTGGGCGGGGCTCGACCGTGTGTCGCGGGAGGTCTACGAGAACGCCGGCGCAGTGCTGCTGGCCGAGGTCCGCGGGCAGGGCCTGGACCTCTCCGCGGAGCCGTTCGCCCCGACGGCCGAGGAGCTCGCCGGGGTGGACCTGCCGGTGCTCGTGGTGACGGCGGCGGCCTCCTCGGAGACCGCCCGGGCCGTCGACGACCGGCTCGCGGACCTGCTGCCCGACGTCCGGCACGTCGTCGTGCCGGACGGCCGGGTGATCCACCCGGCCCACGCGACGGTCCGGGAGTTCCTCGGCGAGGTGCTGCCCGCCACGGAGCGGTAGTGGGTCAGGACTCCGGTGAGGACGGGGCGTAGTCCGGGTCCGCGGCCGGTGCGTCGGCGCTGGCGCCCGACCCGGCCTGGGCCTGGTGCGACCAGCCCTCGAGCTCGGTCATCACCGCCGAGTGCTGGTCGACGCAGACCACCACCAGGTCGCCCCGGTTGGCGCGGCTCATCGCGTGGCGGACCGCCTCGATCTCCTCGAGCACGGTCTCGACCTGCTTGCACCGCGCGCCCTCACCCATCGCCTTCTGCACGCCCTCGACGACCAGCGCCGCGACGTCGCCGCGCTCCCGGCCCCTCAGCTGGACGTCCTCGCGGACGATGACCACGTCGAAGTGCTGGGCGGCCACCTCACCGAGCTCGCGGGCGTCCTCGTCACGACGGTCGCCGGCGGTCGACACGATGCCGATGCGGGACGGCCGGGCGAGGTCGTGCGAGGAGGACATCGAGTCGCCCATGCGGTCGACGAAGTCGCCCAGCATCCGCATGCCCGGTGCGTTGTGGCAGTAGTCGACGATGACGCTGATGCCGTCGACGTCGACCTGGTTGAGCCGGCCGGGGGAGAGGTAGTAGCTGGTGGAGAAGGTGCGCAGGCCCTGCCGGATGTCGTGCAGCGGCGCACCCGCGGCGAAGGCCGCGGCGGCGGCGGCGAGCGCGTTCTGGACGTTCATCCGCGCCTTGCCGCCGAAGGTCGCCGGGAGCAGGTGGGTCCAGGCGAGCTGCATCTCGCGCGGACCGTGCTTGACCACGATCATCTCGCCGCGCTCCGAGGAGTTCAGCACGAGCGCCTTGCCGCCGCGGCGGCAGTGCGCCTCGATCATGTCGCGCACCTCGGAGCCGGGCGGCTCCATGGAGAACCACACCACCTGGCCGGAGCAGCGGCGCCGCATCTCGCGGACCAGCGGGTCGTCGGCGTTCAGGACGGCGTGGCCGTCGCGGGGGACGGCCTCGACGATGACGGCCTTGACGTCGGCGAGCTGCTCGACGGTGTCGATGCCGCGCAGCCCGAGGTGGTCGGGCTGCACGTTGAGCACGACCGCGACGTCGTTGCGCTCGTAGCCGAGGCCCTCGCGCAGTATGCCGCCGCGTGCCACCTCGAAGACGGCGAAGTCGACTCGGGGGTTCTGCAGCACCATCCGGGCGGAGCGCGGACCGGAGGCGTCGGCGCGGATCAGCAGCCGCTCGTCGATCACGACGCCGTCCGTCGAGGTCATCCCGACCTTGCGGCCCATCCCCTTGAAGACGTGGGAGATCATCCGCGACGTCGTGGTCTTGCCGTTGGTGCCGGTCACCGCGACGATCGGGATCCGTGACGGGGCGCCCGGCGGGAAGAGCATGTCGATCACCGGCTTGGCGATGAACTGCGGCTCGCCGATGGTCGGGTGGGTGTGCATCCGGAAGCCGGGCGCGGCGTTGACCTCGCAGATCGCGCCGCCGGTCTCGCGGACGGGCTCGGTGATGTCCGGGCAGATGAAGTCGATGCCGGCGATGTCGAGTCCGATCATCTGGGCCGCCTCCTCGGCGATCTCGACGTTCTCCGGGTGCGCCTCGTAGGTGCGGTCGATGGAGATGCCGCCCGTGGACATGTTGCCCGTCAGGGTCAGCTTCACCATCTCGCCGGCCGGCGGCACGGAGTCGAGGTCGTAGCCCTGGGCGGCCAGCAGCTCCTCGGCCGCGGCGTCGACCTTGATCCGGGTCAGCACCTTCTCGTGACCGACACCGCGGCGCGGGTCCGCGTTGGTGAGGTCCACGAGCTGGCGGACCGTGGAGGTGCCGTCACCGACGACGTGGGCCGGCACCCGCTCGGCGATCGCGGCCATCTTCCCGTCGATGATCAGGCACCGGTAGTCCTTGCCGGTGATGAACGACTCGACGATCACCGTGCCGCGGCGCGACTGCTCCTGGGCCACGGGGAACGCCTCGCGCACCGCGTCCTCGTCGCGCAGGTCGAGGCAGACGCCCCGGCCGTGGTTGCCGTCGAGTGGCTTGACGACGACCGGGAATCCGATCCGTCGGGCGACGGCGACGGCCTGGTCGACGGTGCGCACCGACTCCTGCTTCGGCACCGGCAGGCCGGCCGCGCTGAGCAGCCGGGTCGTCAGGTCCTTGTCGGAGGCGACGTCGACCGCGATGGAGGAGGTCTCCGACGTCATCGTGGCGCGGATCCGCTTGGCGTGGACGCCCTGCCCGAGCTGGACGAGGGAGTACTTGTTGAGCCGCAGCCACGGGATGTCGCGCGAGACCGCCTCGTCGACCAGCGCCTGGGTGGACGGGCCGAACGCCGTCCGCTCGGCGCGCAGGATGAAGGCCTCGAGCTCCTTCTCCCAGTCGAACTCGGGGTCGGCCTGCACGAGGTGGTTGACCAGCCGCACCGCCAGCCGCCCGGCCGCCAGGCCGACCTGCTCGTCGATGTAGCCGTAGATGACGTTGTAGACGCCGGTCGTCCCCTTGACCTGCCGCGTCTTGCCCCGGCGTACGTCGTGCCCGACGACCTGCTGGAGCGCGAGGGCGCAGTGCTCGGCGACGTGGCCCAGCCAGGTGCCCTCGTGGAGCCGCTCCACGAAGCCGCCGCGGCGGCCGCGCGAGCAGGAGTGCTCGCGCAGTCCGGGCAGCGCCTGGAGGAGGTGGTCGGTGAAGCCGGGCAGCGTGTTGGTGGGGTGCTGCTCGAGGACGCCGAGGTCCACGACGAGGTGGATGGCCTTGTCGTAGGACCAGACGTTCGGTCCCCGGTAGACCCTCGTCTCGACGATCGACAGGTCGGGGGTCGGTCGTTCGGTCATCGGGAGGCTCCGTCCTCGTCGGGGGTGGGGGACTGTGGGCGTCGGGAGCGCGCCAGCCTGCGTCGCAGGGCCGACGGCGAGGCGTCGGCGGCCGCGATGTCGCGGGCCAGCTGGCGCAGGTCGCGGCCGGCCTCGGCGATCTCGGCCGCCTCCGCGGGGTCGACGGTGGCGGGCTGGGGGACCAGGGTGCGGGTGGTGAGGTCGAAGGTGCTGCCATGGGGGAGGACGTGCAGCACCACCCCGCTGGCCAGCAGCGGCGAGGAGCGCTTCGCCTCGTAGGCGTTGGTGACGATCCGGGCCGGGTCGAAGATCGCGACCGCGCCCCGGCCGACGACCCGGAGGAGCTCGTGGCCGTCCACGTGCTCGACCACCGCGGCCGTGTCCTCGTCGACGCCGATGCCGAGCAGGGACGGCGACTGGCTCACGATCATCAGCAGCCGGCCGTAGCGGTTGCGCTGGTCGAAGTGCTGGTCGATCACCGCGGACTGCAGCAGCCCGAGGCCGGCCGCCACCTGCGTCATGCGCTGCTTGGGCGTCGAGCCCGGGCCACCGAACGCCACCATGTGCGACGACTGGATGCTGGCCCCGGCGGAGGTGCCGCCGACGACCACGCCGCGCTCGTGGGCCTCCACGAGGGCGTCGCCGAACGGGGTGCCGCAGATGACAGCGGAGAGCTTCAGCTGGTTGCCGCCGGTCATGAAGATGCCGGTGGCCTTGCCGAGCTGCTCGACGAGGTCGGGGTCGTGGGCGTCCTCGCGGCTCTCCGGCCGCACCGAGACCACCTCGGCGGCGCCCAGCTTGCGGAACAGCGCGTCGTACACCTCGACGACCTCGGGACCGAGGGACGACGCCGTCGCGATGACCGCGATCCGGGACTCCTCGCCGCCGGCCGCCGCGACGAACTCCCGCAGGATGGTGCGCTTGCCGAGCTTGTCCTCGGCGCCGCCGATGATCATGAGGGG
Organism: Nocardioides sp. GCM10027114; assembly: GCF_042659625.1. Lineage (NCBI taxonomy): Bacteria > Bacillati > Actinomycetota > Actinomycetes > Propionibacteriales > Nocardioidaceae > Nocardioides > Nocardioides sp. GCM10027114. The sequence goes on from NZ_JBHSSS010000002.1 coordinate 134,265, forward strand.
TCCGGGCATGACAGGGAGGCTATCGGCTGCCAGAGTGGGCCCGTGCAGCAGCAGCAGCGACGGACGCGCCACCTCGTGGTGGTCCGGCACAGCAAGGCCGAGCAGGACGGCCCCACCGACTTCGAGCGACGGCTCACCGACCGCGGGCACGACGACGCGGCCGCCGCCGGCCGCTGGCTGGCGGCCCGCGGCATCAGTCCGGACCACGCCCTGGTCTCGGCGGCGTCGCGTGCCGTCGGGACCTGGGAGTCGCTCGCCCGGGGCGCCGGCTGGGACGTCGAGGCGGACCTCGACCGCGGCCTCTACGCCGCTTCGCCGGAGACCGCTCTCGACCTGGTGCGGCTGACCCCCGACGAGGCCACGACCCTCGTGGTCGTCGGGCACAACCCGACCGTCGCCACGCTCGCCAGCCTGCTCGACGACGGTGACGGCGACGCCGGCGCGTCGGCGGAGATGATGGCGGGCTACCCCACGAGCGGGATCGCGGTGTTCGCCTACGAGGGCAGCTGGGGCGACCTCGCGGAGGGCACGGCGCGGCTCGAGGCCTTCCACGTCGGACGCGGCTGAGCCGCGGCCGGACCCGGCCCGGTCAGCCGAGCGGCGGCGCGGGGGTGACGATGCCGGCCTCGGCGTCGGCGGCCTCGATCTCCTCCCGGGAGATCCCGAGGAGGTACATGATCGCGTCGAGGTAGGGGACGTTCACCGCGGTGTCCGCGGCGTCGCGGACCACCGGCTTGGCGTTGTAGGCGATCCCGAGGCCGGCGGCGCTGAGCATGTCGAGGTCGTTGGCGCCGTCGCCGATGGCGATGACCGAGGCCACCGGGACGCCCACCTCGGCGGCGAACTGGCGCAGCGCTGCCGCCTTGCCGGCGCGGTCGACGACGTCGCCCACGATGCGGCCGGTGAGCTTCCCGTCGACGACCTCGAGCTCGTTGGCGCGCGAGAAGTGGATGCCGAGCTCGTAGGCGAGCCGGTCGGTGATCTGGCTGAACCCGCCGGAGACGATGGCGAAGCGGTAGCCGAGGCGGCGCAGCACGCGGACCATGGTGCGCGCGCCCGGCGCGAGCTGGAGGTCGTCGTGGACCCGGTCGAGAGCGCTCGCGTCGAGGCCCTCGAGCAGCGCGACCCGGGCCCGCAGCGACTCCTCGAAGTCGAGCTCGCCGCGCATGGCCCGCTCGGTGATCTCCGCGACCTCGGCCTCGTGCCCCGCGTGGGCGGCGAGCATCTCGATGACCTCGCCCTGGACCAGCGTCGAGTCGACGTCCATGACGATGAGCCGCATCCCGCGTCGCATCAGGTTGGCGGGCTGCACCGCCACGTCGATGCCCTGCTTCGCGGCCTCGAGGGCGAGCAGCGCGCGCAGCTTGTCGGGGTCGGCGCCGGAGACGTGGAGGTCGATGGCGGTGACGGGGTAGCGCGCCATCCGCTCGATGCGGTCGATGTTGGCGCCGCTGTCGGCGATCCGGCCGGCCACCGCCGCCATGGCGGCCGCGCGCAGCGGCGTACCGATGACGGTGACGTGGGCGCGCCCCTCGCGACGCGGCTTGTTGTCGCCGACCCCGCGCTCGGTCTCGACGGTCATGTCGAGCTCCTGCGCCGTGCGCTCGACGGCGTCGCGCAGCCGCTTCCAGTCGCGGGGGAGCGTGACCAGGACACCGAGCACGAGCCGGCCGCGGAGCAGGATCTGCTCGATGTCGAGGACCTCGACGCCGGCGCGGGACAGGGTGTCGAAGACGGTGGAGGTGACGCCCGGCCGGTCCCTCCCGGTGAGGGTGATCAGCAGGGTCTGCGGGGCGTCCCCGTGGGTGGCGTCGCTGTGCTCCATGGCGGGCACGAGGCTAGCGGCCCGGAGGCCTCCCGCCTCACTCCGGCCATCAGTCGGGCCTCACTCCGGCCATCAGTCGGGCCTCACTCCGGCCAGACCTCGGGCGAGCAGGCGGCCACCACCGCGTGCCGGCCGGCCGTCGCGAGCGGCTGCAGCGCGTCCCGCCGCCGCTGCATCTCGTGCGCCGACACGGCGCCGCCGTCGTCCTCGAGGGCCAGGTCGACGATCGTGATCGCCTGCAGCCCGCGACCGGCGAGGTCGAGGCAGCGGGCCGGGGTGCCGGGCGGCGCGGCTACCGGTCGCGGGTGGCGCAGGTCCATGAGCTCGTCGGCCACCTCCGGCCGCCACCGGGCGACGTCGAGGGCGGCGAGAGCGTCGGCGGTGTCGAGGAGCGCCCGACGCAGCGCGCGGTCCGCCTCGCCGACGTCGGGCAGCGGCCGCCGGTCGGCGGGCAGCACCTGCCACACGACCGCCGCGCCCACCCGCTGCGGGACCAGGCCGAGCCCCGTGCCGGTCGCGACCACGGCCTGGCCGGCCTCGAGGGCGGCGCTGTTGAACTCCCGCGGCCCGCCGAGGCCGACCGGGTCGCCGGGCGTCGGCACGGCACAGCCGAGCGCGCTCGCACCGGCGGCGCGCAACGCGGCCAGCCCCGCCAGCAGCGTGGTGGTGCCCTCCCCGTCCGGTGCCGGCATCCCGGCGACGGCGTGGGTCGCGTCGCCGCCGATCACCGCGTCGAGCAGGTCGTCGGGCGCCGCGTGACCGCGGAGCCACGCGGTGCCCCACCACGCGAGCACGGCGGAGACGGGGAGGTCGGAGGTCACGGCGAACGACGATACGCAGGGTGCCCTAGGGTTGCCGTCATGTCCGCCGTGCTCGAGTTCGCCGACGTCACCGTCCGGCGGGGCAGGGCCACCCTCCTCGACCGGGTCAGCTGGACCGTCCACGCCGACGAGCGGTGGGTGGTGCTGGGCCCCAACGGTGCCGGCAAGACCACCCTGCTGCAGGTCGCGTCCGCCCAGATCCACCCCAGCTCCGGCGTCGCCGGCATCCTCGACGAGGTGCTCGGGACCGTCGATGTCTTCGACCTCCGCCCGCGGATCGGGATCACCAGCGCCGCGCTGACCGACCGCATCCCGCGCAGCGAGCGGGTCCACGACGTCGTCGTGTCGGCGTCGTACGGCGTGGTGGGGCGCTGGCGCGAGACCTACGACCACCTCGACCACGACCGGGCGCGCGACCTGCTCGTCGAGGTCGGCATCGCGCACCTCGAGGACCGCACGTTCGGCACCCTCAGCGAAGGGGAGCGGAAGCGGGTGCAGATCGCCCGGGCGCTGATGACCGACCCGGAGCTGCTGCTGCTCGACGAGCCGGCCGCCGGGCTCGACCTCGGTGGCCGCGAGGACCTCGTGTCGACGATGTCGGTGCTGGCCACCGACCCGGACTCGCCGGCGACCGTGCTGGTCTCCCACCACGTCGAGGAGATCCCGCCCGGGTTCACCCACGCGCTCCTGCTCCGTCAGGGGCAGGTCGTGGCTGCCGGACCCGTCGACGAGGTGGTCACCGAGCCCCACCTCTCGGCGACCTTCGGGATGCCGCTGCAGGTGACCCGGGAGGACGGCCGCTTCGCGGCGCGCCGCCGCACCAGACGGCAGGCGACCTCACCGGTCAGCGGCTAGGGTCACTGCATGGAGTGGTTCCAGGAGCACGCGTGGCAGGCGTGGCTGGGGCTCGGTATCGCGCTCGGCGCGGCCGAGATGCTCGGCCTCGACCTGATCCTGCTGATGCTCGCCATCGGAACGCTGGCCGGCGTGGTCACCGCCCTGCTCGGCGCCCCGGTCGCGGTTCAGCTCCTCGCCGTCGCGGGCGCGTCGGCGGCGATGCTGGCCCTGGTCCGTCCCAACCTCGTCAGGCGCATGCACAACGGCCCCGAGCTCCAGCTCGGCCACGGCAAGCTCGTGGGCCGGCAGGGGATCGTGACCGAGTCCATCAGCGCCGTCACACCCGGCCAGGTGCGGCTCGGCGGCGAGATCTGGTCGGCGCAGCCGTTCGACGAGACGCTGACCATCGATGCGGGGGAGACCGTCGAGGTCCTGGAGATCCGGGGCGCCACGGCGTACGTCCATCCGCTTCCCAAGCTGGAGCCGTGACGTCTACGCCGTGTTCTCGGCACTGAGAGGAGCCTGACCGTGGAATTCCTACTGGTCCTGATGGCCCTGCTGTTCCTGTTCGTGGTGGTCCTCCTCGCGAAGACCATCCGGATCGTCCCGCAGGCCCGCGCCGGCATCGTCGAGCGCTTCGGCAAGTACAAGGGCACCCTGCCCGCCGGACTCAACGTGGTCGTCCCCTTCATCGACCGGGTGCGCTACATGATCGACCTGCGCGAGCAGGTGGTCTCGTTCCCGCCGCAGCCGGTGATCACCGAGGACAACCTGGTCGTCTCCATCGACACGGTCATCTACTTCCAGGTCACCGACCCGGTGTCGGCGACCTACGAGATCGCCAACTACATCCAGGCGGTCGAGCAGCTCACCATGACCACGCTGCGCAACATCGTCGGCGGCATGGACCTCGAGGAGACGCTCACCAGCCGCGACGCGATCAACAGCCGGCTGCGCGGCGTCCTCGACGAGGCGACCGGCAAGTGGGGCATCCGCGTCAACCGCGTCGAGCTCAAGGGGATCGACCCGCCGCCGTCGATCAAGGACTCGATGGAGAAGCAGATGCGCGCCGACCGCGACAAGCGGGCCGCCATCCTCGCCGCCGAGGGCCAGCGGCAGTCCGCGATCCTCACGGCCGAGGGCGCCAAGCAGTCCGCGATCCTCAACGCCGAGGGTGACCGCGAGTCGCAGATCCTGCGGGCCCAGGCCGACCGCGAGGCCGCGATCCTCCGCGCGCAGGGTGAGGGCCAGGCCATCCAGACGGTCTTCCAGGCCATCCACGACGGGCAGCCCGACCAGTCGCTGCTCGCCTACCAGTACCTCCAGATGATGCCGAAGATCGCCGAGGGCGACGCCAACAAGGTGTGGATCGTCCCCAGCGAGATCGGCAAGGCGCTCGAGGGCCTCGGTTCCACCATGAACAACCTGCAGGGCATCCCGCAGGACGCGGAGCCTCGGAAGCGGGTCGACATGGGCCCGAGCGAGCCGCAGCTCGAGCGCGGCGCCCAGGAGGACGCCGAGCTGCGCAGCACCAGCGAGGCGGTCGAGGCCGCGATCGCGGAGGCCGCGACCGCCGCCAACCCGGGGGCCGGCAAGTCCGCCGACGTGCCGGAGGGTGACTCCGGGTCGAGCGGGGAGGCTCCCACCGGTCCGTGACCGGGCTGGAGATCGCCGCGGTCCTGCTGGCCGGGGTCGCGGCCGGGACCATCAACACGGTCGTGGGGTCGGGAACGCTGATCACGTTCCCGACCCTGCTGGCGTTCGGCGTGCCGCCGGTGACGGCCAACGTCTCCAACACGATCGGCCTGGTGCCGGGCAGCCTGTCCGGGGCGATCGGTTACCGACGCGAGCTCGTCGGGCAGCGGGAGCGGCTGCGGCGGCTGGCCCCCGCCTCCGTGCTCGGCGGCGTCGCCGGCGCGCTGCTGCTGCTGGTGCTGCCTGCCGCCGCCTTCGGGGCGATCGTGCCGGTGCTCATCGCGCTCGGGGTCACGCTCGTGGTGCTCGGCCCGGCAATCGGCCGTCGGGTCGCGGCCCGGCACGCCGCCCGCGGGGGACTGCCCGACCATGGTGCCCCCTGGGTATGGCCGGCCGTCTTCGGCACCGGCGTCTACGGCGGCTACTTCGGAGCGGCCCAGGGGGTGCTGCTGGTCGCCGTGCTCGGCATCGGCATCGACGACGACCTGCAGCGCCACAACGCCACCAAGAACGTGCTGGCGCTGCTCGTCAACACCGTCTCCGCGCTGGTCTTCGTGCTCGTCGCCGACGTCGACTGGGCCGCGGCCGGACTCATCGCGCTCGGCTCGGTCGTGGGCGGGCAGATCGGCGCCGGCGTCGGACGGCGGCTCCCCGCGGTCGTGCTCCGCGGCGTGATCGTCGTCGTGGGCGTGGTCGCCCTCGTCAACCTGCTCCGCTGACCTGCCGCCCGGGTGGTTCAGCCGCGCTTGAGCACGTAGGTGCCGCCCGCGAACTGGTCGTGGTAGCCCTGGCGCCGGTTCGGGTCGTTGTTGATCGACACCGCGATCAGGATCACGACCGCGAGGGACGCCAGGGGTCCGACGACCCAGCCGACGAACGGGATGATCGTGATCAGCTGGATCGCGTAGAACGCGTTGCGGCGGACCGCCTGCTCCATCGTGGGCAGGGAGCCGTCGGGGCCGTGCACCTCGAGCTTCATCAGCATCTTGCCGAGGGTCTGGCCACGCGTGGACTCCAAGTAGGCGAAGTAGCCGATCGCGACCGCGACGAACGAGATCGACAGGAAGAGGCTGTAGAGGAAGATCTCGCCGGTCGAGTAGACCAGGCCGCGCCGGAAGATCGGCGAGAAGATCGCGGACAGGATCGAGTAGGCGATCCCGAGGAGCACGCCGTCGATGAGTCGGGCCAGGAACCTGTCCAGCAGCTCGCCCGGATGGCCGCTGACAGCCTCTCCGCTCTGCTGGGGATGGGTGGGCATGTCGGTCACGGGAGGCCTCCTCGTGTCGGTTCACCTCCACGTTAGGAGCGCCGCGCCCGGGTCCGCATGGCCCATTCGGGTGGTCTGCTACCCGTCACCCACGCTGATCGGCTGCGACTCGACGTACGACTCGACCCAGCGGCCCATCTCGTCGTAGACGCGCTTGCGGACGTCCGGGAGCGACAGGACCACGTCGTGCCGGGCGTCCTGGATGGCGACGCTGGTGACGTGGCGGCCGAGCGAGGTCGCCCACCGGCGGATCTGCCGGACGTCGAGGACGATGTCGTGGCGGTGGACGTCGTCGCCCATCTCGACCGGTTGGGCGCTGCCCAGCGACGACATCACCAGCGCCGGGCAGCCGACGTCGAGGCCGCGGTGCAGCCGGGCGTGGCCGTGCCGGATCGCGCGCAGCCAGCCGGCGTAGACCGGCCACGACTCGACCGGCTTCCACGCCAGGTCGAACTCCCACTCGCCCTCGTGGTCGCGGTGGAGGCTGCGGGTGTAGAAGCCGGTCACCTCGCGCTTGATCTCGCGCAGCGGCTGCCGGGCGCCGAGCCCCTTCACCACCGCCATGCCGACAGTGCGGACCAGCATCGAGCCGTGCATGTCGAACCACGGCGAGTTGAGCACCAGGCCGGCGGCGGCGGGCTTCCGGGCGTCCGCCCACAGCGAGATCGTCAGCCCGCCCGTGGAGTGGGCGCTCAGCACCACGTGGTCGTGGCCGTCGCGCTCGGTGACCCGCTGCCAGGCGGCGTCGAGGTCGGGCCAGTACTCCGCGAGGTCCGTCACGAAGTTGGGCGTCTGGTGCGGCCGCAGCGACCGGCCGTACTTGCGCAGGTCGACGGCGTAGAAGTCGTAGCCTCGGGCGTTCCACCACTCGGCGTACTCGGTCTGGAAGAAGTAGTCGGCGAAGCCGTGCACGTGCAGGACCGCCCGGCGGGTGGGGGAGTCGGCGGGCCGCTTCACCAGCGTCGCCACCACGGGTCCCTCGCGGTCCGGCGGGAAGGCGATCGTCTCCGCGGTGTACGGCGCGCCCAGCACGTCCGTGGGCGGGGCCGGGTAGGTCATGCCTGAACCCTAGGGCCTCTCGTCAGGGCCGCTCGTAGGAGGCGGCCGCGCGCACCAGCCCGGCGAGCAGACCCACGTCCTCGGCGGTCTCCGGGTGCCACTGGACGGCGACGCAGAACCGCTCGCCGGTCGCCTCCATGGCCTCGAGCGTCCCGTCGGCGGCGTGCGCCGCCGGCAGGTAGCCCGGGTGCGAGGCGACCGACTGGTGGTGGTGGCAGGAGACGCGTAGTGCGTCCCCCAGCAGCCCGGCCACCCGGGTGCCGCCCACCGTGGTCACGTCGATGTCGCCGAACGTGTCGCCGCCGGGGCTGTGCTGCTCGTGCCCGACGAGGTCCGGCGTGTGCTGGTCGAGCTTGCCGCCGGCGTGGACGGCCATCAGCTGCATGCCGCGGCAGACCCCGAGCACCGGCAGCGCCGCCGCCTCGGCCGCGTCGAGGAGCGCGAGCTCCCACGCGTCGCGGTCGGGGCGCCAGCCGGCGGTCCGCTCGTGCGGCGCCGCGCCGTACCGCTCCGGGTCGACGTCGGCGCCGCCGCTGATGACCAGTCCGTCCAGCCGCGCCACCACGGCGTCCGCCGCCCCGGGCTGGGTGACGGGCGGCAGCAGCACGGGGATGCCCCCGGTGGCCTCGACGGCGGCGGCGTACTGCGCGGGCAGCACGTCGGCGCGCTGGTGCCAGACGCCCCACGCGGCGTCCTCGCGGTAGGTGGTCAGCCCGATGAGTGGTGCGGTCACGAACCGGCCCGCCTCACAGCGGGGTGACGTAGGCGCCCGAGATGCCGCCGTCGACCAGGAAGGTGTTGGCCGTGATGAAGCTCGACTCGTCGGAGGCGAGGAAGACCACGGCGTTGGCCATCTCCACGGGCTCGGCGAACCGGCCCATCGGGACGTGCACCAGCCGGCGCGCGGCCCGCTCCGGGTCCTTGGCGAAGAGCTCCTGCAGCAGCGGGGTGTTGACCGGTCCCGGGCAGAGCGCGTTGACCCGCACCCCCTCGCGGGCGAACTGCACGCCGAGCTCGCGCGACATCGACAGCACGCCACCCTTGGACGCCGAGTAGGAGATCTGCGAGGTGGCGGCGCCCATGACGGCCACGAACGAGGCGGTGTTGATGATCGACCCCGACCGCTGCTCGAGCATGTAGGGGAGCGCGGCCTTGCAGCACAGGTAGACGCTGGTGAGGTTGACCTCCTGCACCCGGCGCCAGGCGTCGAGGTCGGTGTCGAGGATGGAGTCGTCCTCCGGGGGCGAGATGCCGGCGTTGTTGAACGCGATGTCGACCGAGCCGTAGGTCTCCTTCGCCGTCCTGAACAGCGCGTCGACCTGCTCCTTGTCGGTGACGTCGACCCGGACGTACGTCGCCTGGTCGGTGCCGCCCAGCTGGCCGACGAGGGCGTGGCCGCGCTCGTCGTCGATGTCGCCGATGACGACGCGTGCGCCCTCCTCGACGAAGCGGTTGACGGTGGCGAGGCCGATGCCCGAGCAGCCGCCGGTGACGACGGCGGTCTTGCCCTGGAGGCGTCCTGGCATGGGTGTTCCTTTCGGGGGTGTGAGACGGACCGACCCGGGGGTCAGTGCGCGATGAAGACGTTCTTCTCCTCGGTGAACGCCTGGGGCGCGTCGGGGCCGAGCTCCCGGCCGAGGCCGGACTGCTTGTAGCCGCCGAACGGCGTCCAGTAGCGCACCGCGGAGTTGGAGTTGACGCTGAGGTTGCCGGCCTCGACGCCGCGCGCGACCCTGAGCCCCCGACCCAGGTCGCTGGTGAAGATGGAGCCGGACAGGCCGTACTCCGTGTCGTTGGCGAGCGCCACGGCGTCGGCCTCGTCGTCGAACGGCATCACCGCCACGACGGGACCGAACACCTCCTCCCGCCAGATCGGCGCCCCGGGGTCGTCGGCGAGGACGACCGTCGGCGGCACCCAGAAGCCGTCACCGCCCGGCGTGGAGCCCGCGAAGGCCACCTCGACACCGTCGAGGTAGCCCTGCACCCGGGCCTTCTGCTGCGCGGAGATGAGCGGCCCCATCTCGCTGCTCTCGTCGCTGGGGTCGAGCACGCGCATGCCGGTCACGGCGGGCTCGAGCAGGGAGAGGAGCTCGTCGTACGCCGAGCGCTGGACGAGGATCCGGGACCGGGCGCAGCAGTCCTGCCCGGCGTTGTCGAAGACGGCGTACGGCGCGGCGGCCGCGGCTGCCTTCAGGTCGGCGTCGGCGAAGACGATGTTCGAGGACTTGCCGCCCAGCTCGAGGGTCACCCGCTTCACCTGCTCGGCGCAGCCGCGCATGATCTGCTTGCCGACCTCGGTGGAGCCGGTGAAGGCCACCTTGCGCACGAGCGGGTGGGTGACGAAGCGCTGGCCGACGACGGAGCCCTTGCCTGGGACCACCGTGAAGACGTGCTCGGGCAGCCCCGCCTCGAGGGCGAGCTCGCCGATCCGGATCGCGGTGAGCGGCGTCAGCTCGGCGGGCTTGAGGACGACGGTGTTGCCGGCCGCGAGGGCGGGCGCCATGCCCCAGCCGAGGATCGGCATGGGGAAGTTCCACGGGACGATGATCCCGACGACGCCGAGCGGCTCGTGGAACGTGACGTCGGTGCCGCCGGGCACCGGGATCTGCCGGCCGAACAGTCGCTCGGGCGCGCCGGCGTAGTAGTTGAGGCAGTCGCGGACGTTGCCGGCCTCCCAGCGGGCGTTGCCCCAGGTGTGGCCGGCGTTGCGGACCTCCAGCTCGGCGAGCTCGTCGACGTGCGCGTCGATCACCGCCGCGAAGTGGCGCAGCAGGGCGGCCCGCTCGCCGGGGGCGACGGCGCGCCAGGAGTGGAACGCCTCCTGGGCGGCCTCGATGGCCCGGTCGGCCTCCGCCTCGGACGCCAGCGGCACATCGGTCAGGGGCTTGGCATCGGCCGGGTTGACGACCGTGAACAGCTCGGACATCCCTAGAGCCTCTCGAAGCCGCGCCGGAGCTCCCAGTCGGTGACCGCGGCCTCGAAGGCGCGGAGCTCGACGTCGGCCATGTTCGTGTAGTGGTCCACGACCGCGTCACCGAGGGCAGATCGTGCCACCTTCGAGTCGGTGAACGCATCCCGGGCCTCGCGCAGCGTCGTCGGCACCCGCTCGGCCCCCGACTTGTAGGCGTTGCCCTCCGTCTCGGGCACCGGGTCGAGCCCCTGCTCGATGCCGTGGAGGCCGCCGGCGAGCATCGCCGCCAGCGCCAGGTAGGGGTTCACGTCCCCGCCCGGGATCCGGTTCTCGAGTCGGGCGGACGCGCCCTGACCGACCAGCCGGATCGAGCAGGTCCGGTTGTCGAGCCCCCACGCGACTGCGGTCGGCGCGAACGACGCGTCGGCGAAGCGCTTGTAGGAGTTGACGTTGGGCGCGTACAGCAGCGTGAAGTCGCGCGCCGTCGCGAGCAGGCCCGCCACGAACTGGTCGTAGAGGGCGGTCCGGGCGTTGAGCTCCTGGTCCCAGAACACCAGGTCGCCGTCGACGCCGCGCAGCGAGAGGTGGATGTGGCAGGAGTTGCCCTCGCGCTGGTCGTACTTGGCCATGAAGGTGATCGACTTGCCGTGCTGGGCGGCGATCTCCTTGGCGGCGTTCTTGTAGACCGCGTGGTTGTCGGCGGTCACCACGACGTCGTTGTAGAGGAAGCCGATCTCGTGCTGGCCGAAGTTGCACTCGCCCTTGGCGCCCTCGACGTCCAGCCCCGCGGCGTACATGTGGTTGCGGATGTCGCGCAGCAGCGGCTCGACCCGGGTGGTGCCGAGGATGGAGTAGTCGACGTTGTACTGGTTGGCCCCGCGCAGCCCCTGGTAGTTCGAGGCGAACGCCTCCTCGTAGGTGTCCTCGAAGACGATGAACTCCAGCTCCGTGCCTGCGTGTGCGGTGAAGCCCATCTCGCGGGCCCGGTCGACCTGCTTCTGCAGGATGGCGCGGGGCGACTCGGCGACGGGGCTGTGGTCGGGCCACAGCAGGTCGCACTGCACCATCGCGGTCGCCGGCAGGTAGGTCAGCAGCCGTAACGTGCTCCAGTCCGGGACGAACTCCATGTCGCCGTAGCCCTTGTCCCACGACGAGATGGCGTAGCCGTCCACGGTGTTCATGTCGACGTCCACCGCGAGCAGGTAGTTGCAGCCCTCGGTGCCGGCGGAGAGTGCGACGTCGAGGAAGTACTGCGCGTGCAGCCGCTTGCCCTGCAGTCGGCCCTGCATGTCGGTGAAGGCCATGACCACCGTGTCGACCTCGCCACCTGCGACGAGGTGTCGCAGCCGGTCGAGCGTGAGCATGCGGTCGTTGACCGGCTGGTCGGTTCCCTCGGTCAGGTGGCTCACTGTCAGTGCAGTCCCTTCTCGGCCTTCTCGATGTCGGCGAACTCCTCCTCGGGAGCGCCCTGGACGATGTGGTGGCGGCTGTAGAGGCCGAAGTAGGCGATGGCCAGCGCGAAGACGACGGCGGTGACGATCAGCACGCGCGGCTCGACGAGGAAGCCGGCGACGACGGCGACGCAGGCCAGCACCAGCGCGATGCCCGTGGTCACGACGCCGCCCGGCGTGCGGTACGGCCGCTCGAGCTCGGGCTCGCGGACCCGCAGCACGATGTGCGACAGCATCATCAGCACGTAGGAGATCGTGGCGCCGAAGACGGCGACCAGGATGAGCAGGTCGCCCTGGTTGAGGACCGCCATGACGAAGCCGATGACGCCGGGCACGATCAGCGCGAGGTACGGCGTCTTGCGGGTGCCGGTCTTCGAGAGCACCTTCGGCAGGTACCCAGCCCGCGACAGCGCGAACGTCTGGCGCGAGTAGGCGTAGATGATCGAGAAGAAGCTGGCGATCAGGCCGAGCAGGCCGACGATGTTGACGAAGGTGCTGACCGCGTTCGAGCCGCCGTACGCCGCCTCGAGGGTGTCGACGAGCGGGTTGCCGGACTCCTGGATCACCGAGGCGCCGGCGGCGCCCGGGGCGACGACGAGGATGAGCGCCGCGAACGCCAGCAGCGTCAGCATGGCCGCGATGATGCCCTTGGGCATCGACTTCGCCGGGTCCTTGGTCTCCTCGGCCGCCAGCGGCACGCCCTCGACGGCGAGGAAGAACCAGATGGCGTAGGGGAGTGCCGCCCAGATGCCGACCAGGCCGAACGGCAGCAGCTCGCTGGCGCCGGCTGCGTCGGTGGGGGCGATGTCGGTCAGGTTGGACGCGTCGAACTTCAGGGCCGCGGCGACGACGAAGACGGCGAGCGCCACGACCGCGATCGCGGTGATCGCGAACATCAGCCGCAGCGCCTCGCCCACGCCGTAGAGGTGCAGACCCACGAAGACGACGTAGAAGACGAGGAAGACGATCGGGCCGCTGATGCCGATGAGCGAGTCGACGTAGGCGCTGATGAAGTTCGCGATCGCGGCGGGGGCGATGGCGTACTCGACGAGGATCGCGGTGCCGGTCAGGAAGCCTCCCCACGGCCCGAGCGCGCGGCGGGCGAAGGCGTAGCCGCCGCCGGTGGTCGAGATCGCCGAGGACAGCTCCGCGAGCCCGAAGACCATGAAGAGGTACATCGCGCCCATGATCAGCGTGGCGAAGAGCAGACCACCCCAGCCGCCCTCGGCCAGGCCGAAGTTCCACCCGGCGAAGTCACCCGAGATGACGTAGGCGACGCCGAGACCGGCCAGCAGCACCCAGCCGGCGACGCCGCCCTGGAGCTGGCGCTCGGCGAAGTACTCGTCGCCCTCGCGCTCGTACTCGACTCCACCGTGGTGGTGGCCCTTGCCGTGTGCAGCCATGGGTGTGTTCCTTCCCGTCGAGAAGAAGAACCGGGACCCGGACCCGGGGGGTGTGGGCAGGCTAGTGCCGCGCGACACGCCGCCACAAGGAACTCGCGGGGCGAGTGCCACCCTCGTCCGTACAGGTCGCGGATGACGATCACTTCGGTCACGGGCCGTAACGAATCACGTCGGTGTCGTTTGCTTGGTCATGACGACACGAAAGAACGCCGTCCGTCACGGACTCGCCGTCACCGCCGCGCTTGCCGCGGCGGCTCTCGGGGCGAGCCCGGCGGTCGCGGACCCGGGCTCCGGCCGGGGTGGCGAGCACTCCCAGCAGGACGGCAAGAAGAAGGGTCACGAGACCCCTGACGACACCGACGACACCGACGACACCGACACCGACGACGAGGACAGCGACGACACCGACACCGGCGACGAGGACACCGACGACGAGGGCGACGGGGACGACACCGACGAGGAGTCGGACCCCGAGGACGACGGCGAGTCCGACGAGGGCGACGACTCCGAGGGCGACGCGGACGACGACGCCGGAGACCCGGCCGGCAACAACGGGACCGTGAAGATCTCGCCGCACGGCGAGCTCGACGGGATCCCGCAGAACTCCCCGCACCCCGGCTGCACCTTCGACGTCGAGTGGTACGGCTTCGACGAGGGCGAGGACGTCGTCTCGACCGTCACGTTCGCGATGCAGGCTCCCACCGCCGACACCGTGCTCACCGTGGACGGCCCGGCCGAGGTGTGGGTCGGCGAGGACGCCGCCTCCGGCGCCGGCACCGACAGCGGCCTCGACGGGAAGGAGGCCTACACGCTCTCCTTCGACGGCGAGCCGCACCGCCAGCAGGGCTACCACGTGAAGCTCACGGTCACCACGCCACACTCGCTCGGCAACGACACCAAGTCGAAGGTGTTCTGGGTGGAGGCGTGCGCCGCCACGGGTGCCGACATCGGCACCCCCGCGTCCGGCAAGGCGCCGCAGGTGCTCGGTGTGCAGGCTTCCGCCGCGGACGAGGAGTCCGCCGTGGAGGCAGCCGCCGCCGAGCGCGCCGGGGACGACTCGTCGGTGCCGACCTCGGTCGACGCCGGCGGCCTCGGCGCCACCATGGCGGACGCCGCCTCCTCGCCGTGGGGTGGCCTGCTGGCCGTCGGCGCGGGAGCAGCGCTGCTCGGCGGCGCCGCCGCCCGCCGGCGAGCCGGAGCCTGACCGCGCGCGGACGTGGTCTTCGACACGTCCGCACGGATTCCGGACCTCTGCGGGTTTGCACCCGCGGAGGTCCGGGGAAATCCGTTCGACATCCGGACACGTCGTACGACGTCGCCGGACCACCGCCGTCGAGCCAGGTGCCTGCCTGGGGGAGTCAGGAGACCCGACATGTCACGCCCCGTCCACGTCCGATCCGTCGCCGCCGCTGCCGTCCTCGGCCTGACCGCCTGGGGGACCGCTGCCCCGGCGCTGGCCGAGCCCGGGAACGGCAAGGGCAAGGGCCACGCCCACGGCCACGCCAAGCAGGGGGAGCGCAAGCAGCAGGACAAGCAGGAGAACCGGCGCAAGCAGCAGGGCAAGTCCGAGAACCGGGGCCAGCAGGGCAAGCCGGAGAACCCGGGTCAGCAGGCGCCGGCGTCGGGCAAGGGCAAGGGCAAGGGCGAGCACGGCGGCGGAGCCGGCGACCCGGCCGGCAACAACGGCACGGTCAAGGTCGCGCCCTACGGCGAGATGGACGGGATCCCGCAGAACAGCCCGCACCCCGGCTGCGAGTTCCAGGTCGAGTGGTACGGCTTCGACGAGGGCGAGGACGTCGTCTCGACGGTCTCGTTCGCGATGCAGGCGCCGACGCGCGACGTCGACCTCTCGGTCTCCGGCCCGACCGAGGTGTGGGTCGGTGAGGACCCCGCCAGCGGTGCCGGGACGGAGACCGGCCTCGACGGGACCGAGACCTACACGCTCTCCTTCGACGGCGAGCCCCACGCGCAGCAGGGCTACCACGTGAAGCTCACGGTGGCGACGCCGCGCTCGCTGGGCAACGACACCAAGAGCAAGGTCTTCTCGGTCGAGCCGTGCGAGACCGACTCCAGCATCACCACCGCGTCGCGCGAGCGCACCGGCGACTCGACCGACGACACCGCCGGGGAGACCGTCGAGGAGGAGACCCAGGACGGGCAGGTGCTGGGCGTGCGCGCCTCCACCGGTGACGTCTCGGACGAGAAGGCCGCCGCCGCCGAGGGCGCCGCCGAGGGTGCCGCCGACGTGCCGACCGCGGTCGACGCGGGCGAGGACGCCAACCCGGTGGTCGAGCTCGTGGCCTCGCCGTGGGGTGCCCTGGGCGTCGTCGCGCTCGGTGCCGCGCTGGTCGGCGGCGTCGCGGCGCGGCGCCGCTCCTCGGTCCAGGGCTGACCGCGTGCCCGCGGAGTCCCGCCGTCCCTGGTGGCCGGCGCTGCTGGGTGCGGTCCTCATGGCGGCGGGCCTCGCGTGGTTCCTGCAGGCGCCCACGGCCAGCAAGACCGACATCCCCGGCCGGGCGGAGAGCACACTGCCGCCGCCCGGCACCGGCACCACCGCCCAGGCGACCCCGGGGGAGTGGCGACCGGGCGCGCCCAGGCGCGTGCGGATCCCCGCGCTGGGCGTCAGCGCCCCGGTCGAGCCGGTGACGGCGCCGAACGACACGCTCGTCCCCCCGGCCGACCCCACGCGGCTCGGGTGGTGGTCGGACGGCGCCAGGCCGGGCGACGAGCTCGGCAGCGCCCTGGTCGCGGGCCACACCGTCAACGGCGGCGGCGGCGCGCTCAACCGGCTCGAGCAGCTCGAGGCCGGCGACGTGGTGACGGTGACGACCTCGCGCGGCCGGATCGACTACGTCGTCCAGCGCACGCAGGTGTTCCGCAAGGGTGCGCTCGCCCGCGAGGCCCAGCGGCTGTTCAGCCAGGAGGTGCCGGGACGGCTCGTGCTCGTGACGTGCGAGGACTGGGACGGCACCCGCTACCTGAGCAACGTGGTGGTCACTGCTGTCCCGGAGTAGCCGCGCCGCGGAATAGCCGGTCGGGGCCGCGTGTTGGCAGGATGGTTCGCGTTTCAACCACCCAGCAGGGAGCCCGCATGCAGTTCGGCATCTTCACCGTCGGCGACGTCACGCCGGACCCGACGACCGGTCGCACCCCGACCGAGCACGAGCGGATCAGGGCCACGGTCGAGATCGCGAGGAAGGCCGAGGAGGTCGGCCTCGACGTGGTCGCCGTCGGCCAGCACCACAACCCGCCGTTCGTCGCGTCCTCGCCGACGACCACGCTCGCCTACATCGGCGCGCACACCGAGCGGGTCATCCTGTCGACGTCCACCACGCTGATCACCACCACCGACCCGGTCCGGATCGCCGAGGACTACGGCACCCTCCAGCACCTCGTCGACGGCCGGATGGACCTCATGCTCGGCCGCGGCAACACCGGCCCGGTCTACCCGTGGTTCGGCAAGGACATCCGCGAGGGCATCAACCTCGCGATCGAGAACTACGCGCTGCTCCACCGGCTCTGGCGCGAGGACGTCGTCGACTGGCAGGGCCGCTTCCGCACCCCGCTGCAGGGCTTCACCGCGACGCCGCGGCCGCTGGACGGCATACCGCCGTTCGTGTGGCACGGCTCGATCCGCAGCCCCGAGATCGCCGAGCAGGCGGCGTACTACGGCGACGGCTTCTTCGCCAACCACATCTTCTGGCCGAAGACCCACACCGAGCAGATGGTCGGCCTCTACCGTCGCCGGTTCGAGCACTACGGCCACGGCTCGGCGGACCAGGCGATCGTCGGCCTCGGCGGCCAGGTGTTCATGCGCCGCAACAGCCAGGACGCGGTGCGCGAGTTCCGCCCGTACTTCGACAACGCGCCGGTCTACGGCCACGGCCCGTCGCTGGAGGACTTCTCCGCACAGACCCCGCTCACCGTCGGCTCGCCGCAGCAGGTCGTCGAGCGCACGCTCGGGTTCCGCGACTACGTCGGCGACTACCAGCGACAGATGTTCCTGGTCGACCACGCCGGGCTGCCGCTGAAGACGGTGCTCGAGCAGCTCGACCTGCTCGGTGAGGTGGTCGCCGAGCTGCGGCGCGAGTTCGACGCCCTGCGCCCGGCACACGTGCCGGACGGCCCGACGCACGCGAGTCGGCTGCAGGCTGCGCGCGAGGCGACCGAGGTGACGGCGTGACCGCGCGCCTCGTCGTCGTCACCGCGGGACTGGCGGTCCCCTCGTCGACCCGGCTGCTGGCCGACCGGCTCGCCGACGCCACCTTCGACGCCCTCGGCGAGGCCGAGATCGAGGTCGTCGAGCTGCGACCGCTCGCCCACGCGCTGGCCGACCACATGCTCACCGGCTTCGCGTCCGGGGAGCTGGCGGAGGCACTGGCAACGGTTGCCGCCGCCGAGGGGCTGATCGTGGTCACGCCGGTGTACGCCGCGTCGTACAGCGGGCTCTTCAAGTCTTTCTTCGACGTGCTCGAGCCCGGTTCGGTCGACGGAACGCCCGTGCTGCTGGCCGCGACCGCCGGCACCGCCCGGCACTCGCTGGTGCTCGAGCACGCGCTCCGCCCGCTGTTCGCCTACCTGCGGGCGGTCCCGGTCCCCACCGGGGTCTTCGCCGCGACCGACGACTTCGGGACCGACGCGGACCTCGGCGGCCGCATCGACCGGGCGGCCGGCGAGCTCGCCGCACTCATGGGCAAGGTCGACCCGACGGCGCGGCAGCGGCGTACGACCGGCGACGAGGTCGCCGACCCCACGCCGTTCGAGGAGCTGCTGCGCCGCGCGTCCGGCTAGTGCTGGTAGGTCCCGTGCAGGATCGCGCGCCCCGCGGTCTTGAAGGCGAGGTTGAACGACACCACCGCCGGGGAGGCGTCGGAGTCGACGCCCAGGGTGTCCTCGGCGACGGCGTGTACGACGAAGTAGTAGCGGTGGACCTGGTCGCCCTGCGGGGGCGCCGCGCCCATGAAGCCCTTGTCGCCGCCGTCGTTTCGGCAGTGGAAGGCCTTGCCGGGCAGGTCGCCGGCCGCGGCGCCGGCCGGGAGCGAGGTGACGTCGGCGGGGACGTCGACGAGGACCCAGTGCCAGAAGCCGCTCGGCGTCGGGGCGTCCGGGTCGAAGCAGGTGATGGTGTAGCTCTTCGTGCCCTCCGGTGCGCCCGCCCAGGAGAGCTGGGGAGAGGTGTTGCCCTTGGCGGCGACCTGGTCGTCCTTGAGGGGCTGGCCGTCGGTCACGTCCTCGCTGGTCACCGTGAAGGACGGGACGGGCGGGAGCAGGTCGTAGGGGTTCGGGCTGACCGGACGGTCGAGGCTCATGGTTCTCCTAACTCGTGGACGGGCTCGCGCTCAACCTAGTCCGCGGACTGAACGGTGGCCACGGTCCGCCCCTCGCCCTTTCGACAATGGCCGGGTGACCGACTTCCCGACCTACCCCTCCGGCCTGCGACTCGCGGGCCGGCGCGTCGTGGTGGTCGGCGGCGGCCACGTCGCCCAGCGGCGGGTGCCCTCGCTGCTGGCCGTCGGGGCGGACGTCGTGGTCGTCTCCCCGGAGGTCACCCCGGCGCTCGAGGGGCTGATCGGGGCGGGCGAGGTGCGCTGGGAGCAGCGGGGCTTCGAGGACACCGACCTCGACGAGGCGTGGTACGTCGTCGCGGCGACCGACGACCGGGCCGTCAACGAGCTGGTCAGCGAGGGCGCGGAGCGGCGTCGCGTCTTCTGCGTGCGCGCCGACGACGCGACGGCGGCCACCGCCTGGACGCCTGCCGTCGGGCGGCACGCCGGCGTCACCGTGGCGGTGCTGGGGAATCGCGACCCGCGACGGTCGGCGTCGGTGCGCGACGAGATCGTCGAGGCGCTGCGCGAGGGCCGGATCGTGGCCCGCCACCACCGCGGCAAGAAGCCGGGCGTGACCCTCGTCGGCGGCGGACCCGGCGACCCGGAGCTGATGACCGTCGCCGGCCGTCGCGCCCTGATGGAGGCCGACGTCGTGGTCGCCGACCGGCTGGCGCCGCGCGAGCTGCTGGGCGAGCTGTCGCCCGACGTGGAGCTCGTCGACGTCGCGAAGCTGCCGCGCGGCCGCTCGGCACTGCAGGAGGAGATCAACCGGGTCATCGTCGACCGCGCGCTGGCCGGCAAGCGGGTGGTGCGCTTCAAGGGCGGTGACAACTTCGTCTTCGGCCGCGGCTACGAGGAGGTGCTGGCGTGCCGCGAGGCGGGCGTGCCGGTCACCGTCGTACCCGGTCTCTCGAGCCCCATCGCGGTCCCCGGCGTCGCCGGCATCCCGGTGACCCACCGCGGCGTCGCGCACGAGTTCACCGTCATCTCGGGGCACCTGCCGCCCGGACACCCGGAGTCGCTCGTGAACTGGTCCGCGGTGGCGCAGCAGGCCGGCACCGTCGTGCTGATGATGGCCGTCGAGAACGCCCCGCACATCGCGGCGGCACTGATGGACGGCGGGCGTGCGAAGGAGACGCCGGTCGCGGTCGTGTGCGACGGGACGATGCCGGGGGAGCGGACCGTGCTGTCCACGCTCGGCGGGCTCTGCGACGACCTGCTGGCCCACGGGGTCCGGCCGCCGGCCATCATCGTGGTCGGTGAGGTGGTCGCGGTGGCGCACCCCGGGCACTACGCCTGAGATCCTTCTCGGACCATGGCGAGCCTGCACGAGATCTCCGACCCCGACGACCCCCGGCTGAGCGACTACCGCGACCTGCGCGACGTCGAGCTGCGCAAGCACCTCGAGGCCGAGCACGGGCTCTTCCTCGCGGAGGGCGAGAAGGTGGTGCGGCGTGCCGTCGAGGGCGGCTACACGCCGCGGTCGTTCCTGATGGCGCCGCGCTGGCTCGACGGCCTGGCCGACGTTCTCGACGCATCCGACGCGCCCTGCTTCGTGGTGAGCGAGCAGCTCGCCGAGGAGGTGACCGGCTTCCACGTGCACCGCGGTGCGCTGGCCTCGCTGGAGCGGCGGCCGCTGCCGTCCGTGGAGTCCGTCCTCGAGGGGGCGCGGTCCGTGCTGGTGCTCGAGGACATCGTCGACCACACCAACGTCGGGGCCATCCTGCGCTCCGGGGCGGCGCTCGGCTTCGACGCGGCGCTGCTCGCGCCGCGGTGCGCCGACCCGCTCTACCGCCGCGCGATCAAGGTCGGGATGGGCGCGGTGTTCTCGACGCCGTGGACCCGCCTGCCCGACTGGTACGACGCCCTGCCGACGCTGTCGTCGTACGGTTTCACCACGGTGGCGCTGACCCTGGCCGACGACGCGGTGCCGATCGAGTCGGCCGTGTCCGGGTTGGACAAGGTGGCGCTGGTGCTCGGGTCCGAGGGGCACGGCCTGTCGCCGCGGTGGGAGCAGTCGGCCGACCGGCGGGCGATCATCCCGATGCGCGAGGGCATCGACTCGCTCAACGTCGCGGCCGCGACGGCGGTGGCCTGCTACGTGACGGCGCGGCGCTGATCCCGCCCGCTCGGGGTGGCGTCTAGGTTGCTCGGGTGAGCGACTACGAGACCCACCACGCCGACTCGCCGTACCACCGCCTGCTTCCCGTCGGGAAGCAGCTCTCTGCCCAGCCGCTGGTAGACGACGAGCTGTCGTGCTTCGAGCACGTGACGTTGAGGCCGCTCGAGCCGATGCGGGTGCCGGAGCAGCCGCGGGTGGGTGAGCTCGACGGGGCCGCGTGCCCGCACTGCCGGCCCTCGGAGCACACGATCTGGCGCGACGAGCTGTGGCACGTCAACGCCGGCTTCGAGCCGATGCGGATCCCGTTCATCGGCGGCCTCGCACCCAACCAGCACTGCCGGCTGGAGGACGCGCCCGT
This sequence comes from Nocardioides sp. GCM10027114, assembly GCF_042659625.1. NCBI lineage: Bacteria > Bacillati > Actinomycetota > Actinomycetes > Propionibacteriales > Nocardioidaceae > Nocardioides > Nocardioides sp. GCM10027114. The sequence continues at coordinate 155,341 of NZ_JBHSSS010000002.1, forward strand.
CGAGCTGCTGGCCACGCTGGGCCCGCTGCTGCAGCGGCTGAGCACGGCGGTGAAGGCGATCCCGGGCGTGGCGCGCACGCACTTCGCGCGGTGGGGCGACGGGTCGGAGCACTTCCACATGTGGGCGCTCGCCCGGCCCGAGGGGATGATGCAGGGCCGCGGGGCGATGCTGGCGTTCTGGCAGGACGTCCTGCCGGAGGTGCCCGAGGAGATGGCCGCCGAGCACCTGCGGATCGTGGCCGAGTCGCTGGCCGAGTGTGGGGGAGAGGTGTTCCCCTACCGCGAGACGTCGAGCTCGTAGACCAGCTCGAGGCCGTCCTCGTCGTCCCACTGCTCGCCGACCTGGGCGAAGGGGTGGTGGGCGATCAGGTGCAGCGAGGCCTCGTTGTCCGGGGAGATGCTGGCGAGCAGCCGCGTGGCTCGTGGTTCCTGCCGTGCGCGGGCGATCATGGCGTCGAGCGCGGCGCGCGCGTAGCCCCGGCGGCGGTGCGCCGGGTCGACGGCGTAGCCGACCTCCACCATCCCGTCCTCGTCCGGCGCCGCGTGGAAGCCCGCCTTGCCGACGGCCCGCTGGGCGTCGTCGTCCCAGATGACGCCGGTGACCCAGTCGAGGTCGTCGGGGTTCGCCACCACCTGGGGTGCGCGGTACTGCCAGGTCCGCCGGCACTCCGGGCCGGCGAGCCAGTCGGTGAGCTCGACGGGTGAGGTGGCCCGGGCTCGCTCGGCGTCACCGTCGGCGAGGGCCTGCAGGGTGGCGGGGTCGAGCTGGACGATGCGGATGCTTGGCGGGGTCACGGGGGCAGTGTGACGCAACCCGGTCAGGCGGCGAGAGCCAATTTCTTCCAGGAGATCCGCAGGTGGCCCCATCCGGTGGTCGAGTAGCGGAGCGTGTCGAGACCGGGCAGCGGTGGCGCGTGGGAGTGGTGCTGGTGGCCGGTGGGGGTGGTGACCTCGATCCGGTGCGGTTCGCCTGACCTTGATCGTGGTCGGGCGCGCCAGCCGGGGGCTTCCTTGGCGTGGTTGCAGGCCTCACACCGTCCGGTCAGGTTGATCTCGGAGGTGGGGCCGTCGGCGTGGGCCGGCGTGGTGTGGTCGGTGTGCCTGATGGGGGCGTCGCACCAGGGGGTGCGGCAGGTGCCGCCGTCGCGGAGCCTCACCAGTTGGGCGAGGCCGGCGGGGACCTTGCGTTGCCGGGAGTCCATGCCGACCAGGGCGCCGGTGGCGGGGTGGGTGAACAGCCTGCGCAGCCACGCACCTGCACCAGAGTCGGCGTCGAGGGCTTGGGCGACCAGGTCGCGGGCCCAGGCGGCCGGGACGGGGCCGTAGCCGTCGACGTGGGCCGGGGTGGGGTCGCCGTCGAAGAGGCTGGTTTCGGTGATGACGAGGTTGACCGCGACCGGGACCTCGTCGGCCAGTGCCTGGCCGGTGACGCGTTCGACGAAGGTGTCGGCCATGACCTGCCCACGACCCCGCTCGTCACCGGACGTGCGCGCCTGCTCGGCGGCGCGGGTGAGCGCGGCGAAGGCGGCGACGCCCTGCTCGACCGGGAGCAGCGCGGTCAGCCAGGTCATGGTGTCGGGTGCGGGACGCAGGCTGACGCGGCGCTCGTTGTGGGCCTTGGCGCGGCGGCGGACCACGGCTTCCTGGTCGAGCTTGATGGCGAGCTTCTGCGCCGCGGCCACGATCGCGCGGTCGCCGAGGCCGTCGAGGGTCGCGGGGTCGGCGCAGAGCGCCTGGTCGACGTACTGCCGGTGCTCGCGGGTGAGGCAGGCGGTCTCGCGGGCGAGCAGGGTGGCCCGCCACTCCGAGAGGTCGCCGGCGGTGAGCCGGGCGAGGGTGTGGGGCATCTCGGTGGTGAGGACCTTGGCGAGGCCGAGGTGCTGCGCGCCGCGGTTGGGCGACTCCCGGCGCGCCAGTCCGACCTGGGCGGCGATGCCCACCCCGACCCGGCGGGCCGGCAGTCCGGCCGCTTCCTGCTCGGCGCGCTGGGAGGCGTCGAGGTCGGCAGTGAGCTTGGCCTGGGCGGCTGCGGCGGCGGCCTTGAGCCGCTCGAGCTCGGTGATCAGTTCGACCCGGTCGGCGTCGCTGATCCGGTCGCGGGGTACCTCGGCCAGCCGGTCGACCAGGGCGGTGACCTGCCCGGTGGGCAGCGCGACGGCGGTGGCGGTCTGGCCGGCCCCGCTGCCGTGAGCACTTCCCCCGTCGAACATGTGTTCGATTCTACGTGGCGCCGCCGACATGCACAAGGGAGCTACGGCAAGCTGTGGACGACTGCTCAGGGCGCGCCGTGTCGGCCTGACTCGGACCTACGGGTCTACGGTGGCCGGCGATGCAACATCTGCCTCGGAGCGCGCCCACTTGTGCCGCCTCGGAACGGCCTCCGGCACTGAGCGCGGGACGCGGAGGCCGACTTCGATGTGCTGGCCACCGTCGTCGAGCGGGCCTTGAGTGGACTGGTGCACACGGCACTCGTAACTCTGGGTGGCGGTTCGAGGGAGTGCCCGACGCCGACCTCAGGGACCCGCAAGGGCGCTCGCTGGGCACGGCCCTTCATGAGGAGTGGCCGGACCTCGGTCCCCGCGAGGGCGGCTGATCCGATCGCGCTGACGTGACAGTCGGTGAACAGCCGGCGTCAGGCCGGCCAGTCCGCCGGGAAGTCGTCGGCCATCTTGTCGTGCTCCTTCTGGAGCTTCTTGCGCGCCTTGGCGGAGAGCCGGTCGCCGAAGACGGTGCCCAGGGTGTGGTCGGTCTCGTGCTGCAGGCAGCGCGCGAGCAGGCCGTCGCCGGAGAACTCGACGGGCTCGCCGTCGAGGCCGGTGCCGCGCACGGTCGCGAAGTCGGGACGCGCGCAGGGCGTGAAGGCGCCGGGGAACGACAGGCAGCCCTCGTCGCTCTCCTCGAGCCGGCGGTCGCGCCCCTCGGGAAGCTCGAGGACCGGGTTGCAGACCACGCCGACGACCCGCTCGCCGCTGTCGTCGGGGCAGTCGAAGACGAAGACCGCCTGGTCGACGCCGATCTGGCAGGCGGCGAGGCCGACGCCGTCCGCGGCGTACATCGTCGCCACCATGTCGGCGACCAGCTCGCGCAGCGCGTCGTCGTACGCCGTCACGGCCTGCTGCGGGCGGTGCATGACCTCGGTGCCCCAGCGGGTGATCGGGCGGACGGTGCCGCCCTCGGGCAGTGGACCGTGTGGTGCGCGGACGGGCTCGTCGGTCATGGGCAGCGACCTTATCGCCCGGGCACTCCCCAGCAGGAGTCCGCGTCGACGACAAGCAGCACCACTGTGACGACGGCCACCGGACAACCTGTAGCCTGGAGTGTAACTCGGAGTTACATTGAGGGGCATGCCCCTCGCCAACACCCAGAGACCGCGCCGGCACGGCCTCGCCTCGACGGAGTCCCGCGACCCCATCGGGCTCGCAGTCGCCGCACTGAGCCGGGTCGCGCAAAGCGACCTCCTCGACCGCCTCGGCCTCCGTAAGCAGGCCGAGCAGGCGGTCTTCACCGTCACCCGCCACGGCTTCGCCACCGCGACCGCCGCGAGCCGCACCTTCGCCCGCGCCGGCAAGCGCGGCAAGGCGGGAGTCCGCCCCCAGGCGGCGCCGCGCCCCGGCGTCTTCGACCTCACCCCGACCGAGGACGAGCAGATGCTCGTCGACGTCGTCACCGAGCTCGCCGACGAGGTGGTCCGTCCCGCCGCCGCGGTGGCCGACGAGGCCTGCGCCGCCCCCGAGACGGTCCTCAAGGCGGCCGTCGAGGTCGGCCTGCCGCTGCTCGGCGTCCCCGAGGAGCTCGGCGGCATCACCGAGCACCGCTCCGCCATGGCCGGCACCCTCGTCGCCGAGGCGCTCGCCCGCGGCGACATGGGCCTCGCCGTCGCCACCCTCGCCCCCGGCTCGGTGGCCACCGCCCTCGGCCTCTGGGGCACCGACGAGCAGCAGCGCACCTACCTCCCGGCCTTCACCGACGACGAGGTCCCGGCCGCCGCGCTCGCCCTCAACGAGCCGGCCGTCCTCCTCGACGTGCTGAGCCCGTCGACCATCGCCGAGCGCGACGGCGACGGCTTCGTCCTCACCGGCACCAAGTCCCTCGTCGCGCGCGGCGCGGAGGCCGAGCTCTTCGTGGTCGGCGCCAGCCTCGAGGGCAAGCCCGTCCTGTTCCTCGTCGAGTCCGGGGCCCAGGGGCTCACCGTCGAGGGCGACCCCGGCATGGGCGTCCGCGCCGCCTCGCTCACCCGTCTCCACCTCGACGGAGTCCGCGTCGACTCCGGCGCGGTCCTCGGCAGCACCGACGGCACGACGTACGCCGAGTGCGTGCGGCTCTCGCGTCTCGCCTGGTGCGCCCTCGCGGTCGGCACCGGCCAGGCCGTCCTCGACTACGTGACGCCGTACGTCAAGGAGCGCGAGGCGTTCGGCGAGCCGATCGCCCACCGCCAGTCCGTGGCGTTCAAGGTCGCCGACATCGCCACCGAGCTCCAGGCGATGCGGCTGCTGACGTACAAGGCGGCCAGCCGCGCCGCCGCGGGCAAGGACTTCGCCCGCGAGGTCGCGCTCGCCCGCAGGCTCTGCGCCGACAAGGGCATGCAGATCGGCCTCGACGGCGTGCAGCTGCTCGGTGGCCACGGCTTCGTGAAGGAGCACCCGGTGGAGCGGTGGTACCGCGACCTGCGTGCGATCGGCGTGATGGAAGGGACGGTGCTGGTCTGATGGCCATCAACCTCGACGACCCGAAGAAGTTCCGGCCGCTGCGCAGCCAGGCGCACCAGGTCGCGATGAACATGCTGCGGCCGATCTCGCGCAAGTACGACCGCGCCGAGCACGAGTACCCCCGCGAGCTCGACATGCTCGCCGCGATGATCGACGGGCTGAGCGACTCCGGCGCCGCGGAGGGTGCCGGTGCCGCCGGCGTACGCCGCGACGAGAAGGACGACGACCCGAAGGGGACCGCCCGCAACGGCGCCAACCTCGCCTCGGTGATGTCCATCGCCGAGATGTGCTGGGGTGACGTCGGGCTGCTGCTGTCGATGCCGCGCCAGGGCCTGGGCAACTCCGCGATAGCCAGCGTGGCGAACGAGGAGCAGCTCGAGCGCTTCGCCGGCGTCTGGGCTGCCATGGCGATCACCGAGCCCGGCACCGGCTCCGACTCCGCCAACATCCGGACGACGGCCGTGCTCGACGGTGACGAGTATGTCCTCAACGGCGAGAAGATCTACGTCACCTCCGGCGACCGCGCCGACCACGTCGTCGTCTGGGCGACGCTCGACCGCGACCTCGGCCGCTCCGCGATCAAGTCGTTCGTCGTCCCGAAGGGAACCCCCGGGATGCGGGTGGACCGGCTCGAGCACAAGCTCGGCATCCGCGCCTCCGACACTGCGACGATCATCTTCGAGGACTGCCGGGTGCCGAGGGAGAACCTTCTCGGCTCCCCGGAGATCGACACCAAGCAGGGCTTCGCGGGCGCCATGGCGACCTTCGACAACACCCGACCGCTGGTCGCGTCGATGGCGGTCGGCTGCGCCCGTGCCGCGCTCGACCTGACCCGCGAGCTCCTCGCCGACGCCGGGGTCGAGGTCGACTACGACCGCCCCGCCCAGGTCCAGTCGGCGGCCGCCGCGAAGTTCCTCCAGCTCGAGGCCGACTGGGAGGCCGCGCACCTGCTGACGCTGCAGGCCGCCTGGATGGCCGACAACCGGAAGCCGAACTCGCTCGAGGCCTCGATGGCGAAGGCCAAGGCCGGCCGGATGGGCTCGGACGTCACGCTCTCGTGCGTCGAGCTCGCCGGCTCCGTCGGCTACAGCGAGGCGGAGCTGCTCGAGAAGTGGGCGCGCGACTCCAAGATCCTCGACATATTCGAGGGCACCCAGCAGATCCAGCAGCTGATCATCGCCCGGCGGGTGCTGGGGCTCTCCAGCGCCGAGCTGAAGTAGCGGCAACGCACCCGGCCTCAGCGGGCCAGCGGCGCCAGCATCGCCACGTCGTCCGGCCCGGCGAGGTCCGGCAGTGCGACGTACACCGTGTCGACGCCCCGGTCGGCCAGCGCACCCCAGCGGTCGCGGTGGTCGGCCGGGGTGGCGGCGTTGGTTCGCCGGGCGTAGGCCGCGGCTGCGGTGCGGCCGCGCAGCCGCTCGACCCGCGCCCACACGTCGTCCCGGTCGCGGCCGACGACCGGCAGGTCGAGGACGGTGACCGCCACCTCGGCCGGGTCGCGGCCCACCTCGTGGCAGTGCGCGCGGAGCACCTCGATCTTGCGGTCCAGGGTCTGCGGGTTGTTGCGGACGTTCATCGCGTCGCCGAGCCGGGCGGCGATACGCAGCGTCCGCCGCTCGCCGCCGCCGCCGACCACGACGGGGATCCGCCCCTTCGGCCGCGGGTAGCAGGTGGTCTCCGGCAGCGACACCCGCCCGCCGTCGTACGCCTTCGTGCCCGCGGACCACAGCGCGCGCATCGTCTCGATGTCGGCCTCCAGCGCGTCGAGGCGCTCGCCGTCCGGCGGGAAGGCCAGTCCGTACGCCGCGTGCTCGCGCTCCCACCACCCGGCGCCGACGCCGACGAAGGCACGGCCGCCGGTGAGCGCGTCGAGGGTGGCGGCGGCCTTCGCGGTGATGCCGGGGGCGCGGAAGGTGACCGGGGTGACGAGGGTGCCGAGCGCGAGGCCGGTCTCGAGGCCCGCGAGCAGCCCGAGCGTCACCCACGGCTCGGGGATCGGCTCCCAGGCCCGGTCGACCTGGGGGATCTGGATCAGGTGGTCCATGAGGGCCAGCCCCGCCAGCCCGGCGTCGTCGGCGGCCAGGGCCACGTCGCGCAGCCAGCGCTGCGGGGCCTCGCCCCACGGGAACCGCGAGATCTGGAGGACCACGCGCAGGCCCTGGGAGCTGCGGCGGTCGCCAGTGCTGTCCGGGCCGGCCGCGGCCTGGGTCGCGGTCGCTTCGCTCCGCTCCTGCTGGGTCGCGGTCGCTTCGCTCCGCTCCTGCTGGGTCGCGGTCGCTTCGCTCCGCTCCGTGCCCCTCTCGACGTGGATCGCGTCCCAGCCCTCGTCCCGGAGGCTCTCCACCACCTCGCGGTGGCGGCGCAGCTGTGCGGTCAGTGTGGCCGCGGGGACGGGGCGGTCGCGGCCGGCGTTGCGGCGCCGGCACTCGGCGTCGGGGGTGTCGAGCACGACCGCCACGGCGGGCAGGCCCGCCGCCCGGGCGAGGTCGCGCCAGCGGGCGCGCCGGGCGGCGTCGGTGCCGAGCGTGTCGACGACCGTGGTGAGGCCGCGGCCGAGCCGGGCGTCGACCACGGTCTCGAGCACCGAGAACGCGTCGGCGCTGGCGTCGAGGTCGTGCGGGCCGCTGCCGACCACGCCGCGCAAGGCGTCGGACGACACGATCTCCGGGGCCCGGTACCGCGACGCCGCCCAGGCGGACTTGCCGGCCCCGGACGGCCCGACCAGCACGACGAGCGCGGGATCGGGGATCCGGGGGAGCGGGCTCACCCGGTGACTATGACGTCCGCGAGGCCTTCTTCGCCACGGGCTCCTCCTCGGTCACAGGCTCTCGCGGAAGAGGCGGCAGCTTGGCCCCCGGGGCCGCCTCCTTCGCGGGCTTGCTGCGGGGCTTCGTGCCGGCCGCCGGCCGGGGGCGCTTGGCGGCGGGCTTCGCCTCCACGACCTTCGCGACGTCGGCGGGCGTCGGGATCTCGTCCTCGGCGGGCCGCTCCTGAGGCGCCGAGCCCGGCTGGCGGACCGGTCGCGGTCCGGGCTCCGGCGCAGCCTCACCTCCGCCCTGGCGTCGTTCCTGTACCGCCCCGACCGCACGGCTGAGGCCGCCGGCCGCCAGGTGCAGGCCCTTGCGGGCCAGCTCCTTGCCGGCGCCGAGGCCGGCACGGGCGAGGTTGTTGATGCGGTCGAGGGGCAGGCGCTGGGACACGATCCGGTCCTTCCGTCGTCAGTGAGCTCTGGTCGACTGCTCTGCTGTCCGGGTACCCGACGCTAGGCGAATCACGACACCGAGCGGAAGGGATCGTGCTCGGCGAGGATCTTCTCGACGCGGGCCTGGTCGAGGCGGGCGTACACCGACTGGTTCTCCTGGGCGTCGCGGACGCACTTGGCGAGCGTGAACGACGACGTCGTGAGGTACATGACGCCGATGCCGAGGAACGCCCGGATCCACGGGTCGACGGGCAGGTAGATGATCGCGAAGACGAGCGTCAGCAGCGCGACGGCGAACGACAGCCCGGCCTGCAGGTAGAAGGCGTTGGTGTTCTTGGGGTGCGTGGGTGCGTTGTCCATGCCTCCCAGCGTCCCGGCGAGGCCGTGCCGCCGGCACCCGCCGGCGTACCCTAACCGGGCTGAGTACCCCCACTCATTCCTCCGGCTGGCCATACTGGCCCGCATGGCCGTCGCCCTCCAGTCGGACCGCAAGCGGACCGAGCTGATCGTCTCCGCCCTCGACGACGCGTTCGCCCCGCTGATGGCGGCCGACCCCGTCGCCTTCCGCACGAAGTACCGCAAGATGGCATCCGACCCCCACGCGTTCTACCGCGGGTCGGCGTGCGTCTTTTACGCCGACGTCACCCGCGAGCAGGACCCGTTCGCCGACGACCGCAGCGGCCGGATCTGGATCCACGGCGACCTGCACGTCGAGAACTTCGGCACCTACCTCAACTCCGACGGCCGCCTCGTCTTCGACGTCAACGACTTCGACGAGGCCTACCTCGGTCGCTTCACCTGGGACCTGCAGCGCTTCGCCGCGTCGCTGGCGCTGGTGGGCTGGCAGAAGGCGCTGCCCGAGGAGGACGTGCGGCGGCTCGTCACCCGCTACCTGCGCGCCTACCTCTCGCAGGTCGACGAGTACCGCCGGAGCGAGGACGACGACGACTTCGCGCTCCACCTGGACAACACCCACGGCCCGATCCAGGAAGCGCTGGTCTCCGCGCGGATGCGCCGCCGCGCCGACCTGCTCGAGGCCACGACCGTGCTCGAGGACGGGACCCGGCGGTTCCGCGAGGACGGCTCGGTGCGGCGGCTGTCGAAGACGGAGCAGGGCAAGGTGGTCCGCGCGTTCGAGCGGTACCTGGAGACGATCCCGGACGACAAGCGCTTCGACCGCGCGCTGTTCTACGACCTGCGCGACGTGGTCGGGAAGTCCGGCTTCGGGATCGGCAGCGCCGGCCTCCCGGCGTACAGCCTGCTCGTGGAGGGGTACAGCCAGGCCCTCGACAACGACGTCGTGCTGTCGATGAAGCAGGCGAACGTGCCCGCGGTGAGCCGGTTCGTCGACACCAAGGAGGTCGAGCGGTACTTCGACCACGAGGGGCACCGGACGGTCGTCAGCCAGCGGGCGCTGCAGGTCCACACCGACCCGCTGCTCGGCCACACGACGATCGACGGCACGGGCTACGTGGTGTCGGAGGTCTCGCCGTACGAGGTGGACCTGGACTGGTCGGGCCTCACCGAGCCGGACGACATCGCCGCCGTGGTGGACCTGCTGGGCCGGGCAACGGCCAAGATCCACTGCGCCTCCGACGAGGACAGCGAGCAGGACCTCGTCGACTTCCAGGTGGAGGACGCGATCGCCGACTCGCTGCACCGGAGGCGCCGCGAGTTCACCGAGCACGTCACCGACTGGGGCGTGGCGTACGCCGACCGGGTGCGCGCCGACCACGCCCTGTTCGTCGACGCCTTCCGCGAGGGCCGGATCGGGGTCTCCGCGACCTGAGGCCCGCCGGGGGTCAGCGGGGCAGCGCCCCCGCGCGGCCCGACGGCTCGGCCACGAGGTGGTCCGGCGCCCCGAAGCCCTCGGCGGCGAACGCGGTGTCGACCGCGCGGACCACCGCGTCGAGCCGGTCGCGGGGGACGACCGCCACCGAGGACCCCCCGAACCCGCCGCCGGTCATCCGCGCGGCGACGGCGCCGGCCTCGACCGCGGTCGCGACCGCGACGTCGAGCTCGTCGCAGGAGATCTCGAAGTCGTCGCGCATCGACCGGTGGGACGCGGCGAAGAGCCGGCCCACCTCGTTCCAGTCGCGCGACCCCAGCGCGGCCACGGCGGCCTCGACGCGGACGATCTCGGTGACCACGTGACGGGCGCGGCGCCGCACCAGGTCGTCGTCGAGCCGGTCGAGGTCGGCCTCCGACGCCTCGCGCAGCGAGCCCAGCCCGAGCGCCGCGGCGGCCTTCTCGCACGACGCCCGGCGCTCCGCGTAGCCGCCGTCGACCAGCGCGTGGGACACGCGGGTGTCGGTGACGAGGAGCGCCAGGTCGTCCTCGGCCAGCGGCAGCGGCACGTCGTGGGTCGAGTCGTCGTCGAAGTCGATCAGGAGCGCAGTGCCGGTGGAGGCCAGCATCGAGACCGTCTGGTCCATGCCGCCGGTGGGCGCACCGGCCACCTCCGACTCCGCGCGCATGCACGCTGCGGCGACCCGCCGGCGGGCGGTCACGTCGAGGTCGAGGCCGACCAGGTCGGCCACCGCCACGGCGACGGCGCACTCGAGCGCCGCCGAGCTCGACAGACCAGCGCCGAGGGGGACGGTGCTGTCGATGGCGAGGTCGAGGCCGGGCAGGTCGTGGCCCTGCTCGCGCAGCGCCCACAGCACGCCGCCGGCGTACGCCGCCCAGCCGGTCAGGCCGTCCGGGCCGAGGTCGGCGAGGCGCCCCTCCCACACGTCGGGCGACTGCCGCGAGGCCAGCCGCACCCGGTCGTCGTCGCGACGGCGGGCGGCGGCGTAGGTGGCGTGGGGGAGCGCGACCGGCAGGACGAGGCCGCGGTTGTAGTCGGTGTGCTCGCCGATGAGGTTGACGCGTCCGGGAGCCCGGCCGACCGTGGTCGGCGCGGCGCCGAACCGGGCCTCGAAGGCGTCGGCGACGGTGTCGGCGAGGCGGGCGGGGGAACCGGGGTCGAGCAGCGACATGGGTACACCTTATGGATAGCGTCACCGTGTGCAGTTCCTCCACGACGCGGCCCCGCCGCACGACCTGACCTACGACGACGTCTTCATGGTGCCGCGCCACTCCGGCGTCGGCAGCAGGTACGACGTCGACCTCGCCACCAGCGACGGGACCGGCGCCACGCTCCCCCTCGTGGTCGCCAACATGACAGCGATTGCGGGCAAGCGGATGGCGGAGACCGTGGCCCGCCGCGGCGGCCTGGCCGTCATCCCGCAGGACATCCCGCTGCCGGTCGTCGCCGACGTCGTCGCGTTCGTGAAGTCGCGCCACCACGTCTTCGACACCCCGATCGAGCTCGAGCCGCACCAGACCGTGGCCGAGGCGCTCGCGCTCATCCCCAAGCGGGCCCACCGCGCCGCCGTCGTGGTCGAGGAGGGTCGCCCGCTGGGCGTGGTCTCCGCTGCCGACTGCGAGGAGGTCGACCGCTTCGCGCAGGTGCAGCAGGTGATGAACCCATCGTTCGTGCAGATCTCGGCGTCCACCGACCCCCGCGAGGCGTTCGACGCGCTGGAGTCGGCCCGGGCGGGACTCGCGGTGGCGGTCCGGGTGGACGGCACCATGGCCGGCGTGCTGACGCCGACGGGCGCCCTCCGGGCGACGCTCTACCACCCCGCGGTCGACGACCAGGGCGGGCTGCGGGTCGCCGCGGCGGTCGGCGTCAACGGCGACGTCGCGGCGAAGGCCGCGGGGCTGCTCGACGCCGGGGTCGACTGCCTCGTGGTCGACACCGCCCACGGCCACCAGGAGCGGATGGTCGAGGCCCTCAAGGCCGTCCGGGCCCTCGACCCCTCGGTGCCGGTCGTGGCCGGCAACGTCGTCTCGGCCGAGGGCGTGCGGGACCTGGTCGCTGCGGGAGCCGACATCGTCAAGGTCGGCGTCGGGCCGGGCGCGATGTGCACGACGCGGATGATGACCGGGGTGGGCCGCCCACAGTTCTCGGCGGTGCTGGAGTGCGCGGCCGCGGCACGCGAGCTCGGTGCCCACGTCTGGGCCGACGGCGGCGTCCGCCACCCCCGCGACGTGGCGCTCGCGCTGGCCGCGGGCGCGTCCTCGGTGATGGTCGGCTCGTGGTTCGCCGGCACCCACGAGTCGCCGGGCGACCTGATGCACGACGCCGACGGCCGCGCGTTCAAGGTCTCGTTCGGCATGGCCTCCGCCCGCGCTGTCGCGGGACGGACAGCGACGGAGTCGGCGTACGACCGGGCGCGCAAGGGGCTCTACGAGGAGGGCATCTCGTCGTCACGGATGTACCTCGACCCGGCGCGTCCCGGCGTGGAGGACCTCGTCGACCAGATCTGCTCCGGGGTGCGGTCGGCCTGCACGTACGCCGGTGCCCGCACCCTCGAGGAGCTCCACGAGCGGGCGGTCGTGGGCGTGCAGTCGGCGGCCGGGTTCCACGAGGGACGGCCGCTGCCGACCGGCTGGTGAGCCGGCGGGTGGGTCAGGAGCCCATCCGGTCGACGTACGCCACGACACGGTTGAACAGGGTCGTCGCCCCCACGGGGTCGAGCGGCAGCGACGGCGGCTCCTCCGCGAGCTCGTAGAGCAGCGGCGTCGCCTCGGCGACCCCGGCGGCCTGCGCGACGCGACCGCAGACGCGGGCCGCGTCGCGGACCGCGCGCGGCTCCAGGGTCCACATCGCCTCGAAGAGCCGCTCCCGGTCGGGGACGCCCTCCTGGCCGGGGAGCTCGAACGCCGTGAGCATGGCGGGCAGGTCGGAGGCGTCGCAGACGACGGTCCACTCGCGGCGCATCGGCGCGTCCTCGTCGAGCGAGGCGAGGTGGACGCCCTTCTCCTCGCGGGTCCCGTCGGGGAAGTCGGCGAGGGCCACGGCGGCGCGCGCCACCCGCGCCAGCTCGTGCCAGCGGGCCGCGGCGGCGCGGTAGTAGCGCTCCTTCTGGAACGAGCCGATCAGCACCGGCCGGTCGGCCCGGGCGCAGCACTCGTCCTCGAGCGCCCACGACAGCGCCAGCAGCGTGGACTTGCGCAGCCGGTGGCGCTCGAGCTCGGGGTGCCGTCGCCGCATCTCGGCGAAGACCGACGGGGTGGCCGGCTCCGCACCGGCGAGGGCCTCGGCGATGGCGACGTCGAGCCGGACGCCCGCCTCGCGACGGCGCTGCACCTGGCTGACGAGGTCGACGGTGTCGGCGGGGTAGCGGCGGTGGCCGCTCTTCCTTCGCTCGGCCTGCGGGAACCCGTGCCGGGTCTCCCACATGCGCAGCGTCCCGGCCGCGACGCCGGTCTTGCGGGCCAGGTCGCCGATCGTGAGCGAATCCTGGCCAACCCCTTGCTTTTCGGTCCCGTTCGTGGTCATGCTGGCATCCTAACTTCAACAACCCGTTGAAGTAAATGTTGAAATTCAACCCGGAGGTTCCGATGTCAGTCAGCAGCCAGCCCCTCGGTGGCAACAGTGAAGAGGTCGTCGACTGGGCAGACCTGGGCCAGCGCATGTGGTCCTTCCTCACCGGCCGTGAGGCAGCCATCAACTACACCTTCCACGACATGTTCGTCGAGGTCCCCCGCGACACCGGTAGCAACGCGCCGCGGGCGACGTGGAAGATCGACGGCACGCTGACGATCACCAGCAGCGACGCCGTGTCGGGTCGGTCCTGATCATGGCCACCCTGGTCACGGCAGACCTGTCCTTCGCCCTGGAGACCCCTGCCGGCAAGCCGGTGCAGGGCACCCTCAGGGGCCGCGACAGCCGGCTCGAGCTCGAGGTCGACGACCCCGGTGCCTTCGCCGGCAGCGGGGACGCCGCGGCCATCGCGATGCTGGCCGACACCCTGGCCCGGCAGCGCGTCACGGTCCGCGTGGTCCACCGGGGACGCCACCTCGTCACGCTCGGCGACGTGGTGGCCCCCTGGTGGCAGCGGCGGGCGACGAAGTCGCGCCACGTGCGGCTCGGCAGCCTGCGCGGCGCCTGGACGTCCGCGAGGTCGCGGGCCCGGAAGACCGAGGCGGTGCTGCCCGAGACAGGTGTCGCACCGCCGACGACTCCCTGGCCGCCCGCCCCCACGTTCGCGCGCCGGATGCGCCGGCCGGTGGGGCTGACCCACGACCCGGCCCGCGGCGGCAGCCCGCGCCTCGTCCTCGTGAAGCAGGACGTCTGGGGAGGCGAGCGGCAGCCGGTGTACTGGCTGAAGGACGGCGTGACGACCATCGGCTCGGACCCGTCGTGCGATGTGGTCCTGCCCGGGCTCGCGCCCCACCACGCCACCGTCGAGCACGACGCGGACGACGAGTTCGTGCTGCACAGCCCCGACGCGCTCACCCGGGTGCACGGCGCTCCGGCGGAGCGGTCCATCCTGCGCACCGGCACCCGTGTCGAGCTCGGCGACCACCAGCTCGTCTACAGCCGGGAGGAGTGGGCCGACCACGGTCGGCCCTACGGCGGCCGCATCGGCGGCGAGCTGGGCCACCAGCGCCCCCAGCCGCCGCGCGAGCAGGTGCAGCGGCCGGGGGACTGAGGGTCAGGCGGACGTCAGGCCCGGTCGCCCTCGGTGGAGCTGCTGGCGGCCGGGTCCTTGTCGACCGCGATGACGAAGTCGTCACCGTGCTCGATGACACCGGTGATGACGGCCTGCTCGATCGCCTCCTCGGCGTACTGCTTGCGCACCATGAGCGGATCGGTCCGCAGGTCCTTCACCAGGGCCGCGGCGAGTCCGATCATGACGAGCACGAACGGCAGCGCGGCGACGATGGTGATCGTCTGCAGGCCCGAGAGCGCGTCGGCTCCGCCCACGAGGAGCATCACGGCGGCCACGGCACCGGTAGCGACGCCCCAGAAGATCACGGTCGGCCGCGACGGCTCGATGGTGCCGCGCTCGGACAGCGTGCCCATGACGATCGAGGCGGCGTCCGCGCCGGACACGAAGAAGATGCCCACGAGGACCATCACCAGGATGCTGGCGACCGTCGCGAAGGGGTAGGCCTCGAGGGTCGTGAAGAGCTGGGACTCCAGGCCGCCGGCACCGGCGACGTCGGTGCCCTTCTTCTGCAGGTCGATCGCCGCGCCGCCGAAGATGGCGAACCAGACAAGGCTCACCAGGCTCGGCACGAGGAGCACGCCGGTGACGAACTGGCGGATCGTGCGGCCGCGCGAGATGCGCGCGATGAACATGCCGACGAAAGGCGTCCACGAGAGCCACCACGCCCAGTAGAAGACGGTCCAGCCCTGCAGCCACTCGCTGGTGGCGACGCCCTCGGCGCTGGTGCGCGCCGACATCATGGCGAGCTCCTGCACGTAGCTGCCGAGCGACGTCGGGACCAGGTTGAGGATGAAGACGGTCGGGCCGACGAGGAAGACGAAGCCGGCGAGGACGACCGCGAGCACCATGTTGATGTTGGACAGCCACTGGATGCCCTTGGCCACGCCGGTGACCGCGGACAGCACGAAGGCGGCGGTCAGGACGGCGATGACGCCGATCAGCAGGCCGTTGCCGACGCGGCCGAGGCCGGCGACGAGCTGGAGGCCGTTGCCGATCTGCAGCGCGCCGAGGCCCAGCGAGGTGGCCGAGCCGAAGAGCGTCGCGAAGATGGCGAACATGTCGATGACCTTGCCGGCCGGGCCGTTGGCCCGCTCGCCGAGCAGCGGCGCGAAGGCCGCCGAGATCAGCTGGAGCCGGCCCTTGCGGTAGACGCCGTAGGCGATCGCGAGTCCCACGACGGCGTAGATGGCCCACGGGTGCAGCGTCCAGTGGAAGAGGGTGGTCGCCATGGCGTGCTGGACGGCCTCGGGGTTGCCGGCCTCGCCGGTGCCCGGCGGCGGGCTCACGAAGTGGCTGACCGGCTCGCTCACGCCGTAGAACATCAGGCCGATACCCATGCCGGCGCTGAACATCATCGCGATCCAGGAGACGGTGCGGAACTCCGGCTCCTCGTCGTCGCGACCCAGCGGGATGTTGCCGAAGCGGCCGATCGCCAGCCAGATGACGAACACCACGAAGGCGCTCGAGGTGAGGACGAAGAGCCAGCCGGCGTTGGTCATCACCCACGTGAGCGACCGGCCGGAGACGTCCGCCAGCGAGTCGGTGCTCACGAAGCCCCAGGCGAGGAAGACCATCGCGAGGGCGGCGCTGACGCCGAAGACCAGCTTGTCGAGGCCACGGGAGTGGCGGGCCTCCTCGACGGGCACGTCGAGGGCGGGGTGCGGGACGACGTCGTCCACGGGGCTCGTCAGCGCCTGCTTGACGCGGGAGGCCTTGTCGGCCTGCTGGGGCGGTTTCACGTCCTGGGTCGTCACGTGTGTCGGCAGCCTGGTGGGCCGCCGCCTCCTGTTCAGTTCGGGATCGGTCGACAGCTTCGAAAGAGGTCCCCCGCGCACGCGCCGGGGCCCGGGCAAAGGGCGCACAGTACCGAGGGTTCTCTTCCCTGCGCCAAAGCGGTGCAACCGTGATCCCGCCCACGTCCAGTCCGCTTCCGGACGCGGGATCCCGCTCAACGACGGGAGCTTCGGGCCGTCCGTCCTCGCACGACGCCGATGAAGGCCTGGACCCTCTCGTCCTCGTTGTCGACCAGCCAGGCCAGCCCGACCGTGGTGGTCGGCAGGTCGGACACCGGCCGGTGGGTGACGTCCTTGCGGTGCAGCAGCCGCGCCACGGACATCGGCATCAGCGCGACGCCCGTGCCGCTCGCGACCACCTCGACCGCCTCCTGCGACGTCATCGGCGGGAAGTCCAGCTGGTCGACGGCGGGCGTCCAGCCGGAGCGGTGCGGCGCCACCAGCTGCTCCTCGTCGAGGTCGGCCAGCACCACCTCGTCGGCGACGGTGACGAGGTGGTCGCGGGGCACGACGACGACCGCCACCTCCTCGTAGAGGGGGATGCAGTGCAGGCCCTCCCGGTCGACCGGCAGCCGGACGAGGCACATGTCGAGTGAGCCGTCACGCAGCAGCGGCTCCTGTTGCTCCTCGGTGACCGGAACGAGCTCGAGAGGCTTGCGGGGCTCGCGCTCGCGCCACGTGCGCGCCCACTTGTCGGGCGTCGCGCCGGTCACGAACCCGACCCGGAAGGGGTCCATGCGCTCACCGTAGGGCAGGAGCATCGGACCGGCGACTCCGGGCCTTCGGCCCTGTCGCCGCCGACGCGGCAGACGTCCAGCATGGGGCATGGACCGCAACCGGGTGGTCGACCTGCTCCGTGCCACGGCGCTGGTCGCGATGGTCCTCGGGCACTGGGTCATGGCCGGGTTGTACGTCGACCGGCCCGACGGGCCCGCCGGAGCTGCCGTGCTGCGCCGCGACAGCCTGCTCGCCCTGGAGCCGTGGACCCACCCCTTCACCTGGGTGCTCCAGGTGATGCCGGTGTTCTTCCTCGTCGGCGGCTACGTCAACGCCCTGTCCTGGCGACGCAGCCGGGCGCGGGGTGCGACGTACGGCTGGTGGCTGCGGGGCCGGGTCTCGCGGCTGGCCCGGCCGCTGGTGCCGTTGCTGGTCGCCTGGTCGGTGCTGCCGCTGGTCGCGCCGTACGCCGGGGTGGGCACCGACTGGGTCGGGATCGCGGCCCGGGCGGCGCTGGTGCCGACCTGGTTCCTGGCGATCTACCTCCTGGTGGTGGCTGCCGTGCCGATGACGCTCGCGGCCTGGGAGCGCTGGGGCTGGGGGAGCGTCGCGACGGGCGTCGTGGCGATGGCCCTGCTCGACCTGGCCACGCTGAACGGCGCGGTCCCCGGCGGGGAGGCGCTGGCGTCGCAGCGCGACACCATCACCGTCGTCGGCGCGCTCCTCGTGTGGTGCACCGTCCACCAGGTCGGCTACGCCTGGGTCGACCGCCGGCTGGGACGCGTGCCGCACCGGCTGGCGCTGGGACTGGGATCGGGGCTGGTGCTGGCGGTGCTGGTGGCGGTCGGTCCCTACGGTGTCTCCATGGTCGGGGTCGCCGGCCACGGGCTCGACAACACGGTGCCGCCGAGGGTCACGCTCGTGCTCCTCGGGCTGGCGCAGGCGGGGCTGCTGCTGGCGGCCGAGGGGCCGCTGCGGCGCCTCGTGGCCCGTGACGGCGTGTGGCTCCTGGTCGTCGCGCTCAACCGGCGCGTCATGACGACGTACCTGTGGCACATGACCGCCCTCGGCCTCGCGGTGGCGGCGGTGCTGGCGACCGGCCTGCCCGTGCTCGACGACGAGCCCGCGTCGGCGGCGTGGTGGTGGACCCGGCCGGTGTGGTTCGTCGCGCTCGGCGCCACGACCCTGCTGCTGGTCGCCCTGGTCGGCCGCTTCGAGGAGCCGGCCGAGCCCGCCCACCGCACCGGGGCGGTGCGACCGCTGCTCGGCGCGCTCGGGGTCGCCGCCGGGCTCGGCCTCGTCCTGGACCACGGCCTGCTCGGGGCCGAGGGGCAGGTCCGCTGGTGGCTCCCGCTGCTTCCGGTCCTCGCCGTGGCGCTGTCGGGAACGGGGTCGGCGCGGGGGCCGGGACCGAGGGTCACCCGACCGGGGTCCAAGGTCCCTGCCCCGCCCGCGCGCCCGCCGGGACAGTGGGGGATGCGGGGACACGTACGCCGGTGAGAGGGGAACCACGACCATGGCGTCACACGTCGCCCCGGCCGGCCTGCGTCGGCGGCTTGCCGCCGACCCCGTCCTGAGGGCGGTCACCCACCGGGTCGCCGGACCCGCGCGCCGGATGCGCCGGCGCCGTCACCGTCGTCGCGCACTCCACCTCGGCCGGCGGTGAGCCGTGGCCGCCGACGCCCTCCCGCGTGAGATGAGGGCCTGGGCGGTGGCGGGGCCAGGGGCCCCGGAGCGCCTGGTCGCGGAGACGCGCCCGGTCGCCCGACCGGACCCCGACGAGGTGCTCGTCCGGGTGCTGGCCTGCGGGGTCTGCCGCACCGACCTCCACCTGGCCGACGGCGACCTGGCGCCACGACGGCCGCGGACCGTCCCCGGGCACGAGGTCGTGGGTGAGGTCGTGGCGACGGGGGAGTCGGCGGGGCGGTTCACGCCCGGCGACCGTGTCGGGATCGCCTGGCTGCGGCGCACCTGCGGCGGCTGTGCGGCCTGCCGGTCGGGCCGCGAGAACCTGTGCCGGGGCTCGGAGTACACCGGCTGGGACGCCGACGGCGGCTTCGCGGAGTACGCCGTCGTCCCCGAGGCGTTCGCCTACGAGCTGCCCGAGGCGCTCACCGACCTCGCGGTCGCCCCGCTGCTCTGCTCGGGGATCATCGGCTACCGCGCGCTGCGGCGGGCGCAGCTGCCGCCGGGAGGACGGCTCGGCGTCTACGGGCTCGGCGCGAGCGGCCACCTGACCGCGCAGCTGGCGCTGGCCACGGGCGCGGAGGTCCACGTCCTGACGCGCGACCCCGAGGCGCGCGCGCTGGCCCTCGAGCTCGGCGCCACGAGTGCGGGGCCCGCCGACGGCTGCCCTCCGGTGGCGCTCGACTCGGCCATCCTCTTCGCGCCCGTCGGCGAGCTCGTCCCGGTGGCGCTCGCCGCGCTCGCCGACGGCGGCACGCTCTCGGTGGCCGGCATCCACCTCACCGACGTGCCGGCGCTCGACTACCAGCAGCACCTCTTCCGGGAGCGCACGCTGACGAGCGTCACCGCGAACACCCGCCGCGACGGCGAGGAGCTGCTGCGGCTCGCGCCGACGCTCGGCGTGCGCGCCCGGATCACGACGTACGCCTTCGACGACGCCCCGCGCGCGCTCGACGACCTCACGCGAGGTGGCCTGGCGGGTGCGGCCGTCCTGCTGATGGCATCAACCGACGACTGACAGGAGCAGACATGGGCATCCGGGTGGAGCCCGAGCCGACGGTCTTCGTGCAGCTGCGGCTCGCCGTGGAGTCGCTGATCTTCGTGACCCTGCTGGGGGTGCTGGCGGGGTCGGTCGTGGGGCTGGTGCTCGCCGGCGCGCTGAGCGCACTGCTGGGCCTGGTCGACGGCGGCTGAGGGACGACGCGCTCCGAAGCGCGGGAAAGCCCGGCCCGGGACGGGCCGGGGGCATACGGTGTGCCCGGGCGGCTTCCGGGGTCCGGTCCCGGTGGCGCCCACCGAGCAGAGGGGTTCCCGGGTGCCCGAGGTCGCAGCCGCCGGCGTCGTCGACGCCATCGCCGACGCCGTCGTCGTGATCGACGCCGACGGGCGGATCGCGCTGGCCAACGCCGCCACCGAGGTGCTCTTCGGCGTACCGTCCCGGAGCCTGCTGGGCCAGGACCACGGCCGGCTCCTCTCGGAGAGCTTCGGCGAGCACTTGCGGGCCGCCCTCGCCCGGCACCGAGGCGTCATCTCCGCCCACCGCGTCGGGGTCGAGCGGGACGTGCGCGGCCTGCGCAGCGACGGCACCACCTTCCCGGCCGAGGTGAGCTACACGGTGGCCACCCGGGACGGCGACGTCGAGGTCGTCGTCTCGGTCCGCGACGTCACCGAGCGGCTGCGCTCCGAGGCGGAGCTGCGCGAGGCGCTGTCCCTGCTGAGCGCGACGCTGGAGTCCACCGCCGACGGGATCCTGGTGGTCGACCGGCACGGTCGCATCGCCGGCGCCAACAGCCGCTTCAGCGAGCTGTGGCGGATCCCGCCCGAGCTGCTGGCCTCCGGCGACGACGAGCGCCTCCTCGGCTACGTGCTGGACCAGCTGGCCGACCCGCAGGTCTTCATCGACAAGGTCCAGGACCTCTACGAGCACCCGGCCGCCGAGAGCAGCGACACCTTGGAGTTCAAGGACGGTCGGGTCTTCGACCGTTACTCCCGGCCGCAGCGCATCGGCGACGAGGTCGTGGGACGGGTCTGGAGCTTCCGCGACATCACCGAGTCGCGGCAGCGGCTGCGTGAGCTCAACCAGGCGAGGCGCGAGGCGGTGGCGGCCTCGAGGGCGAAGTCCGACTTCCTCGCGACGATGAGCCACGAGATCAGGACCCCGATGAACGGCGTCATCGGCCTCACCGGGCTGCTCCTCGGCACCGACCTCGACGAGACCCAGATCCGGTACGCCACCGGCATCCGGGGCGCGGGCGAGGCGTTGCTGGCGATCGTCGACGACATCCTCGACTTCTCCAAGCTCGAGGCCGGGCGGATCCAGCTCGAGTCCGTGGAGTTCTCGCCGCGCCACCTCGCCGAGGAGCTCGGCGTGCTGCTCGCGGAGTCCGCGACGTCGCAGGGCCTGGAGTTCATCGTGCACTGCGACGACGACGTGCCCGAGGCCGTCGTCGGGGACCCGCGGCGCCTGCGGCAGGCCCTCATCAACCTGACCGGCAACGCGATCAAGTTCACGCCCCAGGGCGAGGTGGTCGTCTCGGTGACGGCCGGCCCCGAGAAGGCCCGACCGGGACACCGGACGACGCTGCGGTTCGAGGTCCGCGACACCGGTATCGGCATCGACCCGGAAGCGCTGCCGCGGCTCTTCGAGCCCTTCTCCCAGGCCGACGCGTCGACCACCCGGCGCTTCGGCGGCACCGGCCTCGGCCTCGCCATCACCCGCCGCCTCGTGGGCGCCATGGACGGCGACCTCGAGGTCGTCAGCACCCCCGGGGCGGGCAGCGCCTTCACGCTCAGCGTCCCGGTCCCGGTCGCCCTCGCGGCGCCGACCCCCCGGGAGCACACCGAGCTCGCCGGGCTCCGGGCGCTCGTCGTCGACGACAACGAGCTGAACCGGCAGATCCTCGCCGCGCAGCTGGAGGCCTGGGGTCTGGTGGCCGTCGACGAGGCCGCCGACAGCCGTGCGGCGTTGGCCAAGCTGACCAGTGCCGCCGCCGCGGGTGCGGCGTACGACGTGGCGCTGCTCGACCTGCTGATGCCGGACGGCGACGGCCTCGAGCTGGCGGAGCGGATCCACGCCGACGAGGCGCTGGCCGGCACGGCGTGCCTGCTGCTGACCTCCGGCGGCGACGTCGACGCCGAACGGGCCCAGGGCGCCGGCATCGGCGGCTGGGTGAGCAAGCCGATCCGCCCCGTCGAGCTCGCGGACGCCCTGCTCCGGCTGGTGGGGCCGGGCACGGCCCCCCAGCAGCCTGCCGAGCCCGGGGTCCCCGAGGAGCCACTGGCCGCGGGCGAGCTGCGGGGCCGGATCCTGGTGGCCGAGGACAACGCGGTGAACCAGATGGTCGCGCTCGGCTTCCTCCAGGAGCTCGGCTACGCCGCCGAGGTGGCGTCCGACGGGCAGGTGGCGCTAGAACGGCTCGAGGCGTCGTCGTACGACGCGGTGCTGATGGACTGCCACATGCCCGGCACGGACGGCTTCCAGGCCACCCGGGAGCTCCGGAAGCGTGAGGGCGACGGGCACCGGACCCCGGTCATCGCGATGACCGCCGGCGTCCTCGACGAGGACCGCGAGCGCTGCCTCGATGCCGGGATGGACGACTTCGTGGCCAAGCCGGTCAGCCTCGAGGCGCTCCGGGCCACGCTCGACCGGTGGGTCGCGGCCGGCCGGAGCGACTAGCCCGCTGGGACCCACCGACTACTGTCGCCGCGTGGACGCCGACGTGCTCGTGGTGGGTGCCGGACTGGCGGGGCTGCGCTGCGCGCAGGCGCTGCACGACGCCGGTCACGAGGTGGTGGTGCTCGAGGCCTCGGACGCCGTCGGCGGACGGATCCGCACCGAGCAGATCGACGGCTTCCTGGTCGACCGCGGCTTCCAGCTGCTCAACCCCGCGTACCCCGCCGTCCGCCGGTGGGTGGACGTCGACGCACTCGTCCTCCAGGGCTTCGGAGCAGGCGTCGCCGCCGTCACCGACTCGGGCACCGGCGCGAGGACCAGGGTGCTCGGCCACCCGCTGCGTGCGCCCCGGCTGCTGCCGGTCACGGTCGCGACCGCGGCGGTGCGTCCGCGCGAGGTGGCCGCCGTACTCCGGTGGGCCGCGCCCCTCCTGCGTCCGCGGCCGGGGACGACGCTCTCGGAGGTGCTGACCGGCCGCGCCGACGTGGACCGCGCCGCCGCCCTCGACCGCGCCGGCGTCGACGGGCTGCTCCGGCGGGTCGTCGACCGGTTCTTCGCCGGGGTGCTGCTGGAGGACGACGGCAGCACCGCCGACCGGTACGCCCTGCTCCTCACCTGGATGTTCGCCCGCGGCGTGCCGTCCCTGCCGGCCGGGGGCATGCAGGCCCTGCCCGAGCAGCTCGCCGCCCGCCTCGGCGACCGGGTCCGCCTCGGTCACCCCGTCGAGCGGGTCGAGGGGGCCGCGGTGGTCGCGGCCGGCCGGACCTGGCGGGCCCGGCAGGTGGTGGTCGCCGCCGACGGGCCCCGCGCCCGGGAGCTGGCCGGGGTCGAGGTCCCGCCCACCAAGGGCGTCGTGACCACCTGGTGGGCGGCGCCCGAGGCCCCCGACACCGACCTGCTGCACGTCGACGCCCGCCGCACACCGGGCGGACCGCTGGTCAACACCGCGGTGGTGTCCCGGGCGGCGCCGTCGTACGCGCCCGCGGGACGCCACCTCGTGCAGGGCTCGGCCCTGCTGGGCCCGGACCGGGTGCCCGGGGAGGCTGCCATGCGGCGCCACGCCGCGGACCTCCTCGGCGTCGATCCTGCGGGCTGGGAGGTGGTCGCCCGCCACGACGTGCCCGATGCGCTGCCGGCCCAGCCGGCACCGTACTCCGCGGCACGCCCGGTGCGCCTCGGCGACCTCGTCGTGTGCGGGGACCACCGCGACACCGGCTCGATCCAGGGCGCGCTGGTGAGCGGCCAGCGGGCCGCGGAGGCAGTCCTGGCAGGGCTGCGATGACGGCCGCCGTCGCCTTCGCCCTTGCGGCGTCGTTCCACGCGGGTTTCCAGCTGACGGTGACCGTGCTGGTCTACCCGGTGCTGGCCGAGCGGTCCCCCGAGGAGTGGCGGCCCACCCACGAGCGGCACTCGCGCGCCATCACCCCGCTCGTGGGCGCGGCCTACCTCGCGGTGCTGGTCTCGGGTGGTTTCCTCCTCGCCTCGGGACCGGACCTGGTCGGCTGGTCCGCACTCGTGCTGACCGGGTTGGCGCTCGCGACCACCGCCGCGGCGGCGGCCCCCACCCACGGCCGGCTGACGGCCAAGGACGACGCACTCGTCGCCCGACTGCTCGTGACCGACCGCTGGCGGTGCGCCTTCGCCGTGCTCGGCGCGGTCGCCGCGGTGGTCGCAGTGGGGACGGCCGGATGACGGGCGCGGAGGTCGTCGTGGTGGGCGCCGGGCTGTCGGGAGTGGCCTGCGCCCGGGAGCTGCGTGCCGCGGGCGTGCCGGCGCGGCTGCTCGACCGGGGTCGCCGGCCGGGGGGCCGGATGGCGTCGCGGCGGCTCTGGGACCGGCCGGTCGACCTCGGCGCGTCGTACCTCACCATCTCCGACGACGACTTCGGCGCGGTCGTGGCGGACTGGCACGGGCGCGGCCTGGCGCACCCGTGGACCGACACGTTCTGCGCGCTCGAGGCGGGGGAGCGCGCGGCCAAGGAGGGGCCGGTGCGCTGGGGCGCGCCGGGCGGGCTGCGCTCGCTCGTCGAGGACCTCGCCGCCGACCTCGAGGTCGTGCCCGCCGAGGTGGCGGACGTGGCCGGGCTGCTCGGACCCGGCACGGCGGTCGTGCTGGCCATGCCCGACCCGCAGGCCCGGCGCCTGGTCGCCGACGACCACCCGGTGGCTGCCTTGCTGGACCGTGACTACGAGCCCGTGCTGGCGCTCGCGGCTCGCTGGAGCCGCCGCACCTGGGACCAGGTCAGCCCGACCGGGCGCTTCGACGGCGCCTTCGTCAACGGCGACGACGTGCTGGCCTGGGTGGCCGACGACGGGCGGCGTCGCGGTGACGACGCGCCGGTGCTCGTGGCGCACTCGACCCCCGGCCTCGCGCGCCGGCACCTCGAGGACCCGGCGGCCGCCGGCCCGGCCATGGTCGCGGCCCTCTGTTCCCTGCTGGCGCTCCCGGAGCCGGAGGACGTCCACGTGCACCGGTGGACGTACGCGCGCCCGACGGGGGAGCGCCCCGCCACCCACGCGCTGGTCGACGCCCCTGACGGGCTGGTGGGCGTGTGCGGTGACGGCTGGGGTGCCTCGGCCCGGGTCGAGGGCGCCTGGCTGTCCGGGCGCGACCTCGGGCGGGCGCTCGTGCGACGGCTGGTGTGAGCGGTCGGGCTCTGGGTCAGCCGGCCACGACGACGGCCACGCCCAGCGCGTAGAGCGCGAAGATGGCGACGCTCTCGAAGCCGATGGCGGCCGGGCCCTTCCGCTCGCGGCGGATCAGGCCCATGAGCAGCACGGCGCTCATCAGCGTGCCCAGCGCGGTCCAGAACGCCACCTCGTCCGACACAGCGTGGTAGATCGAGCCCTCGGTGTAGGCGAAGTCGGAGAAGGCGGCGAAGAGGGTGTCGAAGGCGTTGCCGCCGATGATGCCGGCCACCGCGAGCGTCAGGGCGCCACGGCGGACCGCGGCGACCGTGGTGACGAGCTCCGGCAGCGAGGTCGCCACGGCCGTGAACAGCGTCCCGACGAGTGCCTGCCTCAGGCCGGTGTTCGTCACGATGGCGGAGGCAGCCTGCTCCAGGAGGTAGCCGGCGACGCCGATCGTGGCTGCGAGCGCCACGAAGGTCACGAGCTGACGGCTCAGCGGCTCGCGCTCGTGCTCCTCGTCGGGCTCGTCCTCCCGGGTCTCCTCCGTGTGCGCGGGACGCCACATGGGCTCCGACTGGGTCTGACGCGCCAGCCGCAGACCGTAGACGTAGGACAGAAGCAGCAGCGGCGTGACGACGTGGACGGGCCCGATGGTCCACTCCGGCATCGCGAAGGCGACCAGCAGCCAGGACAGCTGCACCATCAGCAGCGCGCCCTGGATCATGTTCCCGATCGAGGCAGCCGCGTGCTCGAGGTTGGCGCGACGGTAGGCCACGTCCGCGACGGCGAGGAACAGCGTCTGCACGGCGATCCCGCCGACGGCGTTGGAGAGGGCGAGGTCCGGGCGTCCCTCGGCGGCCGCGGAGACCGAGAGGACGCTGCCGCTCAGCGACGTGGTGAGGCCCATCAGCACCGCGCCGGTGATCGCCTCCCCGAGCCCGGTCCGGTCCGCGATCCGGTCGGCCAGGCCGGCCAGGCGCGTGCCGGCGAACCCGATGACCAGCGTGCAGGCGACGAAGAGCGCGATCGCAGCCTCGAGCGACAGGTCCTGCAGCATCGTGCTGGCTCCTCTCCGTCGGGGAAAGCGCGAAGCCCCTGACATCATCTCGATGTCAGGGGCTTCGCGGTGTTCCTGGTGTC
Source organism: Nocardioides sp. GCM10027114 (assembly GCF_042659625.1). Taxonomy (NCBI): domain Bacteria; kingdom Bacillati; phylum Actinomycetota; class Actinomycetes; order Propionibacteriales; family Nocardioidaceae; genus Nocardioides; species Nocardioides sp. GCM10027114. Next base: position 181,397 of record NZ_JBHSSS010000002.1, read on the forward strand.
CGAGGGGGGACTTGAACCCCCACGCCCTAATACGGGCACTAGCACCTCAAGCTAGCGCGTCTGCCAATTCCGCCACCCGGACGAGTGCGTGAGAACTGTAGCGCAGCAAGGGCGGAAGCCCCGCATCGGCCCCCCGGGTCCCCGAGGACCTGGACGGCAGGGCCGCCGAGCACGTGGATGACATGCTGGCTCCATGGGGAACACGAGCGAGGACCGACCGTACGACCCGGCCGCCGAGGTCGTGGAGCTGTGCCGCGACCTGATCCGGATCGACACCACCAACTACGGCGACGTCGAGGGCCCGGGGGAGCGCAAGGCGGCGGAGTACGTCGCCACGCTGCTCGACGAGGTGGGCATCGAGAGCCGGATCGTGGAGTCCGAGCCCGGGCGTGCCTCCCTGATCGCGCAGTGGGGCGGCCAGGGTGCCGGCCAGGAGGACCCGCGAGGCGGCCTGCTCCTCCACGGCCACCTCGACGTGGTCCCCGCGGCCGCCGAGGACTGGCAGGTCGACCCGTTCTCCGGGGAGATCCGGGACGGCTACGTGTGGGGCCGCGGCGCGGTCGACATGAAGGACTTCGACGCGATGCTGCTCGCGACGGTCCGCGCCCGGACCCGCGCCGGGCGGGTGCCGAGCCGCCCGATCACCCTCTGCTTCACCGCCGACGAGGAGGCGGGCGGCCACAAGGGCGCCGAGGTGCTCGTCGACCGGCACCGCGACCAGCTCGAGGGGTGCACGGAGGCCGTCGGCGAGGTGGGCGGCTTCTCGGCCACCGTCAACGGCCGCCGGCTCTACCTCATCGAGGCCGCCGAGAAGGGCATGGCCTGGATGCGGCTGACCTCCCGGGGCCGCGCCGGCCACGGCTCGATGATCAACCGCGAGAACGCCATCACCGACCTCACCGCCGCCGTTGCCCGGATCGGCGCGCACGAGTGGCCGGTCCGGTTGACGCCCACGATGAAGGTGCTGCTGGCCTCCGTCGCCGAGCTCGTCGGCACCGAGGCGACGCCCGAGAACGCCGAGTCGCTCATCGAGGAGTTCGGGGGAGCGGCGCGGATGCTGGGCGCGGTGATCCGCAACACCGCCAACCCGACCATGCTCGACGCCGGCTACAAGGTGAACGTCATCCCCACCGAGGCGACCGCCCACGTCGACGGCCGGTTCCTGCCCGGGTTCGAGGACGAGTTCTTCGCCACCCTGGCCGAGCTGTGCGGCGAGAACGTCGAGATCGACTTCGTCTCCCACCAGCAGCCGTGGGAGGTGCCCTACGAGGGCGAGATCGTCGACGCGATGACCCGCGCCCTGCTGGCCGAGGACCCCGACGCCGTCGTGGCGCCGTACCTCATGAGTGGCGGCACCGACGCCAAGCACTTCAACCGGCTCGGCCTGCGCTCCTACGGCTTCGCGCCGCTGCGGCTTCCGGCCGACCTCGACTTCACGGCGCTGTTCCACGGCGTGGACGAGCGGGTGCCCGTCGACGCGCTGGAGTTCGGCGCGCGGGTCTTCGACCGGTTCCTCGACGACGCCGCCGGCTGACCGCCGGCCCCGGGGACCGGCTCAGGCGGTGCGGACGGCCCGGATGATCTTGCGCCGCAGCACGACGCGCCGGGTGCCGTCGGCGGCGACCCGCACCCGGTCGAGCTCCCAGCCGCCGTGCTCGGCGCGTTCCACCAGCAGCTTCGTCACGACGTTGCGGGGGTACTCCCGCGAGAACGTCACCTTGTCGAACTCCCACTCGACCCGGCGGCCGAGTGGGCGGAGCGTCGCACGGGCAGCCACGTCACTCTCCTGAAACGTCGTCCAGCGCTTCCACGATCTCCTGCGGGAGGCACAACTCCTCGACCCCCAGCAAACCACGGAGCTGGGCGGCTGTCCGGGCTCCGACGATGGGAGCGCTGACTCCGGGACGGTCCCGGACCCAGGCCAGGGCCACCTCGGCGCACGACCAGCCGAGCCCGTCGGCGGCCCGCGCCACCGCCTCGACGATCCGGGAGGACCGGTCGGTGAGGTAGCTCTCCACGAAGTTGGCGAAGTGCGGCGATGCCGCCCGCGAGTCGGACGGCGTACCGGTGCGGTACTTGCCGGTGAGGACGCCGCGGCCCAGCGGGGACCACGGGAACACACCGAGGCCGAGCGCCCCCGCGGCCGGCATCACCTCGTGCTCGACGTTGCGGTTGAGCAGGGAGTACTCCACCTGGGTCGAGGCGAGGGTCGCGCGGCCAGGGACGGCCCGCTGCCAGGTGGCGGCCTGCGCCGTCTGCCAACCGGTGTAGTTGGAGATCCCGACGTACGACGTCCGCCCGCTGGTCACGGCGTAGTCGAGGGCCGACAGGGTCTCCTCGAGCGGGATGTCGTCGACCCAGGTGTGGACCTGCCACAGGTCGACGTGGTCGACGCCCAGCCGCTTCAGCGACGCGTCGAGCGTGGTGATCAGGTGGCCGCGCGAGACGTTGGTCTCGCGGACGCCGCGCCGGCGGGAGATGCCGGCCTTGGTGGCGATGACGACCTCGTCGCGGGCGACGACGTCGCCGATGAGGGTCGCGATCAGCTCCTCGGAGGCGCCGTCCCCGTAGCCGGCCGCGGTGTCGAGGAGGGTGCCGCCCGCCTCGGCGAAGGCGATGAGCTGGTCACGGGCCTCGTGCTCGTCGGTGTCACGTCCCCACGTGAGCGTGCCGAGTCCCAGACGCGAGACCTGGAGGCCGGTGCTGCCCACGGTGCGATGCTGCATGGGCAGAACCGTAGCCGTAGGGTTGCGCACCGTGGTGGACCTCCTCAAAGCCGTCTTCCTCGGGATCCTGCAGGGACTGACCGAGTTCCTGCCCATCTCCAGCAGCGCCCACCTGCGGATCTTCCCCGAGCTGTTCGGGTGGGGGGACCCGGGCGCGGCCTTCACGGCCGTGGTGCAGATCGGCACCGAGCTCGCCGTCCTCATCTACTTCCGCAAGGACATCTGGCGCATCGGCTCCACCTGGACGAAGTCGCTGTTCAAGGCGGAGTACCGCGGTCATCTCGACTCGCGGATGGGCTGGTTCATCATCATCGGCTCGCTGCCGATCGTGGTCCTCGGCATCCTGCTCAAGGACATCATCGAGAAGGACTTCCGCAACCTCTGGATCATCGGCACCACGCTGATCGCCCTAGGCCTGGTCCTCGGCCTCGCCGACCGCGTCGGCAGCAACCGGCGCCAGATCCGCGACCTGAGCCTGCGCGACGCGATCCTCATGGGCTGCGCCCAGGCCATGGCGCTGATCCCGGGCGTGTCCCGCTCGGGCGCGACGATCTCGATGGGCCGCTTCCTCGGCTACGAGCGGGCCGCGGCGACGCGGTACGCCTTCCTGCTGGCCATCCCGGCGGTGGTCGGGGCCGGGCTTTTCGAGCTGCCGGAGATCCCGCACGGCGACAACAGCTACGGCTGGGGCCCCACCATCCTGGCCACCGTCGTGTCGTTCGTGGTGGGGTACGCCGCCATCGCCTGGCTGCTGCGCTACGTCTCGACCCACTCCTACCTGCCGTTCGTGCTCTACCGGGTCGGCCTCGGCTCGCTGACCCTCGCCCTGCTCGCAGCGGGGGTGCTCTCGGCCTGAGTGGCCCCCCGAGTGCCCTAGGCTCCGCGGCATGGCAACCGTGATCCTCGTGCGCCACGGCCGGACCACCGCCAACGCCGAGGGCGTCCTCGCAGGCCGGCTCCCCGGCGTACGGCTGGACGACGTCGGCACGGAGCAGGCGCAGCACGTCGCCGAGCGGCTGGCCGGCGTCCCGCTGGCGGCGCTGGCGACCAGCCCCCAGGAGCGGTGCCGGCAGACCGCGAAGGCGATCGCGTCGGGCCACCCGGCCGCCCCACGGCTCGTCACCGACCGCGGGCTCAGCGAGTGCGACTACGGCGACTGGCAGGGCCGCCCGCTCAAGGAGCTCGCGAAGGAGCGGCTCTGGGGCACGGTGCAGGCCCAGCCGTCGGCCGTCACGTTCCCCGGCGGTGAGTCGATGCCGGCGATGCAGGCGCGCGTCGTCGCCGCCGTGCGCGCCCGCGATGCGGCCGCCGAGGCCGAGCACGGGCCCGGGGCGGTCTGGGTGGCCGTGACCCACGGCGACCTCGTGAAGGCTGTGCTCGCCGACGCGCTCGGCATGCACCTCGACCTGTTCCAGCGCATCCACGTCGACCCCGGGTCGGTGTCGGTGGTGCGCTACACCGGCTCGCGGCCGTTCGTGCTCGCGAGCAACACGTACGCCGGGGATCTCGGCTGGCTCGCCCCGCCGAAAGGCCGTCGGCGGCGTCGCAGCGACGACGCCGCGGTCGGGGGAGGGGCCGGCCCTTCCCGGCACCCCTAGGGTGGGTGCCATGCCTCCCCTCGTCCACGGCTTCGACCCGCCGGAAAGGTTCGTCACCGGCACCGTCGGGTCCCCCGGCCAGCGCACCTTCTTCCTCCAGGCACGCAGCGGCAAGCGGCTGGTCACCGTGGCCCTCGAGAAGCAGCAGGTGGCCGCGCTCGCGCAGCGGATCGACGAGCTCCTCGACGAAGTGATGGCCGCCCACCACGGCGACCCGGTCGTGCCGGCCGTCGCCCCCGTGGCCCTCGAGGACACCGACCCGCTCGAGCAGCCGATCGAGGAGGAGTTCCGCGCCGGCACCATGACACTGTCGTGGGACCCGGCCGACCAGCGCGTGGTCATCGAGGTCTTCCCCTTCACCGAGGCCGCCGTGGTCTCGCCGGAACAGGTCGACGAGGACTTCGAGGAGCCCGAGCCCGACGAGCTGCTGCTCGTGCGGATCTCGCCCGGCGCCGCCCGCGCCTTCGTCAAGCGGGCCGAGCAGGTGCTCGAGGCCGGCCGGCCGAGCTGCCCCTTCTGCGGCAACCCGATCGACCCCGACGGCCACCTGTGCGTGCGGGCCAACGGGTTCCGGCGCCAGGACCCGTGAGCGCGCCCGACCCCGGGGGCGGAGAGCTGGTCCTCCAGGGCCGGATCATGCCGGCGTCGAACGCCACGTTCGTCGCCGAGATCGACGGCGTGCGCGTCGTCTACAAGCCGGTCGCGGGCGAGCGGCCACTCTGGGACTTCCCCGACGGCACCCTCGCGCGGCGCGAGGTGGCGTCGTACCTCGTGTCCGAGGCGCTGGGCTGGGACGTCGTCCCGCGGACCTGGCTGCGCGACGGCCCGGCCGGCCTCGGGATGGTCCAGCTGTGGCGGGAGCCGGACGAGGGCCAGTCGGCGGTCGACATCGTGCCCGAGGGGCAGGTCCCGGCCGGCTGGCACCACGTGTTCGACGGGGTCGACGGCCACGACCGGCCCGTCTCGCTGGTCCACGAGGACACCGAGCCGCTGCGCCGGATGGCGGTGTTCGACGTGCTGGTCAACAACGCCGACCGCAAGGGCGGGCACGTGCTGGCCATGCCCGGCGGGCACCGCCACGGCGTCGACCACGGCGTGACCTTCCACACGGACCCCAAGCTGCGGACGGTGCTCTGGGGCTGGGCCGGGGCAGCGGTCCCGGACGAGGACCTGGCTCGGGTGCAGCACGTCCACGACGCGGTCGACGGCGAGCTCGGCGAGCGGCTGTGCGAGCTGCTCGACGAGCCCGAGGTGCGGGCGCTGGCGCGGCGCTGCTCGCGGCTGCTGGCCGCCGGGACCATGCCCGAGCCGCACGCCCACGGACCGGTCATCCCGTGGCCGCCGTTCTGACCACCCCCGGATAGGCTCCGCACATGCGTAGCTGGTCCGCCCCGGACGTCCCGGCCCTCCGCGTCCCCGGGCCGCCCGTCCGCCTCCACGACACCGCCACCGGCCGCCCGGTGACGACCCGGCCGGAGGGGCCCGCCCGGCTCTACGTCTGCGGGATCACGCCGTACGACGCCACGCACCTCGGCCACGCCGCGACGTACGTCGCCTTCGACCTGCTCAACCGCGCCTGGCGCAGCGCCGGCCACGCCGTGACCTACGTGCAGAACGTCACCGACGTCGACGACCCGCTGCTCGAGCGCGCCACCAAGGTGGGGGCCGACTGGGCCGAGCTGGCCGAGCGGGAGACCGAGCTCTTCCGCGAGGACATGGTGGCGCTGCGGGTGCTGCCGCCCGACCACTACATCGGCGCGGTCGAGTCGATCCCGCTCGTCGTCGAGCTGATCCACCGGCTGGAGGCCGCCGGCGCCGTCTACCGGGTCGAGGACGACCTGTACTTCTCGGTGACCGCCGACCCCGCGTTCGGCGAGGTGTCCGGCTGGGACCGCGACCAGATGCTCCGCATCTTCCCCGAGCGCGGCGGCGACCCCGACCGCGTCGGCAAGAAGGACCCGCTCGACTGCATCGTGTGGCGCGCCGAGCGGCCCGGCGAGCCGGCCTGGGACAGCCCGTTCGGCCGTGGCCGGCCCGGGTGGCACATCGAGTGCACGGCGATGGCCGTGGAGTTCCTCGGCAGCGCCTTCGACGTGCAGGGCGGCGGCAGCGACCTCGTCTTCCCGCACCACGAGATGTGCGCCGGTGAGGCGCAGGTGGCGGTGCCGGGGGAGCGGTTCGCCCAGGTCTACGCCCACGCCGGCATGGTCGGCTACGACGGCGAGAAGATGTCGAAGTCGCGCGGCAACCTCGTCTTCGTCTCCCACCTGCGGCGCAGCGACGTCGACCCGATGGCGATCCGGCTGGCCCTGATGCGGCACCACTACCGCAGCGACTGGGAGTACGCCGACCAGGAGCTGTGGGCGGCCGTCGACTCGCTCACCGAGTGGCGCCGGGCGCTGTCGCTGGGCGCGGGTGCGCCGGCCGGTCCGGTCGTCGCCGAGGTCCTCGACGCGCTGGCCGACGACCTCGACGCGCCGCGCGCGGTGGCCGCCGTCGACCGCTGGGTGGGCGCCACGCTCGGCCGTGACGGCCTCGCCGACACCAGCGACCCCGAGGCGGCGGTCACGCTGCTGCCGGTGCTCGACGCCGCGCTGGGCCTGTCGCTGCTGTAGCGGTCAGTCCTCGTCGTCGCGGCGCTTGAGGTAGCGCTCGAACTCCCGGGCGATGGCCTCGCCCGAGGCCTCGGGCAGGTCGGTCGTGTCCCGCGTCTCCTCGAGCGCCCGGACGTAGTCCGCGATGTCCTCGTCCTCCTCGGCGAGCTCGTCGACGCCGCGCTCCCAGGCCCGCGCCTCCTCGGGGAGGTCGCCCAGCGGGATGCTGATCTGGAACAGGTCCTCGAGCTGGCCGATCAGCGCGAGCGTGGCCTTGGGGCACGGCGGCTGGGCGACGTAGTGGGGGACGGCCGCCCAGTAGGAGACGGCCGGGATGTCGAGGCGCACGCACGCGTCCTGGAAGACGCCCACGATCCCGGTGGGGCCCTCGTAGGTGGACTGCTCGAGCTTGAGCCGGTCGACGAGGTCGGGCTCGGTCGCCGTCCCCGTGACCGGGATCGGCCGGGTGTGCGGCGTGTCGGCCAGCAGCGCCCCCAGGGTGACGACCAGCTCGCCGCCGAGCTCGTCGCAGGCCGCGAGGAGCTCGGCGCAGAACTGCCGCCAGCGCATGTTCGGCTCGATCCCGCGGACGAGGATCACGTCGCGGTCGAGGTCCGGCGGGGAGGCGATCGCGATCTGGGTGCTCGGCCAGGTGATGCGGCGGTGGCCGTTCTCGTCGGTGCCGACCACCGGGCGGTTGACCTGGAAGTCGTAGAAGTCCTCGGGGTCCATGGCCGCGACGGTCCTGGCGTCCCAGACCTTGATGAGGTGGTCGACCACCGAGGACGCGGCATCGGCGGCGTCGTTCCAGCCCTCGAAGGCGGCGATGACGACCGGGTCGACCAGGTCGGCTGTCTCCTCGATCTCGATCACGCGACCACCCTAGTTGCCGCACCGACCCGACCCCGGGCCGACCGGCCGACGATTTCGCGGCGCCGGTGGGGGCTGCCACGATGTGGGCACCCGTGCCAGCATGCGAAATGGGCGTCCACGTTCCGGACGCGTGTTCCTAGGCTGGTGGTTCACCGCCGCGAGAGGAGTGCCGTGTCCCAGTCGCTGCGTCCGGACGCCACCGAGATGCTCACCCGACTCCTCCGGGAGCGGGTGCTGCTGCTCGACGGCGGCATGGGCACGCTCATCCAGGGCTACGCGCCGGGGGAGGCGGAGTTCCGGGGGGAGCGGTTCGCCGACTGGTCCCACGACGTCAGGGGCAACAGCGACCTGCTGAACCTGACGCAGCCGGGGATGATCGCCGAGATCCACAGGGCCTACCTCGAGGCCGGGGCGGACATCCTCGAGACCAACACCTTCACCGCCACCTCGATCGCCCAGGCCGACTACGGCATGCAGGACCTCGCCTACGAGATCAACCTCGCGGGGGCGCGGCTGGCCCGCGAGGCCGCCGACAGCGTGGCGACACCGGACCGGCCACGCTTCGTGGCCGGCTCGATCGGCCCGACCAACCGGACCGCCTCGATCTCGCCGGACGTCAACGACCCCGGCGCCCGCAACGTCTCGTTCGACGACCTCGTCGCGGCCTACCTCGAGCAGGCCCGAGGCCTCGTCGACGGTGGCGCCGACCTGCTGCTGGTCGAGACGGTCTTCGACACGCTCAACGCCAAGGCGGCCGTCTTCGCGCTCGAGTCGCTCTTCGAGGAGCACGGCCGCCGCTGGCCGGTCATGATCTCGGGCACCATCACCGACGCCTCCGGCCGCACCCTGTCCGGCCAGGTCACCGAGGCGTTCTGGAACTCCGTGCGGCACGTCCGCCCGCTGGCGATCGGCCTCAACTGCGCGCTCGGCGCGGACGACCTCCGCCCGTACGTCGCCGAGCTGAGCCGGGTCGCGGACACGTTCGTGTCGGTGCACCCCAACGCCGGTCTGCCCAACGCCTTCGGCGAGTACGACGAGTCGCCCGAGCAGATGGCGACCACCGTCGGCGAGTTCGCCGCCAGCGGCCTCGTCAACATCGTCGGCGGCTGCTGCGGCACCACCCCCGAGCACATCGCCGCGCTCGCCGCGGCCGTGGCCGACGCCGAGCCGCGTACACCGGCCGACCCGCAGCCGGCCATGCGGCTCGCCGGGCTCGAGCCGCTCGCGATCACCGCCGAGAGCCTCTTCGTCAACGTCGGCGAGCGGACCAACATCACCGGGTCGGCGCGCTTCCGCAAGCTCATCAAGGACGCCGACTACGACACGGCCCTCACCGTCGCCGCGCAGCAGGTCGAGAACGGTGCCCAGGTCATCGACGTCAACATGGACGAGGGCATGATCGACGGCGTCGCCGCGATGGACCGCTTCCTCAAGCTGGTCGCGAGCGAGCCCGACATCAGCCGGGTGCCGGTGATGGTCGACTCCTCCAAGTGGGAGGTCATCGAGGCCGGCCTGAAGTGCGTCCAGGGCAAGCCGATCGTCAACTCCATCTCCCTCAAGGAGGGCGAGGAGGCGTTCGTCGCGCAGGCGGCGCTGTGCCGCAAGCACGGCGCGGCCGCCGTCGTGATGGCCTTCGACGAGGACGGCCAGGCCGACAGCCTCGCCCGCCGGACCGCGATCTGCGAGCGGGCCTACCGCATCCTGACCGAGCGGGTCGGGTTCCCGGCCGAGGACATCATCTTCGACCCCAACGTCTTCGCCGTGGCGACGGGCATCGAGGAGCACGCGTCGTACGGCCGCGACTTCATCGAGGCCACCCGCTGGATCAAGCAGAACCTCCCCGGGGCGCTGGTCTCGGGCGGCATCTCCAACGTGAGCTTCTCGTTCCGCGGGAACAACCCCGTCCGCGAGGCGATCCACGCGGTGTTCCTGTTCCACGCCATCGAGGCGGGCCTGGACATGGGCATCGTCAACGCCGGTGCGCTGGCGGTCTACGACGAGGTCGACCCCGAGCTGCGCGAGCGTATCGAGGACGTCGTCCTCGACCGTCGCGCCGACGCGGCTGAACGGCTCCTGGAGATCGCCGAGCGGTACAACCGCACCGGCGAGGCGGACGAGGCCGCCGAGGAGGAGTGGCGCTCGATGCCGCTCGGTGAGCGGATCACCCACGCCCTCGTCAAGGGCCTCGACGCCCACATCGAGGACGACACCGAGCTGCTGCGCGCGGAGATCGCGGAGCGGGGCGGCCGCCCGATCGAGGTCATCGAGGGCCCGCTGATGGACGGCATGAACGTCGTCGGCGACCTGTTCGGCTCCGGCAAGATGTTCCTCCCGCAGGTCGTGAAGTCGGCCCGCGTGATGAAGAAGGCCGTCGCCTACCTCATCCCGTTCATCGAGCAGGAGAAGGCCGCCGACCCGGCGCTCGCCTCGGCCAAGGACACCGACGGCACGATCGTCATGGCCACGGTCAAGGGCGACGTCCACGACATCGGCAAGAACATCGTCGGCGTCGTGCTGCAGTGCAACAACTACGAGGTGGTCGACCTCGGCGTGATGGTGCCGGCCCAGAAGATCCTCGACACGGCCGTCGAGATCGGGGCCGACGCCGTCGGGCTGTCGGGCCTCATCACCCCCTCGCTCGACGAGATGGTCAACGTCGCCTCGGAGATGCAGCGCCGCGGCCTCGAGATCCCGCTGCTCATCGGCGGCGCCACGACCTCCCGTGCCCACACGGCCGTGAAGGTCGACGGGAAGTACGACGGCCCCGTGGTCTGGGTCAAGGACGCCTCCCGGTCGGTGCCGACGCTGGCGGCGCTCCTCAGCGACGCCCGGCGCCCGGCCCTCCTGGACGGGATCCGCGAGGACTACGACGCGCTCCGACGCCGCCACGCCGCGAAGCACGACCGCCCGATGGTGACGCTCGAGCAGGCCCGCGAGCGGCGTACGCCCGTCGACTGGGAGGGCTACGTGCCGCCGGCGCCCAAGGCCCCGGGCGTGCACGTCCTGGCGGACTACGACCTCGCCGAGCTGCGCGAGTTCATCGACTGGCAGCCGTTCTTCAACGCCTGGGAGATGAAGGGGCGCTTCCCCGACATCCTCCACAACCCGGCCACCGGCGAGGCGGCGCGGTCGCTCTACGAGGACGCGCAGCGGATGCTCGACCGGATCGCGGAGGAGCGCTGGCTGACCGCCCGTGGTGTCTTCGGGTTCTTCCCGGCCGCCGGGGTCGGCGACGACATCGAGCTGTACGCCGACGACTCGCGCGAGCAGGTCCTGACGGTGCTGCACCACCTGCGCCAGCAGGGCGAGCACCGCGAGGGTGTGCCCAACCGCGCGCTCTCCGACTTCGTCGCGCCGCGCAGCAGCGGCCTGGCGGACCACGTGGGCGGCTTCGCCGTGACGGCCGGGATCGGGCTGCCCGAGCGGATCAGGGCGCTGAAGGAGGCGAACGACGACTACGCCGCCATCATGCTCGAGGCGCTGGCCGACCGGCTGGCGGAGGCGTTCGCGGAGCGGCTCCACCAGCGCGTCCGCACCGAGTTCTGGGGCTACGCGCCCGACGAGTCGCTGGACAACGACGCGTTGATCGCCGAGCGCTACAGCGGCATCCGGCCCGCCCCCGGGTACCCCGCGTGCCCGGAGCACACCGAGAAGCTCACTCTCTGGGAGCTGCTCGACGTGGAGCGCACGACCGGCATCGAGCTCACCGAGAGCATGGCCATGTGGCCCGGCGCGTCGGTCTCCGGCTGGTACTTCTCCCACCCCGCCTCGCAGTACTTCGTCGTCGGCCGTCTCGGCCGCGACCAGGTCGCCGACTACGCCGAGCGCAAGGGCTGGACGCTGGCCGAGGCCGAGAAGTGGCTCTCGCCCAACCTCGGCTACGACCCCGATGACTGAGTCGGCGGTCCCGGCGGGGATCATCGGCCGGGATGACTGACTACGCAGCCGTCCTGTGGGACATGGACGGCACCCTCGTGGAGACCGAGCCCTACTGGATCGCCGCGGAGTACGAGCTCGCGGAGAAGTACGGCGGCACCTGGAGCCAGGAGCACGCCCTCAACCTCGTCGGCAACGACCTGCTCGACTCCGGGCGCTACATCCGCGAGCACATGGGCATCGACCTCGAGCCCGCCGAGATCGTGGAGCAGCTGCTCGCCAGCGTCACCCGACAGGTGGAGCAGGCGGTGCCGTGGCGACCGGGGGCGCGGGAGCTGCTGGCCGACCTGCGCGCGCACGGCGTGCGCTGCGCCCTGGTGACCATGTCGTGGCGCACCTTCGTGGCGCCGGTGCTCGCGGCCCTGCCCGAGGGCACCTTCGAGGCGGTGATCACCGGGGACGTGGTCTCGCACGGCAAGCCCCACCCCGAGCCCTACCTCAAGGCCGCCCGCGACCTCGGTGTCGAGCCGGCCGACTGCCTGGCGGTCGAGGACTCCAACACCGGCGCCCGGTCGGCGGAGGCCGCCGGCTGCACCGTGCTGGTGGTGCCCAACCACGTCCCGGTGCTGCCGGGGGAGCGACGCGTGTTCGCCGACTCGCTGGCCGGGTTCACCGCCACCGCGCTGCCCGTCCTGGCACAGCTCCGCAGCCAGCCTCCCGGGCGCAGTGCACCGTGTGACGCGGGTCGCACCCCCTGACGCAATGTGGCCCGTACCACGTGTACGGTCGTGGGCACTTGTCCTCGGGTCCCTCAGGGGGCGCGATCAGTCATGACTGCGTGAGGTGGAGACAATGCGTCCATTCGGCAAGAAATTCCGGCTCGGAACGGTGGGGCTCGCGGCTGCGGCCGTGGTCCTGACCGGGTGCGCTGAGAGCGAGCGTGACGGCGGGGAGGGCGGCAGCGGCGAGTCCGGCGGCACCTTCGTGTTCGCCGGGGCTGCGGAGCCCGAGCTCCTCGACCCGGCCTTCGCCTCCGACGGCGAGAGCTTCCGGGTCGCCCGCCAGATCTTCGAGGGGCTCGTCGGCACCGAGCCCGGCACGGCCGACCCGGCCCCGCTGCTCGCGGAGTCCTGGGAGGTCAGCGAGGACGGCCTGACCTACGACTTCCAGCTCCGCAGCGGCGTGAAGTTCCACGACGGGACCGACTTCGACGCCGAGGCCGTGTGCTTCAACTTCGACCGCTGGTACAACTTCCCCGAGGGCGTCCAGAGCGACGACTTCGCCTACTACTACGGCAAGCTCTTCCGCGGCTACGCCACCGGCCCGAAGGCGGGCGAGGGGATCTACGAGTCGTGCACGACCGACGGCGACGACAAGGTCACCGTCGAGCTGAACAAGCCGTTCGCCGGCTTCATCGCCGCGCTGTCGCTGCCCGCGCTGTCCATCCAGAGCCCGACCGCCCTGGAGAAGTACCAGGACGACTCGGCCGGCAACGTCAACACGACCGAGTACTCCACGGCCCACCCGACCGGCACCGGCCCGTTCCAGTTCGAGTCGTGGGACCGCGGCAACCGGATCACCCTCGCCCGCTTCGACGACTACTGGGGCGAGAAGGCCCTCGTCGACAAGGCCGTCGTCGTCGCGATCGACGACCCCAAGGCCCGTGCCACCGCGGTCGAGACCGGCGAGGTCGACGGCGCCGACCTGATCGGCCCGGCAGACGTCGTGCCGCTCGAGGAGGCCGGCATGCAGATCCTGGCCCGCGAGCCGTTCACGGTGCTCTACCTCGGCATGAACCAGAAGACCCCGCTCCTGAAGGACATCAAGGTCCGGCAGGCGATCGCGCACGCGATCGACAAGGAGGCCGTCGCGGCGGCGTCGCTGCCGGAGGGTGCCGACCTCGCCACGCAGTTCATGCCCGACTCGGTCGTGGGCTGGTCCGACGAGGTCACCCAGTACGAGTACGACCCGGAGAAGGCGAAGCAGCTCCTCAAGGAGGCGGGCGCCGACGGGGCCACGCTCGACTTCAACTACCCGACCGACGTCAGCCGTCCCTACATGCCCTCGCCCGAGGACACCTTCAACGTGCTGCGCAGCCAGCTCGAGGCCGTCGGCCTGAAGATCAAGCCGGTCGCCGACGTCTGGTCCCCGGACTACCTCGACCGGGTCACCGGCTCCGCCGACCACGACCTGCACCTGCTCGGGTGGACCGGTGACTACAACGACTCCGACAACTTCGTCGGCGTCTTCTTCGGCACCGAGACCGCCGAGTTCGGCTTCAAGAACGAGGAGCTCTTCGACAAGCTGGCCCAGGCCCGCGGCGTCCCGACCATCGAGGAGCAGACCCCGCTCTACGAGGAGATCAACCAGGACGTCATGGACTTCCTGCCCGCCGTGCCGATCGCCCACCCCGCCCCGTCGCTGGCCTTCGGCCCGGACGTCGAGGGGTACGTGACGAGCCCGGTCAACGACGAGGTCTGGAACACCGTCACCGTCCAGTGACGGCTCCTGCCTCTTCCTCCTCCCCGTGGGGATAGTGAAGGACTGCGATGCTGCGCTTTGTCCTCCGGCGGCTGGCCCTGATGGTGCCGGTGCTCGTCGGTCTGTCGATCCTGCTGTTCGCGTGGGTCCGGGCACTGCCCGGCGACCCGGCGCGCGCGCTGCTCGGGCAGCGCGCGACGCCGGAGGGCATCGCGCGGGTCAACGAGCTCTACGGCTTCGACGACCCGCTGCTCACGCAGTACTTCACCTACGTCAAGGCCCTTCTCCAGGGTGACTTCGGCCGGTCCATCCGCACCGGTCAGCCCGTGACGGAGAGCTTCATCGAGAAGTTCCCCGGCACGGTCGAGCTGGGGCTCACCGCCCTGCTCATCGCGGTCCTGGTGGGCGTGCCGCTCGGCTACTACGCGGCACGCCACCAGGGCCGGTTCCTCGACACCGCCATCGTGTCCGGCTCCCTGCTCGGGGTCGTGACGCCGGTGTTCTTCCTGGCGATCCTGCTCAAGCTCGTCTTCGCGAACTGGCTCGGCTGGTTCCCCACGGCGCTGCGGCAGGACGCCCGGATCGACGCCACGCACATCACGAACTTCTACGTGCTCGACGGGCTCCTGACACGGGAGTGGGATGCCGCCTGGGACGCGCTCGTGCACCTCGTGCTCCCCGCGATGGCCCTCGCCACCATCCCGCTCGCGATCGTCGTGCGGATCACCCGCGCCGCCGTCGCCGACGTCCTCAACGAGGACTACGTCCGCACGGCCCGGAGCAAGGGCCTGTCCACGCAGACGATCTCCCGACGCCACGTCGTGCGCAACGCGCTGCTGCCGGTGGTGACCACCATCGGCCTGCAGGCGGGCCTGCTGCTGTCGGGGGCGGTGCTCACCGAGACGGTCTTCGCGTGGAACGGCATCGGCAGCTTCCTGTTCGAGGCGATCGGTCAGCGCGACTACCCCGTCCTCCAGGGCTACATCCTCTTCATCGCCCTGATCTATGCCCTCATCAACCTTGCCGTGGACGTCGCCTACGGCGTGATCGACCCCCGGGTGCGTGTGTCATGACCGTCTCCCTCCCTCCCGCGTCCGGACCGGCCGCGGCGGGTCCCACGCTCGACGAGGCCCCCGGCGAGAGCCTGTGGCGCGGAGCGTGGAAGCGCCTGCGCCGCAACCCCAGCGCCATCGTCGGCGCGATCCTGGTGCTGCTGTTCGTGCTGGTGGCGCTTCTGGCGCCGCTGCTCACGCCGTACGAGCCCGGCTCGGCGCAGTGGTCCGGTCAGGTCACGCCGTCCTCCGTGCCCGGCCCGAGCGCCGAGCACCAGCTCGGGCTCGACCGATTCGGTTCGGACCTGCTGACGCAGATGGTCTACGGCGCCCGCCAGTCCCTGGTCTACGGCGTCGTCTCGACCGCGATCGGCCTCGTCGCCGGCCTGACGCTCGGCGCCGTCGCGGGCGGCTTCGCGAGCGTCGGCGGCCGGGTGGGCGGCTGGGTCGACTCCGCGGTGATGCGGCTGGTCGACATCATGCTGTCCATCCCGAGCCTGCTGCTCGCCGTCAGCATCGCCGCGGTCCTCGGCCAGAACCCCTACGCCGTGATGATCGCCATCGGCGCTGCCCAGGTCCCGATCTTCGCCCGCCTGCTCCGGGGCTCGATGCTCGGCCAGGGCAAGTCCGACTACGTGCTCGCCGCGGGTGCCCTCGGCATCCGCAAGCGGCGGATCGTGATGGGCCACGTCCTGCCCAACAGCATCGGTCCGACGATCGTGCAGGCCACGCTCAACCTCGCCACCGCGATCATCGAGGTCGCGGCGCTGAGCTACCTCGGCCTCGGCCAGAGCGACCCGGCGGTCGCCGAGTGGGGCCGGATGCTGGTGGCGGCCCAGGACCGCTTCGAGGCGGCGCCGCAGCTGGCGCTGCTCCCCGGTGCGGCGATCGCGATCACGGCGCTCGGCTTCACCCTCTTCGGTGAGGCCCTGCGCGAGGCCCTCGACCCGCGCTCGCGGAGGTGACCCGGATGACCCAGCCAGGAACGCGCCCCGGGGCTGCCCATCAGCCCCTCCTCTCGGTGCGCGACCTCAGCGTCACCTTCGGCCTGCGCGGCGGCACTCCGGTGCGCGCGGTCGACGAGGTCTCCTTCGACATCCGTCCCGGCCAGCACGTCGGTCTGGTGGGGGAGTCCGGCAGCGGCAAGTCCGTGACGTCCCTCGCCGTCATGGGCCTGCTGCCGACGCGCGGCGTGAAGGTCGCCGGCACGGTCGAGTACGCCGGCCGCAACCTGCTCGACGTCCCCGACAGCGAGATGGCGCGGCTGCGCGGTCCCGAGCTCGCCATGGTCTTCCAGGACCCGATGACCTCGCTCAACCCGGTCGTCACCGTCGGTGTGCAGATCGGCGAGGTGATCCGGCGGCACATGTCGGTCTCCCGCAAGGAGGCGCGCGACCGGGCCGGCGACCTGATGAAGCGGGTCGGCATCCCCGACCCGCTGCGTCGCCTCAAGGAGTACCCCCACCAGCTCTCCGGCGGCATGCGCCAGCGCGTCCTGATCGCGATCGCGCTCGCCTGCAACCCCAAGCTGCTGATCGCCGACGAGCCCACCACCGCCCTCGACGTGACCATCCAGGCACAGGTGCTGGAGGTGCTCAAGGAGCTGGTGGCCGACACCGACGCCGCGCTGCTGATGATCACGCACGACCTCGGCGTCGTCGCCGGCCTCTGCGACGAGGTCCACGTCATGTACTCCGGCCGGATCGTCGAGTCGGCGCGTCGCGACGACCTGTTCGCCGAGCCACGTCACCCCTACACCGGGGGGCTGCTCGAGAGCATCCCGCGCCTGGACTCGCCGCGCGGAGCGCCGCTGCAGCCGATCCCGGGCTCCCCGACGCAGACCCTGCCGTGGCCCGAGGGCTGTGCCTTCGCACCCCGGTGCGGGCACCGGATCGAGGCCTGCACCTCCGGGCCCCCGGAGCTCCACGACGTGGGCGGCCGTCGGCTGCGCTGCGTGAACCCCCTGACCGCCGACGAGCCTGCCGGAACGGCGGTGACCCGATGAGCGACACCACCAACACCCTGGTCCGCGTCCGCGACCTCAAGGTCCACTTCCCGATCCGCGACGGCCTGCTGCTCAACCGGCAGGTCGGGGCGGTCAAGGCCGTCGACGGGGTCGACCTCGACATCGCCGAGGGCTCGACGCTCGGGCTCGTCGGGGAGTCCGGCTGCGGCAAGTCGACCCTCGGCCGGGCGCTGCTGAGGCTCACGCCGATCACGTCCGGCACGGTCGAGTTCGACGGCGTGGACGTCGCCTCGCTCAAGGGCGAGGAGCTTCGACGGCGCCGGCAGGACATGCAGATGGTCTTCCAGGACCCCCTCGCGAGCCTCAACCCGCGGCAGAGCGTCGAGACGATCCTGACCGAACCGCTGCGGGCCCACGGGATCCCCTACGACAAGCGCACCCGGGTGCGCGAGCTGCTCGACCAGGTGGGGCTGCCTGCTGCGGCGGCACGGAAGTACCCGCACGAGTTCTCCGGCGGTCAGCGCCAGCGCATCGGCATCGCCCGCGCCCTGGCGCTCGAGCCGCGGTTCATCATCGCCGACGAGCCGGTCTCCGCGCTCGACGTGTCGATCCAGGCGCAGGTGCTGAACCTGCTCGAGGAGCTCCAGACCGAGCTCGGCCTCACCTACCTCGTCATCGCCCACGACCTCGCGGTCGTCCGGCACGTCTCCGACGAGGTCGCGGTGATGTACCTCGGCGGCGTCGTGGAGCAGGCGCCGTCGGACGTGCTGTACGACGACCCGCAGCACCCCTACACGAAGGCGCTGATGTCGGCGGTCCCCGTCCCGGACCCGGTGGTGGAGACCACGCGGGAGCGGATCCTGCTGCAGGGCGACCTTCCCTCGCCGTCCAACCCGCCCACGGGCTGCCGCTTCCACACCCGCTGCCCCTACCGGCAGCCGACGCGCTGCGACACCGAGCGGCCGGAGCTGCGCGTGGTGTCGTCGGGGCACCGGGTGGCCTGCCACTGGGCCGAGGAGATCGCTGCCGGGACCGTCCAGCCGCACGCCGTGACGCCCGAGGAGGCCGCCACACCCACGTGACGGTCCAGGCCGGTCTGGTCCCGATGGGTCAGACCGACTAGTCAGGGGTCGTAGTACCACCGGACAATGGCGGGATGCACCCGTCGGCAAGCAGGATCGGTCCGCGCGGGGGTTCAGCGGCCCTCCGCGGCATCAGGAAGAGGGTCACATGACTGTCCGACGTGGGCTCGCCATCATGCTCAGCGGTGTGCTGGGTGCAGCGGCCCTCGTCCAGGCGCCAGGCGCCTGGGCGGGAGATGGCGAGCCCGCGAAGGACAAGACCACCTGCTCCGCCTCCAGCACGGTCAAGCTCCGCGTTCAGGAACAGGCCGACGGCCGGCTCGAGACCGTCGGGATCGTGTGGAGCGACGACGACGACTGGTGGGACTGGAAGTTCAAGCACGACGGCGACCTGTCCGACGAGGGCTCGGTCAAGGCCAAGGACGCGGACAGGTCGTTCCGGATCGTGCGGACGATGGTCAACTTCGCCGGCCCGGACAACGTGATGTTCCGCGCGGAGAACCGCAGCACCGGCGAGGTGTGCAAGATCGACCTCTACTACTGAGGTTCCCCTCTATCCTCCCCGCGTGAGCCTCTTCAGGAATCCCCTAGCGCAGTTCCTGGCGATCTCCCTCCTGCTGCTCGTCCTCATCAGCTCCGTCACCGGCTACCTCGCCGAGCGGGCGGCCGAGCGCGAGGCGATCAGCGAGGCGCTGACGATCCACGAGCTCGCCGCCAGCTCGGTCATCGAGGCCGACCTGACCCGTCGGGTACTGACAGGCAGTCGTGGCGCGATCGACCAGTACGACCGCGAGGTCCTCAGCCGGCTGCAGGTCGACTCGCTGCTGGGGGTCAATCTCCGCGACGAGTCCGGCAGGCTTCGCTACAGCAGCCGCGGCATCCTGATCGGTGACAGCTTCGAGTTCAGCCAGCAGCAGCGAGAGGTCCTGAGCGAGGGAGGCACGGGCTACGACATGCCCGGTGCGGACGCCCCGATCGCCTCCCCGCCCGAGGCGACTCGCGATGTCGTGCAGATCTACACCCGAGTCGCTGGGCCGGGTGACCGCCAGCTGCTCTTCGAAGGCTACTACCGGCTCGAGGACATCGAGCAGCGTCGCGCGCAGATCCTGTCGTCGTTCCGATGGATCACCCTCGGCGGGCCGCTGCTGATCGTGCTGCTCACCACCCCGATCCTGTGGGCGCTGACCCGCCGGCTGACCCACGCCGGCCGTGAGCGGGAGCGGCTGCTCCACGCCCTCCTTGACGCCTCCGACGCCGAGCGGCGGCGGATCGCGCGGGACCTGCACGACAGCGTGGTCCAGGACCTCGCAGGCACCGCCTTCTCGATCTCCGCCGTCGCCCGGGACCCGGTCACCCCGCCGACCGCCCGGGAGCGGCTCGACGACGCGGGCGGGTCGCTGCGCGTCAGCCTCAAGGGGCTCCGCTCGCTGCTCGCGGAGATCCACCCGCCCGACCTGCAGGCGGAGAGCCTGCCGGCGGCGCTGGAGGACCTCATCGCCCCCGCAGCGGGGGCCGGAGTACAGGCCTCCCTGAGCGTTGCGGGGGTCGACGACGTCCCCGACGCGTGCGCAGCGCTGGTGTGGCGCGTGGCGCAGGAGGCCGTGCGCAACGCGTTGCGGCATGCTGAGGCCTCCACGCTGGACGTGACCGTGCGCGGTGACGGACGGCTGCTCGTGCTCGACGTGGTCGACGACGGGGTGGGCTTCGAGCCCTCTCGCGCTGCTGCGGGGGACAGCTTCGGCCTGCGTGGGCTGCGCAGCCTCGTCTCCGAGGCGGGCGGGACGTTGGAGGTGCGCTCGGCCCCCGGGGAGGGGACCCGGGTGCGGATGGAGGTGGAGGTCCGATGACCAGCAGGGCGATCCGGGTCGTCCTCGTCGACGACCACGCGGTGATCCGCGCGGGCCTCGAGCAGCTGCTGTCCGGGACGGGGGACATCGAGGTCGTCGGCACCGCCGAGGACGGGGCCCGCGCCCTCGAGGTGGTCCGCCGCGAGCGTCCCGACGTCGTGCTCATGGACCTGCAGATGCCCGGCGTGGACGGCGTGGCCGCGACCCGGATGATCATGGCCGAGGGCGGACCGACCGACGTGCTGGTGCTGACGTCGTACTCCGACGCCGAACGGATCGTCGCGGCCCTCGACGCTGGAGCCGTCGGCTACCTGCTCAAGGACGCCGACCCCGAGGACGTGCTGGAAGGGATCCGTGCCGTCAGCCGGGGCGAGTCGCCCATCCACCCACGGGCGGCGCGCCAGCTGCTCGGTGCCCGGTCCGGGGGTGTACGTCCCGCGTCAGCGCAGCCGCAGCTGACCGCCCGGGAGTCGGAGGTGCTCACGCTCGTGCGCGAGGGCCTGGCCAACAAGCAGATCGCCCGTAGGCTCGATATCAGCGAGCGCACCGTCAAGGCGCACCTGACATCGGCGTTCGCCCGGATCGGCGTCGCGGACCGCACCCAGGCCGCGCTCTGGGCCCAGCGGCACGGGCTCTAGCCGCCCTCCGGCTCGGTCCCGCCGGCCTCCGGCAGCGGCGGGGGAGTGCCGCCGAACTCGGGGCACAGCGCCTGATGGGCGCACCAGTCGCACAGTCGCGACGGGCTGGGGCGCCAGTCGCCGGTCTCCTGTGCCTGCTGGATGGCGCGCCAGATGGCCTCGACCTTCCGCTCGGTGGCGAGCAGGTCGGCCTCGTCGGGGACATAGCGGACGATCTCGCCGTTGCCGAGGTAGACCAGCTGCAGCATCGCCGGGACGATGCCGCGCGTGCGCCAGATGACCAGGGCGTAGAACTTCATCTGGAAGAGCGCCTTGGCCTCGAACATCTCGCCGGGGGAGCGGCCGGTCTTGTAGTCCACGACCCGGACCTGCCCGGTGGGCGCCACGTCGACCCGGTCGATGAACCCCCGCAGCAGCAGCCGCGACTCCAGCAGCGCCTCGACGTAGACCTCCCGCTCGGCCGGCTCGAGCCGGCGCGGGTCCTCCAGGGTGAAGTAGCGGTCGAGCACCGTGGTGCAGGAGGCCAGCCACGCGGCGACCTCGGCCCCCTCGCCGGCGCCGCCGGGGAACATCGTGGCCAGCTCGGGCTCGTCGGCCAGCAGCGCCTGCCACGCGGGCTCGAGCATCGCCCGGGCCTGCTCCGGCGTGCGGCCGGCGGCCGGCAGGTCGAAGAGGTCCTCGAGCACCTTGTGGACGACCGTGCCGCGGACTGCGTCCGGCGAGAACGGCTCGGGCAGCCGGTCGACGGTGCGGAAGCGGTAGAGCAGCGGGCAGGTGAGGAAGTCCCCGGCGCGGCTGGGAGAGAGCGAGCCGAGGACCTCGACGCCGTCGACAGCGGTCGAGTGGTGGTCGGCCGGGGACTGCTGCACGCTCACGTGGACAACCCTAGGCGAGAGCACCGACGGGCCCGGGCGTCGGTTCCGGTCGCGTCGGATAGATTCGAGGCGTGGCCAGCAGTGACCCCGACACCCGTCCCGGCGGGGACCTCCCACCGGGCGAGCACCGCGGGCGCGAGCCCCGGCCCCCGGGCACCTTCCGCGTGGGGTCGATCGCCGGCACCGACGTGCTCGTCAGCGGCTCGTGGTTCCTGGTCGCCGGCCTGATCGCGGTCCTGGTCGCCCCCGCCGTGGACGCCGTGGCCCCTGGCCTCGGCACCTGGAAGTACGTCGCGGGGCTGATGTTCGCGGTCCTCCTCTACATGTCCGTGCTGCTCCACGAGGCGTCGCACGCGATCATGGCGAAGCGCTACGGCTTCCCGGTCAGCTCGATCACGCTCCACTTCCTCGGGGGCATGACGGCCATCGAGGGGGAGGCCCGCAAGCCGCGGCAGGAGCTGCTGATCGCCGTGGTGGGTCCGCTGACCTCCGTCGCCGTGGGGCTGGTGGCGGGCGCCGCCTGGCTGGCGCTGCCCGACGGCCTGCTGCGGCTGGCGTTCGGCGCGCTCGCCTTCGCCAACCTGCTCGTGGGCGTCCTCAACCTCGTCCCGGGCCTGCCGCTCGACGGCGGCCGGGTGCTCAAGGCTGCGGTGTGGGGGATGACCGGCGACCCCCACCGCGGCACGCTGGTCGCGGGCTGGGGCGGGCGGCTCACCGCCGTGGCCGTCCTGAGCTGGCCGGTCCTGCAGGAAGTGACGACCGGGACCCCGGCGACGGTCGTCGACTTCGCGCTGGCCTTCATCATCGCCCTGTTCCTGTGGTCCGGGTCCACCAACGCCATGGCCGCGGCCCGGCTGCGGCGCCGGTTGCCCAGCCTCGTGGCGCGCGACCTGGCCCGACGCACCCTCACCGTCCCCGACGACCTCCCGCTCGGCGAGGCCGTGCGGCGCGCACAGGAGGCGGAGGCCGGCGGCATCGTGACCGTCACCAGCGGCGGCCGGCCGGTCGGCCTCGTCAACGAGGCGGCGCTGCTCGCGACCCCCGAGGACCGGCGCCCGTGGGTGGCGGTCTCCACGGTGGCCCGCACCCTCGAGCAGGGCCTCACCCTGCCGGCGAAGCTGTCGGGCGAGAACCTGGTCCTCGCCATCAGCCGCACACCCGCCTCGGAGTACCTCCTGCTCGAGGACGACGGCTCCGTCTACGGCGTGCTGGCGACGGCGGACGTGGACGCCGCCTTCCGCGCGTCGCGCTGAGCCGGCCGCCTGACGGGCGTCCGGCCCTCGTTTTCCGGGTGGCAGCGGCCCGCGTCTAGGGTTCGGCCCATGCTCGACGACGTGTCACCCGAGGCCTGGTCCGGCGTCCACCGGGGCCCGCTCCGGGCAGGGGAGTGGATCAGGCTCACCGACTCCAAGGGCCGGCGCCACAACATCTGCCTCGAGCCCGGCAAGCGGTTCTTCTCCAACCGGGGCCACATCGAGCACGACGAGCTCATCGGTCGCGAGGAGGGCTTCACGGTCGCGTCGTCGGCCGGTGGCGAGTACCTCGTCTTCCGCCCGCTGCTGTCGGAGTTCGTGGTGTCGATGCCGCGCGGCGCGGCGGTCGTCTACCCCAAGGACGCCGCCCAGATCGTCGCCATGGCCGACATCTTCCCCGGGGCCCACGTGGTCGAGGCGGGCGTCGGGTCCGGCGCCCTGACCTGCTCGCTGCTGCGCGCGGTCGGCCCCCACGGCAAGGTGCTCTCCTACGAGCGGCGCGAGGAGTTCGCCGACGTCGCCAGGCGCAACGTCGACCAGTTCTTCGGCGCCGAGCAGCACGGCTCCCACCCCGCGTGGAACCTCCAGCTCGGCGACCTCGCCGAGGAGCTGCCCCACCTCGAGGACCCCGTCGACCGAGTCATCCTCGACATGCTCGCCCCTTGGGAGTGCGTGGACGCCGTCGCCGGCGCCCTGCGTCCCGGTGGACTGCTGTGCGCCTACGTCGCGACGACCACCCAGCTCTCGCGCTTCGTCGAGACCGTCCGGGCGCACGGCGGGTTCACCGAGCCGCAGCCGTGGGAGACCCTGGTCCGCGACTGGCACGTCGAGGGGCTCGCCGTCCGGCCGGGCCACAAGATGATCGGCCACACGGCGTTCCTCGTGACCGCCCGGCGGATGGCGCCCGGCGAGCGGCCGCCGGTCAAGAAGCGTCGTCCGGCGCCCGGTGCCTACGGCGCCGACTACTCCGGCCCGCGGCCCGCCGACCTGCCGCCGCAGGTGCTGGACGAGCGCTTCGACCAGTAGTCCGCAACCGCCTCACACCGGGCTGGCACCGTCCGACACCGCGCCCTCACCAAATCGTGACCAACACGTCAGCAAGGGTCCTTCACTCCCTGTGATGGACGGGTAGGGTCACAACGGAGGAGGTGGCGTCCATGTCAGCGTCCGAGAGCGGTGCCGGCGACCGAAGCCGGGACGAGCTGGTCAGCCAGGTGCGTTTCCTCGAGGCGGAGGTCGGTGACCTGCGCCGCCGCCTGAGCGAGTCGCCCGGCCACTCCCGGGGCCTCGAGCTCCGGCTGGCCGACACCCAGCGGTCCCTCGCCGCGGTCACCTCCCAGAACGAGCGGCTCGCGCAGACCCTGCGCGAGGCCCGCGACCAGATCATGAAGCTCAAGGAGGAGGTCGACCGGCTCGCCCAGCCGCCGGCCGGCTTCGGCACCTTCCTGGCCCGCCACGAGGACGGCTCGATCGACGTCTTCACCGGCGGCCGCAAGCTGCGGGTCAACGTCAGCCCGGCCGTCGAGGTCGAGGAGCTCGTGCGCGGCCAGGAGGTCATGCTCAACGAGGCCCTCAACGTCGTGGCCGCCCTCGACTTCGAGGAGGTCGGCGAGGTCGTGATGTTCAAGGAGCTGCTCGCCGACGGCGAGCGCGCCCTCGTCATCGCCAACGCCGACGAGGAGCGCGTGGTGCGCCTCGCGGAGCCGCTGCACGGCATCACGCTGCGTGCCGGCGACTCGCTGCTGCTCGACTCGCGGGCCGGCTACGTCTACGAACGGGTCCCGAAGTCCGAGGTCGAGGAGCTCGTGCTCGAGGAGGTGCCCGACATCGCCTACGAGTCGATCGGCGGGCTCGGGGGCCAGATCGAGCAGATCCGCGACGCGGTGGAGCTGCCCTACCTCTACCCCGACCTGTTCAAGGAGCACGAGCTCAAGCCGCCGAAGGGCGTCCTGCTCTACGGCCCTCCCGGCTGCGGCAAGACGCTGATCGCGAAGGCCGTCGCCAACTCGCTGGCCAAGAAGGTCGCCGACAAGACCGGCCAGGAGGGGAAGTCGTACTTCCTCAACATCAAGGGCCCCGAGCTGCTCAACAAGTACGTCGGCGAGACCGAGCGCCACATCCGGCTGGTGTTCCAGCGGGCTCGCGAGAAGGCCAGCGGCGGCACCCCCGTCATCGTCTTCTTCGACGAGATGGACTCCCTGTTCCGCACCCGCGGCTCGGGTGTCTCCTCCGACGTGGAGAACACCATCGTCCCGCAGCTGCTCAGCGAGATCGACGGCGTCGAGCTCCTCGAGAACGTCCTCGTCATCGGTGCGTCCAACCGCGAGGACATGATCGACCCGGCGATCCTGCGCCCGGGGCGTCTCGACGTGAAGATCAAGATCGAGCGTCCCGACGCCGAGGCGGCGCGCGACATCTTCAGCAAGTACCTCACCACGTCGCTGCCGCTGCACGCCGACGACCTGTCCGAGTTCGGCAACGACCGGCAGGCCTGCGTCGAGGGCATGATCCAGGCGACCGTCGAGCGGATGTACACCGAGACCGAGGAGAACCGATTCCTCGAGGTGACCTACGCCAACGGCGACAAGGAGGTCCTGTACTTCAAGGACTTCAACTCCGGCGCCATGATCCAGAACATCGTCGACCGCGCCAAGAAGATGGCGATCAAGGACTTCCTCGAGCACGACCAGCACGGGCTCCGGATCTCCCACCTGCTGCAGGCGTGCGTCGACGAGTTCAAGGAGAACGAGGACCTGCCCAACACCACCAACCCCGACGACTGGGCGCGGATCTCCGGCAAGAAGGGCGAGCGGATCGTCTTCATCCGGACGCTCATCACCGGCAAGCAGGGCACCGAGCCCGGCCGCTCGATCGACACCGTGTCCAACACCGGCCAGTACCTCTGACCGGAGGCGGGTGCGTCCCGTGGGCGAGGAGGAGCTCGAGCGGAGCGAGCTCGAGGCGCTGCTGGAGACCCGGCGCGAGCTCGGCGCGTCGTACGACGCGGCGCTCGTCGACTCCTTCGCCGACCGTATCGAGCGGGCGGTCGAACGACGCTACGGCGCCGAGGTCGGCGCCCGAGCCGCCGCGGACCGGGTCCGCGACTCCGCGGGGCGCCGGCAGACGGCGCTCGGCATCTCGTCGGTGGCGATGGGCATCCCGATCAGCGCGATCGCCCTCGGGGCCGGCGACAGCGGCTTCACCGGGTTCGCCAGCCTGGTGGTGGCCTGGGCCGGCATCGTCGGCGTGAACGCCGCGCACGCCCTGCAGGGCAGGGGCTGGCGTCAGTAGGAGTGCCGGACGTCGAGGACGGCGCGGACCCGTGCCTCGTCGAACTCCTCGCCCAGCCAGTCGAACAGCGGCCGCAGCGCCCCGGGGGCGGCCCCCCACTCGTCGTACCGCACCCGGAACGCCGCGTCGCCGAGCCCGTTCGCGGCGGCGAGGATCCGCGCCTCCTCGGTGGCCAGCTGCTCGGCGGCGTCCGGGGTGTCGGCCCACCACTTGCTGCGCCCGACGGCCTTCAGGTCCCGGGTGTTCACCACGAACCGGGCGCCCGGGAAGACCCGGCACAGCCAGGTCAGGTGGTCCTCGAGGTCCTCGTGGCGGCCCCAGCGGATCTCCTTGAAGCCGGTGACCCGGGTGTCCGGACCGGGACGCAGCAGCGTCGCCAGCGCCAGCTCGCGGATCCCCTCGAGGGAGGCCTTCACGGGGAAGCCGTCCAGGCCGTAGAACGGGTGCTCCGCGGTGCTGCTGCCCTCGTCGTCCCCGCGCTTGCGCTGCTGCCGGCGCTGCGAGCGCCGCTCCTTGGCCAGCACCTGGTGGTAGCGCTGCAGGTGGCCCAGCGCCCAGCGGTTCTCGCCGCGGACCAGGTAGCCCGGGATGGCGTTCAGGACGCCCTGGAGCAGGGTGGAGCCCGACCGGCCGTAGGTCATCACGAACACGTAGCCGAGGTCCGGGGAGCCCGGCGAGGGGCTGGTCGGGTCGGGCATGCGGAAGCGGCCTCCTCGTGGGTCGCGACATTCAAGCACGCGGAACCGGCGACCCCGTACGCTCGCCCTATGAGCGTGCGACGGGTCATGGGCACCGAGGTCGAGTACGGCATCTCGGTCCAGGGCCAGCCCACGGCCAACCCGATGGTGGCCTCCTCGCAGGTCGTCAACGCCTACGCGTCGGCGACCGTGAAGGCGCGCCGCGCGCGCTGGGACTTCGAGGAGGAGTCGCCGCTGCGCGACGCCCGCGGGTTCGACATGTCGCGCCAGGTCGCCGACCCCTCCCAGCTCACCGACGAGGACATGGGGCTGGCCAACGTCATCCTCACCAACGGCGCCCGGCTCTACGTCGACCACGCGCACCCGGAGTACTCCACGCCCGAGGTCACCACGCCGCTGGACGTGGTCCGCTGGGACAAGGCGGGCGAGCTGGTCATGCTCGACGCGAGCCGGCGCGCGGGGCAGCTTCCCGGCGGCGCGCCGATCGTGCTCTACAAGAACAACACCGACAACAAGGGCGCGTCGTACGGCGCCCACGAGAACTACCTGATGCGGCGATCCACGCCGTTCGGCGACATCGTGCGCCACCTGACGCCGTTCTTCGTGTCCCGGCAGGTCGTGTGCGGCGCGGGCCGTGTCGGCATCGGCCAGGACGGCCGCGAGCACGGCTTCCAGATCAGCCAGCGCGCCGACTTCTTCGAGGTCGAGGTGGGCCTCGAGACGACCCTCAAGCGGCCGATCATCAACACCCGCGACGAGCCGCACGCCGACCCGGAGAAGTACCGCCGGCTCCACGTCATCATCGGCGACGCCAACCTCTCCGAGGTCTCGACGTACCTCAAGGTCGGCACCACCGCCCTCGTCCTGTCGATGATCGAGGACCGTTTCCTCGGCGACGACTTCACCCTCGAGGGGGCTGTGGGGGCACTGCGGGCCGTCTCGCACGACCCGACGCTGCAGCACCGGGTCACGCTGACCAGCGGTCGCAAGCTGACCGCGGTGCAGCTCCAGCGCGAGTACCTCGACCTGGCTCGCAAGTACGTCGAGGACCGCTTCGGCAGCGACGCCGACGCGCAGACGCTGGACGTGCTGGCGCGCTGGGAGTCCGTCCTCGACCGCCTCGAGCGCGACCCGATGGAGTGCGCCAGGGAGCTCGACTGGGTGGCCAAGCTGAAGCTGCTCGAGCACTACCGGCAGCGCGACGGGCTCGCCTGGGACGACGCCAAGCTGCAGCTCATCGACTACCAGTACTCCGACATCCGGCCGGAGAAGGGCCTGTACCACCGACTGCTGGGCATGGGGCGCATGGAGCGGCTCCTCGACGACGCGTCGGTCGAGGTCGCCATGCACGACCCGCCGGAGGACACCCGGGCCTACTTCCGCGGCCGCTGCCTGGAGAAGTACGCCGACTCCGTGGCGGCCGCCTCGTGGGACTCGGTGATCTTCGACCTGCCCGGCCGGGAGTCCCTGCAGCGGGTGCCGACCATCGACCCGCTGCGCGGCAGCCGCGCCCACGTGGGCCGGCTGCTCGACGACTGCGAGACGGCCGAGGCGCTTTTCGCCGCGCTCACCCGGTGACTGGTCAGGACTGGATAGGGTCTGGACATGGCACAGGAGCAGAAGCAGCCGAAGAAGTCCTCGGAGCAGGAAGAGGCTCCCGAGGCCACCGCCGAGTCCGACGTCAGCGAGCGCAAGGAAGCCCTGGACGACGACGTCGACGCGATCCTCGACGAGATCGACGACGTGCTGGAGACGAACGCCGAGGACTTCGTGAAGTCGTTCATCCAGAAGGGCGGCCAGTGAGGTCGGACGGCCACGGCGACAGCCCCCGGCTGCCGTCGGCCTACCTCATGCCCGGAACCTCCTCCTTCAGCGACTTCCTCGCGGCCCAGGCGCCCGACCTGCTCCCGTCGCGCCGCGCCGTCCCGCAGGGGCACGCCGGCGACCTCGCGCCGCACGGCACGACCATCGTCGCCGCCACCTTCCCCGGCGGCGTCGTGATGGCCGGTGACCGCCGGGCGACGATGGGCAACGTCATCGCCCAGCGCGACATCGAGAAGGTGTTCCCGGCCGACGAGTTCTCCGCGGTGGGCATCGCCGGCTCCGCCGGGCTCGCCGTCGAGCTGGTCCGGCTGTTCCAGACCGAGCTCGAGCACTACGAGAAGATCGAGGGCACCACGCTCTCGATGGACGGCAAGGCCAACCGCCTCGCCGCGCTGATCCGGGGCAACCTCGGCATGGCCATGCAGGGTCTCGCCGTGGTGCCGCTGTTCGCCGGCTACGACCTGGCCGCCGGCCAGGGACGGATCTTCAGCTACGACGTGACCGGCGGCCGCTACGAGGAGACCGCGTTCCACGCCGTCGGCTCCGGCTCGCTCTTCGCTCGTGGGTCGCTCAAGAAGCTCTACCGCGACGACCTCGGCGCCGAGGAGTGCGTGCTCGCCGCCGTGCAGGCGCTCTACGACGCTGCCGACGACGACTCCGCCACCGGCGGGCCGGACCTCACCCGCCGGATCTTCCCGGTCGTCCACGTGATCACCGCCGAGGGCGGCCGCCGGCTGCCCGACGAGGAGGTCGCCGACGTGGCCGACCGGATGATCGCCGGCCGGATGACCCGACCCGACGGCCCCGCCGCCCCGCTGAGCTGAGGGAGAGCACCATGAGCATGCCGTTCTACGTCTCGCCCGAGCAGCTGATGAAGGACCGGGCCGACTTCGCGCGCAAGGGCATCGCCCGCGGCCGGTCGGTCGTCGCGGTCCAGTACGCCGACGGCGTCCTGTTCGCGTCCGAGAACCCGTCCCAGGCCCTCCACAAGGTCTCGGAGATCTACGACCGGATCGCCTTCGCCGCGGTCGGTCGCTACAACGAGTTCGAGAACCTCCGGATCGCCGGGGTCCGGCTCGCCGACATGCGCGGGTACGCCTACGACCGGCGCGACGTCACCGGCCGGGGCCTCGCCAACGCCTACGCCCAGACCCTGGGCACGATCTTCTCCAGCGGCGGCGAGAAGCCCTACGAGGTCGAGATCTTCGTCGCCGAGATCGGGGACCGGCCGGAGGAGGACCAGCTCTACCGGCTGACCTACGACGGCCAGGTCGCCGACGAGCACGGCTACGCCGTGATGGGCGGCGCCGTCGACACGGTCGTCGAGTACCTCCGCGACCGCTACGAGGCCGGGGCCACGCTCGACCAGGCCGTCCACCTCGCCGTCGCCGCGCTGGGCCACTCCGACACCGGCGACCGGGTGATCCCCGTCGACGACCTGGAGGTGGCGGTCCTCGACCGGACCCGCACCCAGCCGCGGAAGTTCCGCCGGCTGCGCCCCGACGCGCTCGCCGCACTGCTCGCCGACCGGGGGCCCGAGGAGGCCGCGCCCGAGGCGCCGGTGTCCGAGCCCCCGGCAGCGCCCGAGGAGCCCACGTCCGGAGAGCCGACGTCCGAGGGGCCGCCGGAGGACGAGCCGCCGATCGCGCCTCCGGTCAGCTGACCGGTCGCAAACTCCCCGGTCCGTGACCTGACTGCCACTACGCTGTCGAAATGGACCGGCGGATCTTCGGGATCGAGAACGAGTACGGCGTCACGTGCACGTTCCGCGGCCAGCGCCGCCTGAGCCCGGACGAGGTGGCGCGCTACCTCTTCCGGAAGGTCGTGAGCTGGGGGCGCAGCAGCAACGTCTTCCTGCGCAACGGTGCGCGGCTCTACCTCGACGTCGGCAGCCACCCCGAGTACGCCACGCCCGAGTGCGACGACGTGCTCGAGCTGGTCACCCACGACAAGGCGGGGGAGCGGGTCCTCGAGGGCCTGCTCCTCGACGCCGAGCAGCGGCTCCACGACGAGGGCATCGCGGGGGAGATCTACCTCTTCAAGAACAACACCGACTCCGCCGGCAACTCCTACGGCTGCCACGAGAACTACCTCGTGGGCCGTGCCGGCGAGTTCACCCGGCTGGCCGACGTGCTGATCCCGTTCCTGGTGACCCGGCAGATCGTGGTGGGCGCCGGCAAGATCACGCAGACGCCGCGTGGCGCGACGTACTCCGTCTCGCAGCGGGCCGAGCACATCTGGGAGGGCGTCTCCAGCGCCACCACCCGCAGCCGGCCGATCATCAACACCCGCGACGAGCCCCACGCGGACGCCGAGAAGTACCGCCGCCTGCACGTCATCGTGGGCGACTCCAACATGAGCGAGACGACCACGATGCTCAAGGTCGCGAGCTGCGACCTCGTGCTGCGGATGATCGAGGAGGGGGTCGTGATGCGCGACCTCACCATGGAGAACCCCATCCGGGCCATCCGCGAGATCTCCCACGACGTCAGCGGTCGCCGCAAGGTGCGGCTCGCCAACGGCCGGGAGGCCAGCGCGCTGGACATCCAGCAGGAGTACCTCTCCAAGGCGCGCGACTTCGTCGACCGGCGCGGCATCTCCACGCCGGTCATCGAGCGGACGCTGGACCTGTGGGAGCGCGGGCTCAAGGCGGTCGAGTCCGACGACCTCGGGCTCGTCGACCGCGAGATCGACTGGGTCATCAAGTGGAAGCTCATCGACCGGTACCGCGCCAAGCACGGACTGCCGCTGGGCCACCCGCGGATCGCCCAGCTCGACCTCGCCTACCACGACATCCACCGCGGCCGCGGTCTCTACTACCTGCTGGAGAAGCGCGGGGCGGTGGCCCGGGCGACGACGGACCTGCAGATCTTCCAGGCCAAGTCTGTGCCACCGCAGACCACGCGGGCCCGGCTGCGCGGGGAGTTCATCCGCAAGGCCCAGGAGCGGCGCCGCGACTTCACCGTGGACTGGGTCCACCTCAAGCTCAACGACCAGGCCCAGCGGACGGTGCTGTGCAAGGACCCGTTCCGTGCCCACGACGAGCGCGTCCAGCGACTGATCGACGGGATGTAGCCCGCCCCGGCCCGCCTGTGGGGAGCCTGCCGGATCCTCTCAGGCACGGCGGATAAGGTGTGGCGCTGCTGCCCGCCTGCACGGCCGGCAGCCGTTCCAGCCCCGACCTGTTAGGTGTGACCGTGTTCCGACGCACCCTGCGTGCCCCGCGGCTCGTGCTGCCGCTCGCCCTGCTCCTCGGCCTCGGCCTGTCCTCGTGCGGCGAGGAGGACACCTCCGGCGAGGCCCCGACCTTCGAGGCGGTGACCGTCGAGGGTGAGCCCGGCTCCGAGCCGAAGGTGGAGATCGAGAAGAACGTCGACACCTCGGAGGTCTCGACCGAGGTCCTCGTCGAGGGCGAGGGGGAGGTCGTCGAGGCCGGTGACCAGGTCCTCGCCCACCTCTGGCTCGGCAACTTCTTCGACCAGCAGAAGGCGTTCAGCACCTACGACACCGGCACGCCCGAGCTGGTCACCGTCGACGAGGAGACGCTGAGCCCGGTCTTCGTCGAGGGCCTCGAGGGGCAGACCGTCGGGTCCCGGGTCGCCGTGACCGCGCCCGCCGACGAGGCGTTCGGCGAGGGCGGCAACCCGCAGTTCAACATCGGCAACAAGGACACCATCCTCGTCGTCATCGACCTGATGAGCACGGTCCTCGACGAGCCGGCCGGCGAGTCCGGCAAGGCCCCGGGCTGGGCGCCCGAGATCGTCGAGAAGGACGGTGTCCCCGCGAGCCTCGACTTCTCCGACGCGCCGAAGCCCGGCAAGGACCTTCGCTCGGCCACCCTCGTCGAGGGCGAGGGCGCCACGGTCGAGAAGGGTCAGACCATCGTGGTCGACTACCTCGGCCAGGTGTACGGCGGCAAGAAGCCGTTCGACGACAGCTACAGCCGCGGCGAGCCGGCGTCGTTCCAGATCGGCACCGGCAACGTCGTCAAGGGCTGGGACCGCACCCTCGTGGGCGCCACGGTCGGCAGCCGCGTGATGATCGCCATCCCGCCCGCCCTCGGCTACGGCAAGGCGGGCAACCCGCAGGCAGGCATCGAGGGCGACGACACGCTGTACTTCGTGGTCGACGTGCTCGCCGCAGGCTGACGGCAGGATCAGCAACGACGCCGGCACGGGCCGGCACCGGAGAGGGGCGGCATGGCCAGCAGTGACAAGACCGAGCGTCTGCTCAACCTGCTGATCATGCTGCTCGTCCAGCGCCACTGGGTCTCCAAGGAAAGGATCCGCACGATCCTCTACCCGGGGTCGGGGGACGACGCGTTCGAGAAGATGTTCGAGCGCGACAAGGACGACCTGCGCAGCCTCGGTATCCCGATCGAGGTGGGCCAGATGGACGCCTACTTCGACGACGAGCCCGGTTACCGGATCCGTCCGGGCGAGCTGCAGCTCCCCGACATCAGCCTCGAGGCCGACGAGGCCGCCGTCGTCGGCCTCGCGACGCGGGTCTGGGACAACGCCCGGCTGGCCGACGCCACGACGGAGGCGGTCCGCAAGCTGACGGCCTTCGGCGTCGACGTCGACGAGTCGGCGCTCGACCTGGTCCAGCCCCGGCTGACCGCCGAGGAGCCGTCGTTCGACGACTTCTGGGAGGCCACGCAGGAGCGCACGCCGGTCGAGTTCGACTACGCCCGGCCGGGCGACCAGCCGACCCCCCGTCACCTCCAGCCGTGGGGCGTCGTGCGCTACTCGGGCCGCTGGTACGTAGTTGGGCTCGACATCGATCGCCGTGCCGAGCGGGTGTTCCGCCTGTCGCGGGTCCAGGGCCGGCCGCGGCGTACCGGTGAGCCGCGGTCCTACGACGTGCCCGCCGGCGTGGACGTCCACGAGGTTGCCCGTCGGCTCGCACCGGCCGCGGTCGACGAGCCGGTGGTGCTGCTCGTGCGCGAGGGGACCTGCCCGCGGCTGCGCCGGGGCGCCGCCGGCGTCGAGCAGGATGTCGCCGGGCCCGACGCCCGGTCACGCTGGGACCGGCTCACCCTGGACCGGGGCGGGGTCGACCTCGCCGACGAGCTCCTGAGCCACGGGGCCGACCTGCTGGTCGAGGCCCCCGAGGTGCTGCGCAAGACGGTGGTCTCGCGGCTCGAGGCCGCGGTCGGGAAGGGGAAGCGGTGAGCGGCGCCAAGGACCAGGTCGCACGGCTGCTGCGGCTGGTGCCCTACCTGTACGCCCGCGGGTCGGTCCGGCTCGACGAGGCCGCCACGGACCTCGGCACCGCCCCCGCGCAGCTGCTGCGCGACCTCAAGGTGCTCTTCATGTGCGGCCTGCCGGGCGGCTACCCCGACGACCTGATCGACGTCGACCTCGACGCCCTCGAGGGCGAGGAGGGCGACGGGGTCATCCGGGTCTCCAACGCCGACTACCTCGCCCGGCCGCTGCAGCTCACCGCCACCGAGGCCACGGCGCTCATCGTGGCTTTGCGCGCGCTGCGCAACGGCGCCTCCGACACGACCCGCGAGGTCGTCGACCGCACCCTGGCCAAGCTGGAGGCGGCGGCGCAGGGCCGCGCGGAGCCGCGCGTCGACCCCGGCACCGACCCGGTGGCCGACGAGGCCGCCCGGTTCCTCCCGCTGCTCGAGCGCGCCACCTCCGAGGGCCGGCAGGTCGAGATCGCCTACTACGTGCCGGCGCGCGACGAGGAGTCCCGCCGGGTCGTCGACCCGCGCGGCGTGGTGCGTGCCCACGGCTTCTCCTACCTCGACGCCTACTGCCACCACGCCGAGGCGCCGAGACTGTTCCGGCTCGACCGGATCCAGGAGGCCACGGTCCTCGACACGCCGGTCCAGAGCGAGCCGGCCGCCCCGCGTGACCTCGCGGACGGGATCTTCCAGCGGTCGGCCGCGACCACGGTCGCCACCCTCCGGCTGGACCCCGAGGCGGCCTGGGTCGTCGAGTACTACGCGTTCGACGACGTGCGGCGCCGTCCCGACGGCACGCTGGAGGCCGACCTGATGGTCGCGGACCCGCGCTGGCTGCAGCGGCTGCTGCTCCGCCTGGCCCCGCACGCCCGGGTGGTCGCTCCCGCCGAGGTGTCCGACCTGTTCACCACCGAGGCGCGAGCCGCTCTGCGGCTGTACACCTGAGGCGGCGTAGGATGGACACCGACCGACAGCCGGATGTGAGGAAGTCATGATCCACTCGCTCGTCGCCATTCCCGGCGGCTGGGAACTCGTTCTCATCGTTCTCGTGATCCTGCTGCTGTTCGGCGCCAAGAAGCTCCCCGAGCTGGCCCGCGGCAGCGGTCGCGCCCTCCGGATCTTCAAGGCCGAGACCAAGGGGCTCGTCGACGACGACGATGACGAGCAGGACCAGGCGGACCGCCCCGCCCAGGGCCAGCTCGAGCCCCCGCGCACCCAGCCCCAGCCGCCCGTGAGCGACCCCTCCGAGCCCGTGGTCCGCGACCAGGGCGACAACCGGACCAGCTGAGCCTGGCCCCACCACGCGCGTGTCCGTCTCCGGCATTGTCGGCCTCTTCGCCGGCAAGCCCCATCACCCGGTGGGCCCGGACGGCCGGATGGCCCTCTCCGACCACCTCCGCGAGCTGCGCGGACGGGTCCTCAAGAGCGTCACGGTCATCCTGGTCGTCCTGATCGCGTCGCTGTTCTTCTTCGACCAGGTCTTCGAGCTGGTCCTGCGGCCCTACGAGGCCGCCGTCGAGCAGCTCCCCGACGACGTCGCCTCGCAGGCGACGGTCGCGGGCGCGGGCGGTCCGCTCATGCTCTACCTGAAGCTGTGCGGGCTGGTCTCGGTCGTGCTCACGAGCCCCTACTGGCTCTACCAGATCTGGGCGTTCATCCTGCCGGGCCTGCACGACAACGAGCGGCGTTGGACCCGCGTGTTCGCGGCCATCGCGGGACCGCTGTTCCTGGCCGGCGTCACCCTCGGCTACTACACGCTGCCCAAGGGTCTCGAGCTGCTCATCGGGCTGACCCCCGGCAGCCTCGTCAACCTCGTCGAGTTCGGTGACTACCTCACCTTCCTGATCCGGACCCTGCTGGTCTTCGGGATCGCCTTCGAGATCCCGGTGTTCGTGGTGCTGCTCAACCTCGCCGGCGTGCTGCGCGGCGAGTCGCTGGGGACCCACCGGCCCTGGGTGGTCATCGGCACCTTCGTGTTCGCGGCCATCGCGACGCCGTCGACCGACCCGTTCACGATGCTCTTCCTCGCGATCCCGATGGTCGCCCTCTTCGGCATCTCCGAGGTCATCGCCCGGTTCCTCGACCGCCGCCGCGACGCCCGCTCCGGCCTGACCGGCCTCTCCGACGACGAGATCTCGGCGCTGTGACCGCTCCTGACCCGCTGCCCGCCGTGGACCCCTTCGACCTGCCCGAGTGGCTGGGCGAGGGCGAGGTCACCTGGTCGGCCGAGACCGGCGTACGCCGTGGCCACCGGGTGCCCGGTGAGCTGGCCGGCGAGCGCGGCGACCGGCTGCCCTGCGACCTGCTGGCCGTCGACCACGCCCACCCGGCGCCCGTCGCCGACGACACCACCCGCACCGAGACCCACCTGGCGTGGCGGCACGGCCAGATCCTGCTGGTCGAGAGCGAGGGGCGGCTGACGCTCGCCGTGCCCGGCTCCGGATTCACCGCCGACCTCGTCCTCGACGCGGTGGGCCGGCTGGCCAAGGCGGTAGGCGCTCCGCCCGACCACTACGTGGCCCGGCTGCGCATCGCCGCGGACGGCCCGACGTGGGAGGGTTCGCCCCTCTGAGGTCAGGGCGGGCGGATAGGGTCGGCCCGTGGCCGGCAACTCGCGCGAGATCGCGCTGCTGACGAATCCCACGGCCGGCAAGGGGCGTGGTGCCCGTGCGCGGCTGGCGGCCCGTTCCCGCCTGCGGCAGGCGGGGTTCGTCGTCCGCGACCTGGTCGGCCGGGACGCCGACGAGGCGCTCGACCTCGCGCTCTCCTGCGTGGCCGACCGGGTCGAGGCCCTGGTCGTCGTCGGCGGCGACGGGATGGTGCACCTCGCGGTGCAGGCGCTCGCCCAGAGCGCCACCTCGCTGGGGATCATCCCGGCCGGCACCGGCAACGACGTGGCTCGCTACCTCGACATCCCGCGCAAGGACCCGCTCCGTGCCGCCGACCGCATCATCGCGTCGCGGCGACGCCGGATCGACCTCGCACGGAGCGGCTCGAAGTGGTTCGTCACCGTGCTCGCGGCCGGCTTCGACGCCGTGGTCAACGAGCGCGCCAACCGGATGACGTGGCCGCGCGGCCAGATGCGCTACAACCTCGCGACCGTCGCCGAGCTGCGGACGTTCGAGCCGCTGCCCTACACCCTCGAGCTCGACGGCGTCACCCACCGGCTCGACGCGATGCTCGTCGCCGTCGGCAACGGGCCGTCGTTCGGCGGTGGGCTCCGCATCACCGAGGGCGCGGTGCTCGACGACGGGCTCCTCGACGTCGTCGTGATCAAGCCGATGTCCAAGCCCGAGCTGGTGAGGACGTATCCCAAGCTGTTCACCGGACGCCACGTGACCCACCCGCAGTACGAGCACCACCGGGCCCGTAACGTCACAGTGGCGGCACCTGGCATCGTGGCGTACGCCGACGGGGAGCGCTTCGGCCCGCTGCCACTGACCATCGACTGCGTCCCTGGAGCCCTGAGCGTCCTTGCCTGAGACCGAAGACCTGACCCCGGCCGAGCGCTACGCGAGCTACCGGCGCGACCGCGACAACCCCGTGCTGCGTGACTTCGTCGCCCACTACGACTTCGAGCTCGACGAGTTCCAGGAGCATGCCTGCCGCGAGATCGAGGACGGCAAGGGCGTCCTGGTCGCGGCGCCGACCGGGTCGGGCAAGACCATCGTCGGCGAGTTCGCGATCCACCTCGCCCTCGCGACCGGCCGCAAGTGCTTCTACACGACCCCGATCAAGGCGCTGTCGAACCAGAAGTACCACGACCTCGTGCGCCGCTACGGCGAGGACCGGGTCGGCCTGCTGACCGGCGACAACACGATCAACGGCGAGGCGCCCGTCGTCGTGATGACGACCGAGGTGCTGCGCAACATGCTCTACGCCGGGTCGCGCACCCTGCTCGGGCTCGGCTTCGTCGTCATGGACGAGGTCCACTACCTCGCCGACCGCGACCGCGGAGCGGTCTGGGAGGAGATCATCATCCACCTCCCCGAGTCGGTGGCGCTGGTCTCGCTGTCGGCGACGGTGTCGAACGCCGAGGAGTTCGGCGAGTGGCTGGAGACCGTGCGGGGCGACACCGTCACGATCGTCGAGGAGCGGCGCCCGGTGCCGCTCTTCCAGCACGTCATGGTCGGCCGGCGGCTGCTCGACCTCTTCGCCAGCTCCGACGTCGACGCGTCCGCCGGGTTCGTCCGGGAGGGTGCCCCCGTCAACCACGAGCTGGTGCGGGTGGCGCGCGACGACTGGGCCAGCAGCCGGCTGATGCGCGACCGGCGTTCCCCCCGCAAGGGCAAGCCGGGGTCGTCCCGCAACCCCCGCAGCGTCGGCAACGGCCGCCGGGTGTGGCTGCCCAGCCGGGTCGACGTGCTCGACAAGCTCGACCGACAGGGGCTGCTCCCGGCGATCGTCTTCGTCTTCAGCCGGGTCGGCTGCGACGCCGCTGTGACGCAGTGCCTCGACGCGAACGTCCGGCTCACCACGCCCGAGGAGCGCGACGAGATCTACGAGTTCGTCGAGGAGAGCTGCCGCCACCTGCCCGACGAGGACCGTCACGTCCTCGGCTACCACGACTTCCTCGACGGCCTGACGCGCGGTGTCGCGGCCCACCACGCGGGCATGCTGCCGGTCTTCAAGGAGTGCGTCGAGCAGCTCTTCGTCCGGGGGCTGTGCAAGGCGGTGTTCGCCACCGAGACGCTCGCCCTCGGCATCAACATGCCGGCCCGCACGGTCGTCATCGAGAAGCTCACCAAGTGGAACGGCGAGACCCACGCCGACATCACCCCGGGGGAGTACACCCAGCTCACCGGGCGTGCCGGCCGCCGGGGCCTCGACGTCGAGGGCCACGCCGTCGTCCTGTGGCAACCGGGGATGGACCCGCGCGAGCTTGCCGGCCTCGCCTCGACCCGCACCTACCCGCTCCGCTCGTCGTTCCGGCCGTCGTACAACATGGCCGTCAACCTCGTGCACCAGTTCGGCCGCGAGCGCGCCCGGGAGCTGCTGGAGCAGTCCTTCGCGCAGTTCCAGGCCGACAAGGCGGTCGTCGGGCTCGCCCGGCAGCTGCGCAAGAGCGAGGAGGCCCTCGAGGGCTACCGCGACGCGGCGGCCTGCCACCTCGGCGACTTCATGGAGTACGCCGGTCTCCGGCGCCGCATCAGCGACGCGGAGAAGTCCGCCAGCAAGGCGCGCCGGGCGGACCGACGCGAGGAGGCGATGGCCTCGCTCGCGGCCCTCAAGCCGGGTGACGTGATCCAGGTGCCGACGGGGAAGTTCGCCGGCTACGCCGTCGTCATCGACCCGGGCTTCTCACCCGAGGGTCCCCGGCCTTACGTCGTCACCGCCGACCGGCAGGCGCGCCGACTGGCGATGATCGACTTCCCGGTGCCGGTGACCGCGCTGACGCGGCTGCGGGTGCCGCGCAACTTCAACGGGCGCAACCCGCAGATGCGTCGAGACCTCGCCTCCGCGCTGAAGGCGCGCACCCACAACCTGACCCCGCCGCCGCCCGGCCGCAGCGACCCCCGCCGCGGTGGTGGCAGCCGGCCGAACCGCCTCGACGACGAGATCGACCAGCTTCGTGCCGAGATGAAGGCGCACCCCTGCCACCAGTGCCCCGAGCGGGAGGACCACGCCCGCTGGGCGGAGCGGTGGTTCAAGCTGGACCGGGACGCCCGCACGCTGCGGCGTCGCGTCGAGCAGCGCACCAACACCGTGGCGCGGCAGTTCGACCGGGTCTGCGAGGTGCTGCAGGACCTCGAGTACCTCACCGGGGACGAGGTCACGGAGCGGGGCCGCCGGCTGATGCGGCTCTACTCCGACATGGACCTGCTCGCGGCCGAGTCGCTGCGCCACGGCGTCTGGGACGACCTCGACGCCTCCGGGCTGGCGGCGGCGATGTCGGTGCTGGTGTTCGAGGCGCGCCGCCCCGACGACTCCGTCTCGCCGCGGCTCCCGGGTGGCGCCGTCAACGAGGCGATCACCGCGATGGTCCACCTCTGGGCGGGCCTCGACGCCCTCGAGAAGGAGCACCGCCTCGACTTCCTGCGCGAACCGGACCTCGGCTTCGCGTGGGCGGCGTACCGCTGGGCCGAGGGCGACGACCTCGACTCGGTCCTCCACGTCACCGACCTCGCGGCCGGCGACTTCGTGCGCTGGATGAAGCAGCTGCTCGACCTGGCGGGGCAGGTGGCGGACGCCGCCGCCGGCACCCCGCTGCGCGAGACCGCTCGTGAGGTCGTGAAGCGGGTGCGCCGCGGGGTGGTCGCCTACTCCTCGCTCGAGGACTGAGCTCCCAAGGGGCTCAGGACCAGCTCACGACCGGGCGGCGCGGGCCACCGCGTCGTCGACGGGCAGCTCGCCGGAGACGAGATTCCACTGGTGGCCGACGGAGGCCGGCGCCCCGATCACGGCGGCGACCGCGGCGGCCACGTCCTGCCGCGGCACCTCGGCGCGCGCCACGTCGTCACCGAGCGCGACGTGCCCGCTGCCCGGCTCGTCCGTGAGCCGGCCCGGCCGGAGGATCGTCCAGTCGAGCCCGCTCTCCCGCAGGGCGGCGTCGGCGTCTCGCTTGGCCTCGACGTAGGCCCGCCAGACCGGCTGGGTGTCCTCGGGCAGCGGCTCGTCGACGCCGATCGCCGAGACCTGCACGAAGCGGCTGATCCCCGCGGCGCGGGCTCCCTCGATCGACTTCAGGGCCCCCTCGAGGTCGACGGTGCGCTTGCGCTCGATGTTCCCGTCCGGGCCGCCCCCGGCGGCGAAGACCACGGCGTCGCAGCCCTCGAACGCCGCGGCGAAGTCGTCGACGCCCGCCGCCTCGATGTCGAGCAGCCGGGCCTCCACCCCCTCCGCCTGCAGCGACGCCTGCTGCTCGAGCCGCCGCACCAGCGCGACCGGCGTGTGGCCGGCCTGGCGCAGCAGCGGGTGGAGGTGACGGGCCACCTGTCCGTGGCCCCCGACGACTGCAACGGTGCTCATGGGCGCCACGCTACGGGAGCGGTCAACTGGTCGGCGGGCCTTCCGGGTCAGCGGGGCTCGAGTCCGGCCAGGGTCTCGACGAGCCGCTGCCCGGAGCTCTCGAGCCGGAACTCCTCGGCCAGCGCGGCGAACATGTCGGGGTCGCGCGGGGCGCGGGGGAGGGCGCTGTCGGGGGCGCCGAGGTCGAGGTCGCGGGCGACCGCGACCACCTTGGGAGCGACGGCGAGGTAGTCGGCGGCGGCCCTGACCTTGCCGCGTGGGCCGGGGCCCATGTCCGACTCGGGGTCGTGCGCCGCCGCCACGATGCCGCCGATGTCGCCGAAGCGGCCCAGCAGCGTGGCCGCGGTCTTCTCGCCGACCCCCGGCACGCCGGGCAGACCGTCGGAGGCGTCGCCGCGCAGCGTCGCGAAGTCGGCGTACTGGTGTGGCTCGATGCCGTACTTGTCGCGCACCCAGTCGGCCGTGACGCGCTCGTGGCGCCCCACGCCGCGGGCGATGTAGAGCACGCGCACCTGCGCCTCGTCGTCGACGAGCTGGAAGAGGTCGCGGTCGCCGGTCACGACGTCGACCGGCTTGCCGGCACCGGTCGCGAGGGTCCCGATGACGTCGTCGGCCTCGTAGCCGTCGGCGCCGACCACGCTGATGCCGAGCGCGTCGAGCGCGGCGCGGATGACCGGGACCTGCACCTCGAGCGGGTCCGGCACCTCCTCGACGTCGGGGGTGCCGTCGGGGCGAGGCGCCTCCACGCGGTGGGCCTTGTACGACGGCAGCAGCTCGACACGCCAGCCCGGTCGCCAGTCGTTGTCCCAGCAGCAGACGAGGTGGCTCGGCTGGTACTCGCCGACGAGCCGCGAGATGAAGTCGAGCAGGCCCCGCACGGCGTTGACCGGCGTGCCGTTGGCCGCCTTGATCTCCGGGACGCCGTAGAAGGCCCGGAAGTAGAGCGAGGCGGTGTCGAGCAGCATCAGGCGGTCCGTCACGTCGCGCATCCTGTCACGCCGCCTGACGCTAGGCTGACGCGCGTGACTCAGTCCGAGGTCGAGGGCACCGACCGCCGCATCCTGGAGCTCCTCGCCGCCGACGGGCGGATGTCCTACACCGACCTCGGCAAGGCGACCGGGCTCTCCACCTCCGCGGTCCACCAGCGGGTCAAGCGGCTCGAGCAGCGCGGCCTGATCACCGGCTACGGCGCGACCGTCGACCACGCCCAGATGGGGCTGCCGCTGACGGCGTTCATCTCGATCCGGCCGATCGACCCCTCCCAGGCCGACGACTCCCCGGAGCGGCTGCGCGACATCAGCGAGATCGAGTCCTGCTGGTCGGTGGCGGGGGAGGAGTCCTACATCCTCAAGGTGCGGGTGGCCACCCCGCTCGACCTCGAGGACCTGCTCGCGCGCATCCGCGCCGCCGCCAACGTCGCCACCCGCACCACCATCGTGCTCTCGACGCCTTACGAGAACCGGCCGGTCTCGAGCGCGCCCGCTGACGCCTGACCCGGCGAGGGGCGCTGCGGCGGTAACCGCTCAGGGGAGTCGTCGTTGGGCGGATGTGCGCCCACGAATCGTCGCCGCGCTGGTCGCGGCCGTCCTGCTCGCCACCGGCGTCCTGACCGGCTCCACGCTGCCCGGCGCGCCGTCGGTGACCGCCTCGGCGGCGGCCGACGATCGGCTGCGGGTCGGGGTGGGGCGTGCCGACCTCACCCCGCCCACCGGCTACTTCACGATGGGCAACGTCCGGTCCGACGCGCGAGCGACGGGCCAGCACACGCGGCTGCAGGCGCGCGCCGTGGTCCTCGAGCGGGGTGGGGAGAAGGTCGCTCTGGTGGTCGCCGACCTGTGCTGCGTCGCCGGCGGCCTGCTCACCGAGGCCGCCCGGATGCTCGAGGGCCACGGGATCGACGAGACCCGGATGGTGGTGGCCGCGACCCACACCCACAGCGCGCCGGGGCAGTACTTCCCGTTCGCGGCGTACGACGTGACCTTCCCGAACGTGCCGACCGCGACGCAGTTCAGCGTCCAGCCGGACCCCCAGCTGTACGGCTTCCTGGCGCGGCGGATCGCCGAGGCCGTGGCCCGCGCCGACGACGACCTCGGGCCGGGGGCTGCCGCCTGGGGCCGGACGCAGATCCCGGTCGGGCTGACCGAGAACCGCTCGATCGAGGCCCACCTGGCCAACTACGGCATCGAGCGGGACCTGGCAGAGGGCTCCGCCGCGGAGAGCCCCCGCGGCGCCGGCAGCACCATCGACCCCGACGTCGACGTGCTGCGCGTCGACAAGTGGCTCGACGGGCGGCTCGTGCCGGTGGGCATGTGGTCGACGTTCGCCAACCACGGCACGGTTGTGCTGGGCTCTCGTGCCCACAGCTACAACGGCGACCACTCCGGCGCCGCCATGCTCGCCAGCGAGCAGGCGCTGCGCGAGCTGGGCGACGTCCCGCCGGGCCAGGAGGTCGTCTCGGCCTTTTCCAACGGCGCCGAGGGTGACACGTCCTCCGCGCTGCACCGCTCGGGGCCGGCGGCGGCCGAGTACGTCGGTCGCGTGGAGGCGGCCGCGATCCTGCGGGCGTGGCGCAGCGCCGGGTCGCGGCTGACCACGACGCCGGAGCTCGACGTGCGCTGGACCCGGTTCTGCTTCTGCGGGCAGTCGGTGGGTGGTGGGCGTGTCGACGACAAGGCCGTGCCCGGGCTGCCGCTGCTGACCGGCTCCGACGAGCACCGCGGCCAGCTGCACGAGAACAGCGGCGCCGTCTTCGAGGGCCACCGGCTCCCGGCGGGCGCCGGACCGCAGGGCAACAAGATCCAGCTCGAGCCGCAGGGCGTCCCGATCCCGGTCGGCGCGCCGCTGGCCGTGGTCCGCGTGGGCGACGGCGTCGTCGTGTCGAACCCCGGCGAGGTCACCGTCGAGGTGGGCCGCCGGATCGAGGAGGCGGTCGCGACCGCCCTGGCCGGGAGCGGCGTGGACACGGTCGCGATCTCGGGGCTCGCCAACGAGTACCAAGGCTACTTCACCACGCCGGAGGAGTACGCCTGGCAGGCCTACGAGGGCGGCCAGACCAACTTCGGCACCCACAGCTCGGTGCTGCTGGTGCAGGAGACCGCCCGCCTCGCCCGAACCCTGGCCTCGGGCGAGCCCGCGCCCCCGGCGTACCCCTTCGACCCGACGAACGGGATGGAGCCCGACCACACGCCGTTCCCCGAAGGTGCGGCCGCGGGCGCGCCGGTGTCGCAGCCGGGTGCCACCCGCCGCCTGGACCGCGCGTCGTTCAAGTGGCGCGGCGGGCCGCGCGGGACGGACCGGCCGCTGGACGGTGCGTTCGTGACCGTGGAGCGCCGGACGCCGGGCGGATGGGAGCCCGTCGCCGACGACCTCGGCACCCGGATCGCCTGGTCGGTCGAAGGCGACGAGCAGGTGCCGCTCGGGCCGCGCTACGTCGTCGAGGCGCGGGAGGGCACCTACACCGCCGCCTGGGAGGTGCCACTCGACGCGCCGGCGGGGCGCCACCGCTTCGTGGTGACCGCCAACCGGTACGAGCTGGCCTCAGAGCCGTTCCGTGTCGGCACCGGCCGCATCCTCGCCGCGACGCCGGT
The DNA here is from genome assembly GCF_042659625.1 of Nocardioides sp. GCM10027114. NCBI lineage: Bacteria > Bacillati > Actinomycetota > Actinomycetes > Propionibacteriales > Nocardioidaceae > Nocardioides > Nocardioides sp. GCM10027114. The sequence goes on from NZ_JBHSSS010000002.1 coordinate 225,824, forward strand.
CCGCGCCGGCGAGGGTCGGGCCGCGTTCGTGCTGTCCTACCCGGAGGCCGAGCCCTACACGGACCTGACGTGGCGGCCGCAGGTCGCGACCGGCGGCCCTGCAGTCCGCGTCCGGGTCGACGGCCGCCGGGTCACCGTCGCTCCACACTCAGCGGGTGTCTACGTCCTGGCCGCACCCGAGGGCGCCCGGGTGGTGGTCCCGCGCGGCACCGTCGGTGACCCGTACGGCAACACCACCTCCCGGCGTACCCGGTTCGTCGCCGGCTCCGCCATCGCCTCGCAACCCACCGAGCAGTACCCCCTCCTCTCGCCGTGGTGACGGGGGCGTAGTGATCCCCGGATATCCGGGGATCACCTCGCTTCTCGGCCACTGAAGCGCCCGAGAAGCGACGGAAGTGACTGAGCGGTGTGCCTGTCGTGGCCAATGTTGCGCGCCAGATTGCGACCACAGTCCTACCGAGCTGACGGTCAGTCCACAGACGTCGTCATCGAGCGACCGCACGGCCGCCGAAGCCAGCAGGTTGACGCGCATGAGTGAACTGTTGTGCATCGATGTCGTTGGTTCTGTGTTCCTACGCGGTGAAGCGTTGGCGGCCGGCTACTCCGAGCGAGAGATCCAGAGGTTGAGCAGCGACGGGACGTGGCATCGAGTACGCCGTGGTGCCTACGTCGCCGGCGAGATGTGGAGGCGGAGCGATGAGGCTGCCCAGCATGCCCTCCGAGCACGGGCGGTCATCAAGCAGGCTCGGACGGAAGTCGTCCTCTCCCATGTCTCGGCGCTCCCCGAGTACGGCGCGCCGCTGTGGGGGCTGCGCACCGATGTCGTGCATGTGACCCGCACCGATCGGCGTGGGGGTCGGCGGGAGGCGGGGGTGCACCAGCACCTCGGTGTCATCGTGCCGGAGCACGTCACAGAGCGCCGCGGGGTCCTCGTCACCGATGCCACCAGGACCGCCATAGACATCACCACGGTGGCTGGCCCAGAGCCGAGCCTCTGCGTGGTCAACCACCTTCTCCACGAGGGCCTGACCACAATGGAACAGATCGCCGAGCGCTACTCGGACATGGTTCACAACCCGCACACGCTGCGGACCGATCTGGTGATGCGGCTCGCGCAGCCAGCGGTCGAGTCGGTGGCGGAGAGCCGGACCTATTTCCTGTGCTGGCGGCACGGGATCCCGGCTCCCGTGCCGCAGTACGTCGTACGCGACGAGTCGGGCCGCGAGGTGGCGAGGCTCGACTTCGCCTGGCCCGAGCTCGGGGTGTGGCTGGAGTTCGACGGCAAGTCGAAGTACTCCCAGCACCTTCGGCCGGGGGAGACCCCCGCTGACGCGGTCTTCCGCGAGAAGCAGCGGGAGGACCTCGTCCGCGAGCTCACGGGCTGGAGGTGCATCCGGATCACCTGGGCCGACCTCGAGCGCGCCGAGCGGACTGCCACCCGCATCAAGGCAGCGCTCCGGATCGGCTGACGCACCAGGCGTCACGTCAGACACAGTGCCCCAGCACTCGCCCCGCTTCTCGGGCAGTTCAGTGGCCGAGAAGCGGGGCGATCCCCGGATATCCGGGGATCGCTACACGCCGCGCCGCAGCCTCAGTGGGCCTGCAGGGCCGCCATCCGCCGGGAGGCCTCAGCCACCTCGGCGGCCTTGAGGGCCGACTCGTCGAGGTTGCCGTGCTCGGCCCACCACGCCTGGCCCTCGGCGGGGAGGGTGTGGATCGGGTCGTAGTACTCGTAGGTGCGGTGCAGCGCCTCGGGGTCCTCGGCCTCGATGGAGGTGCGGTAGTTCTTCGTCCAGTAGGAGATGCCGCGGACCTCGTCGTAGTCGGCGAGCTGGTGCACCCAGCGCTTGCCGACGAACGGCACGTCGCAGACGATGCGCGGCGTCGCGAAGCCGGGCAGGTAGCCCATGATGTGGTGCTGCAGCCGCTGGGCGTCGGCGACCGAGACCCGCCAGTGCTCCGAGAACGGGATCATGTCGCACATGTAGAAGTAGTAGGGCATGACCTGGGCACCGTCGAGGAGCCGGAAGCACAGGTCGAGCAGCGCCTGCGGGTCGGCGTTGACGCCGTTGAGGAGCACGCCCTGGTTGCGCACGTCGCGCAGGCCGGCGTCGAGCATCGCCTTCGAGGCCTCGGCCACGACCGGAGTGATGGAGTTCGCGTGGTTGGCGTGGGTGTGCATCGCGAGCGAGACGCCGCGCGACCGCGCGATCGAGGCGACCCTGCCGACGCCCTCGACGACGTCGGGCTGCAGCCAGTGCTGGGGGAGGCCGATGAGCGCCTTGGTGGCGAGCCGGATGTCGCGGATGTTCTCGATCTCCAGCAGCTGGGTCAGGAACGCCTCGAGCCGAGGCCACGGCATGTTGGCCACGTCGCCGCCGGAGACCACGACGTCGCGCACCGACGGCGTACGACGCAGGTAGTCGAGCATGTCGCCGAGCCGGTCGTTGGGCTTGCCGGCGAACTTCAGCTTGTCGATGACCGGGGTCGAGTTGCCGACGAGGTCCATGCGGGTGCAGTGGCCGCAGTACTGCGGGCAGGTCGGCAGCAGCTCGGCGAGCACCTTGGTGGGGTAGCGGTGGGTGAGCCCCTCGGCCACCCACATGTCGTGCTCGTGGAGCGAGTCGCGGGTGGCGTGGGGGTGCGACGCCCAGTCGGTACGGCGGTCGGAGAAGACCGGGATCATGTAGTGGCGGACCGGGTCGGCGTAGAACGCCTCGGTCAGCGAGCCGGGCCCGGCGGGTGTGGCGCCCGGCACCATGGTGTTCATCATCTGCGGCGGGACGAGCATCGACATGGTGGCACGCTCGGCCTGGTCGCGCTCCAGGTCGGCGTAGAAGCACTCGTCGAGCAGGTCGCCCATGAGCTCGCGCAGCTGCTTGATGTTCTTGATGCAGTGCGCCCGCTGCCACTGCACCGAGGCCCAGTCCGCGGCGGTGACGTCCTTCCAGCCCGGGAACCGGGTCCAGTCCGGCTCGACGAGCTCCACCCGCTGATAGGGGTAGGGCTGGCCGGTCTCCAGACCGATCGCGGTCTCGATGCTCATGCAGTCTCCCGGGGTCTCGGGCCCGTCGTGCGGGCGTGGTCGCGGGCGGCGCGTCAGTTGTGTGGCGCACGTCTCCTCTGCCAGAGTACGAGGAGAACGTGCGGCACGTCCAATGACTCGCCGTAGGATTTCCTGCCCCGACCCCAATCACACCGGAGGACCGACGGCGATGGCCGCCCCCGACAGCGATCCCACCGGCCTGCACCGGGTGCTCGACGACCCGGCCGTGCTGCCCCAGGCCGCGCAGCGGCTCGACACCCGGCGCGAGCTGTGGCCCGACGAGGTCCGCATCCGCGTGGAGCGCCTCAACCTCGATGCCGCCTCGTTCCGCCAGCTCGAGCGCAAGCACGCCGGCGACGGCGCCGCGGTCCGCGTCGAGGTGCTCGACATCGTGGCCTCGCGCGGCAAGATGCAGAACCCCGAGACCGGCTCCGGCGGCATGCTGATCGGCACCGTCGAGGAGGTGGGGGAGCGCTCGCCGCTCGGCCTACGGGTCGGCGACCGCGTGGCCACGCTCGTCTCGCTCACCCTCACCCCGCTCGTCATCGAGGACGGGCTCGCCCACTGGGACGGCCGCTCCGAGCAGGTGCCCTGCGACGGGTACGCCGTGCTGTTCGGCCGCTCGATCGCCGCGGTGCTGCCCGACGACCTGCCCGCGGACCTCGCGCTCGCCGTGATGGACGTGTGCGGCGCTCCGGCCCTGACCAGCCGCGTCGTCAGCGGGTACGACGCCCCGACCGTCGCCGTGGTCGGCGGGGCCGGCAAGTCCGGCAGCCTGAGCCTGGCCGCCGCCCGTGCCGCCGGCGCCGCCCGCACGATCGGAGTGGTGCCCCACCAGGCGGAGGCCGACCTGCTGCAGGCTGCGGACCTCGCCGACGCGGTGGCCGTGGCCGACGCCCGCGACCCGATCGCGCTCCGTGACGCTGTCGCCGCGGCCGGCGGACCGGCCGACGTGACGGTCGTCTGCGTGGACGTGCCCGGGTGCGAGGGCGGCGCGATCCTCGCCACCGCCGACCGCGGCACTGTCATCTTCTTCTCGATGGCCACGTCGTTCTCCGCCGCCGCGCTCGGCGCAGAGGGCCTCGCCGCCGACGTCACCATGCTCGTCGGCAACGGCTACGTCCCCGGCCACGCCGAGGTCGCGCTCGACCTGCTGCGGAGCAACCCCGGCGTGCGCAAGCTGTTCGAGTCCCGCCTGGAGGGAGAGCGATGAGCCCCGCCCGCACCAGTCCCCGCACCGTCGGCAAGCTCGAGCTCGACCCGGCCAACGTCAAGCGCGCCCGGCAGCTTGCCGGCAAGGTCGGCCGGCCGATCGTCCAGGTCGCCAAGAAGCACACCACCGTCTCGGTGGAGCGGGCGACGCTCCGCCTCGCCGGGCTCGGCGGCGCCGACCCCGAGGGCACGCCCTGGGTCAACCGGCTCGCCGACGTGGTCCGCGCCGACGTCGGCCTCGAGAACGGCGTAGCGCTGCCCGTGTGGGACGCGCTCGTCCGGGGCGAGGCCGACGACCTCGCCACCCTCGCCCAGAAGGCCTCCGCCGGCTCGATCCGGTTCCGGGTCCCCGAGGGCCGCGACGCCACCCGCGCTCGGTCGGCCGCCCGCAAGAGCGTCGGCGCCGGCGTACGCCGGATCGACGCGCGGCGCCGCGAGCGTGAGCGGATGATCGCGAAGGTCGGCGACGCGCCCGCCAAGCCGTGGATCTACCTGATCGTGGCCACCGGTGACATCCACGAGGACATCCCGCAGGCCCAGGCCGCCGCCCGGGAGGGGGCCGACGTCATCGCGGTCATCCGCTCGACCGGCCAGTCGCTGCTGGACTTCGTGCCCGAGGGCGCCACCCGCGAGGGCTTCGCCGGCACCTACGCGACGCAGGAGAACTTCCGGCTGATGCGGGCGGCGCTCGACGAGACCAGCCGCGAGCTGGGCCGCTACGTCCGGCTCACCAACTACGCCTCGGGGCTGTGCATGCCCGAGATCGCGGCGCTGGCCGGCCTCGAGCGGCTCGACATGATGCTCAACGACTCGATGTACGGCATCCTCTTCCGCGACATCAACCCGATCCGCACCTTCGTCGACCAGCGTTTCAGCCGGCAGGTCCACGCCCGCGCCGGGATCATCATCAACACCGGCGAGGACAACTACCTCACCACCGCCGACGCGGTCGAGGCGGCGCACACGGTCACCACGAGCCAGCTCCTCAACGAGTACTTCGCCAAGGAGGCCGGCCTCGAGGACTGGCAGCTCGGCCTGGGCCACGCCTTCGAGATCGACCCGGACGTGCCGGACTCGTTCCGGCTCGAGCTGGCCCACGCCATGCTGGCCCGCGACCTCTTCCCGAAGGCGCCGCTGAAGTGGATGCCGCCCACACGCCACATGACCGGCGACGTCTTCCGCGGCTACCTCCTCGACGGCTTCTTCAACCTCGTCGGCGCGCTGACCGGCCAGGGGATCCTGCTCGTCGGCATGATGACCGAGGCCGTCGTGACGCCGTGGCTCTCCGACCGCGACCTCGCGCTGCAGAACGTCCGCTACGTGATGAACGCCGCCGGCAACCTCCACGAGGACTTCCGGCCCGCTCCGGACGGCTTCATCGAGCGGCGCGCCCGCCAGGTGCTGGGGGAGACGATCGACCTGCTCGAGCAGATCGTCGACCACGAGAACGGCCTCCTCGACGCGATCGCCGACGGCACCTTCGGCCTGATGAAGCGGCCTGCCGACGGCGGTCGCGGCCTCGACGGCGTGGCCCGCAAGTCCCGCGACTACTACAACCCTGCGACCGAGATCCTCGAGGAGCCTGGCGCCACGAAGGGAGCCCGATGAGCGGCCACATCGTTCGCCCGTACGGCGACACCACGGGCGACGGCATGGTGCAGCTGAGCTTCACGCTCCCCCTGTCATCAGTGGGCGCGCACTCCAAGGTGGCCGAGGGCGCCGCCGCCCAGCTGGCCAACAAGATGGGCATGGACCCGGCACTGGTCGTCCACAGCAAGCCGATGGGTCCGGACTTCACCTTCTTCGTGGTGTACGGCCGGGTGAACCACCTCGTCGACACCAGCAAGGTCGAGGTCGTCGAGCGCGACTACCCGCTGCTGACGCCCAAGGAGGTCAACGGTGTCGTCAAGCGGCTGCTGCGGCGCCGCATGGTGGTCGTCGGCGGCTGCATCGGCACCGATGCCCACACCGTGGGCATCGACGCGATCCTCAACATCAAGGGGTTCGCGGGGGAGAAGGGCCTGGAGTACTACCGCGAGCTCAAGGTGGTGAACCTCGGCGCCCAGGTCTCGGTGCCGCAGCTCGTCGACCGGGCGCTGGCGGAGAAGGCCGACGCCGTCCTGGTGTCGCAGGTCGTCACGCAGCGCGACGCGCACCTGCTCAACACCCGCGAGATGTCCGCCGCCTTCCGGGAGGCGTGCCCGCCCGACAAGCGGCCGCTCCTGGTCGTGGGCGGTCCCCGCTTCGACGAGACCATGGCCGACGAGCTCGGCGTCGACCGCGTGTTCTCGCGCGGCACCACCCCGGGCGAGGTGGCCAGCTTCCTCGTCCACCGGGTCCAGCAGCGGATCGAGCGGAAGAGGGCCAGCTGATGACGGGAACAACCCAGGGGACCACCCAGGGGGCGGCCGTCGGCCGCCGCGTCGTGCACCGGCGCTACGTCCCCTACTCCCACGCCCACTACGCCGGAAACCTCGTCGACGGCGCCTACAGCCTCGGCCTGTTCGGCGACGTGGCCACCGAGATGTGCATCCTCACCGACGGCGACGAGGGACTGTTCGCGTCGTACTCCGACGTGCAGTTCCGCGCTCCGGTCCGTGCCGGCGACGTGCTGGAGGTCGCCTGCGAGATCACCCGTGTCGGCAGCCGGTCCCGCACCCTCGACTTCACGGTGCACGTCGTCGCCCGCGGTGCAGCGACCGAGGAGGCTCCGGGAGCGGCCCGGATGCTCGACGAGCCGCTGCTGGCCACCTCGGCGACCGGCACCGTCGTCGTGCCCGACCCGTCCCGCAGCTCGTCAAGCGGCCCGTCCACGGACGGCTGACCGGACCGGACCACCGACGCCGGGCGAGCAACATTTTGCTTTGGAGGTTCGCCGCGGGAACCCGGCGCTGACCTGCAAGAACGCGCATCTGCGCAGGTGGGCGGGGTGTTGACAGTGACCCCGCTCACGTTTCAAGGTCTCCCTTGTCCGTCCGTGCAGATCGTGGCCGGCGGACCGACGTCCGAGTGGCTGTGTCGGGCGGTGGGGCGCCACCACCCACCCGACATTGTTCGCGGAGGTCGGTCCCGCCACCACGAGGGCGGATACGGAAGGGGCCCTGGTTCCCTAGACAACAGCCCGGGCCCGGCAGCCAGTCGGACTCTGGTTGGACCGAAGGATCGGGGGCCCTTCCGTTGCCTGCACGCTGCGGCCCTGATCGCGCCTTGGATACCGTTGCCAGCGTGACCCCCCGCATCCTCGGCGCGCTGCTCGGCGGCGTCGCGTTGTCCCTGGCGTTCGCGCCGGTCGGCGCGGAGTGGGTCATCCCGTTCGCCGTCGCCGCCTTCTTCCTCGCCTGTCACGGCCTGCCGGCGCGCCGCGCGTGGCTGCCCGGCCTGGTGTTCGGCGTCGGCTTCTGCTTCGTCCACATGTTCTGGATGCGGGTCGTCGGCTGGGATGCCTGGGCGCTGCTCAGCGGGCTCGAGGCGAGCTTCTACGGTCTGCTCGGCGCCGTCGTCGGCCGCGTCGGCCGGCTGCGCGCCTGGCCCGTGTACGGCGCCGCCGGCTGGGTGGCCGTCGAGGTGCTGCGCGGCGGCTGGCCGTTCAGCGGCATGCCGTGGGGCCGGCTCTCGTACGCGACCGCCGACACCCCGTGGGAGCGGGCGCTGCCGTACGTCGGCCAGTCCGGCGTCAGCCTGGCGCTCGCGATGCTCGGCGCGGCCCTCGCCTGGGCTGTCCTCGTCGCCCGCCGCTCGGGCGTCACCGGCGTCGGCGGCGGGCTCGTGCCGGCCGGGACGCTCGCCGTCGTGGCGCTCCCGGGGCTGCTGCCCGCGCTGGCGCCGTACGACGTGACGCTGACGGGCGAGGAGCGCACCGTCGCGGTGGTGCAGGGCGACGTCCCCGGCAACGGCGACGACATCCTGCTCGACCACCGCCAGGTGACCCGCAACCACGTCGAGGCCACCACCGAGCTCGCCGACCGGGTGGCCAGCGGCGAGGCCCCCGCTCCTGACTTCGTGCTGTGGCCGGAGAACAGCACCGCGGTCGATCCCTTCGCGGACGGCGACATCAACGCCTCGATCGACGCGGCCGCGTCGGCGATCGGCGTGCCGATCCTCGTCGGGGCGATGGTCGACGCCGGCTCCGAGCACGTCCTCAACCAGGGCATCGTGTGGGACCCGCAGACCGGGGGAGGGGACCGGTACACCAAGCACAACCCCGTCCCGTTCGGCGAGTACATCCCGTGGCGCAGCGTCTTCCGCGACAACTTCGGGCGGCTCGCGCTTATCCCGCGCGACATGGTCAAGGGCACCCGCGTCGAGCCGCTGCAGGTGGCGGGCACCGCCGTCGGCGACGCGATCTGCTTCGACGTGGCCTACGACGCCGGCATCCACGACCAGCTCCGTGCCGGCGCGGAGCTGCTGGTCGTGCAGACCTCGAACGCGATGTTCATCCACACCGCGCAGATCGAGCAGCAGTACGAGATCACCCGGCTGCGCGCCATCGAGACCGGCCGGTACGTGCTGGTCGCCGCGACGAACGGCGTCTCCGGGGTGATCGCGCCCGACGGCAGCGTGGTCGCCGAGGCCGACCCGCGCACCCGCGCCGTGCTGGTCGAGCAGGTCGGGCTTTCCGACGAGCTGACGCCGGCGGTACGGATCGGGCCCTGGCTCGGCCGGCTGTGCGCCGCGCTCGTCGGCGTTGCCCTGCTGGCGACCCTCTTCCCGTATGTTCGGCGCCGGGCGGTCGGGGGGACTGCCGAGAACGCCGTCGGTACGGCGGCCGGCGGGGATCCCGTGTCGCCGGCCCGGACCCCCGCCGAGACGCGCATGGAGACGAGGACCCGATGACCACCGACAGCCACCGCTCCGAGCCGCTGGGCCGGGTGGTGATGGTGATCCCCACCTACAACGAGGCCGAGAACCTCGAGTGGATCGTCGGCCGCCTCCGCGCGGCCGTGCCGCACGTGGACGTGCTGGTCGTCGATGACGGCTCGCCCGACGGCACCGGTGCCATCGCCGACCGCCTGGCTGCCGCCGACCCGCAGGTGCGGGTCGTGCACCGGACCGAGAAGGTCGGCCTGGGCGCGGCGTACCTCCACGGGTTCGCGGTCGCGCTCGAGGCGGGCTACGACGTCGTGGGGGAGATGGATGCCGACGGGTCCCACCAGCCCGAGCAGCTGCCCGCCCTGCTGGCGGCGCTCGCCGACGCCGACCTGGTCGTGGGGTCGCGCTGGGTCCCGGGCGGCTCCATCGTCAACTGGCCCCGACGCCGGGAGGCGCTGTCGCGCGGCGGCAACCTCTACGTGCGGCTGCTGCTCGGCATCGACGTCCGCGACGCCACGTCGGGCTACCGGCTCTTCCGTCGGCACACCCTCGAGAAGATCGAGCTCGCCACGGTCCGGTCCGCCGGATACGTCTTCCAGACCGACCTGGTCACCCGCACGCTGCAGGCCGGCCTGACGGTCCGTGAGGTGCCGATCGAGTTCGTCGAGCGGGTCCGGGGCGACTCCAAGATGAGCGGCTCGGTGGCGCTCGAGTCGCTGCGCCGGATCACCGCCTGGGGGCTCCGGGAGCGCCGCCGCCAGCTCCGTCGCCGTTGGGGGCGGGGCCGATGAGGACGCGCGGCCTGCTGCGGGTCCTGCTGGTCGCCCTGTTCGTCGGGGTGCCGCTCGCCGAGGTGTACGTCCTGGTGCAGGTCGGCCAGGTGATCGGCGCGTGGTGGACGATCCTGCTGCTCATCCTCTTCAGCGTCCTCGGCGCCTGGCTCGTACGCCGCGAGGGCAGCCGGGCCTGGCGGGAGCTGACCGCGGCGCTGCAGGCGGGCCGGATGCCTGCCCGCGAGCTCGCCGACGGCGTGCTCGTGCTGATCGGCGGCACGCTGCTGCTCACGCCGGGCTTCCTCACCGACGCGGTGGGGGCGCTGCTGGTGCTGCCCCTGACGCGCCCCGTGGCGCGCAGGATGCTCACCCGGGTGCTGAGCCGGCGGTTGCAGGTCTTCCCCGGTGGCCTGCCCACGGACGCACGACGCCCCGGACCTGGATCCGGGGGATCCGTGGTCCGGGGCGAGGTCGTCGACGAGCCGGAGCGGCCCGACGAGCCCACGACGGGCTGAGGGTCAGCTGACCTTCTTCTTCTTGCCGGCGCCGCGGTGCAGGTGCGCCGGGCCGATCTCGCCTCCGCGCAGCAGCTCGAGGCGCTCCTTCAGGATGTCCTCGAGCTCCTTCTCGGACCGCCGCTCGAGCAGCATGTCCCAGTGGGTGCGCGCAGGCTTCTCGTTCTTGGCCTCCGGCTGGATGCCGGCGACGCTCAGCGCCTCGCTCCCGCAACGCTGGCACTCCCAGGTCGCGGGGATGTCGGCCTCGACCGACATCGTGATCTCGAACTCGTGACCCTGAGGGCAGCGGTAACCCACCTGCTGCCGTGCGGCGAACTCGATGCCGCGCTCGTCCTCGAAGCTCTGACCGCCGAGCCGGGCTCCACGAAGTGTGCGCTCCGCCATGAGCCACCTCCCAAATGACTGTTGTTCTTCCCCCGATGTGACACAGGTGAGACGTGCTGGACCGGGAAGTCCCGGCCTTGGGGTGCTCCTGGGGAACATACCCAGCCCCTTGACGCTCAATCACATCAACGGTAGTGGGCACGGCAGGATTCCGGAAATCCCCCGAAGAGGCGCACGTCACCCCTCTGGACGGGCCACGCCGACCGGCTCAGATGACGGCGGGCATCTCGTTCCCGGCCTCGCGAATGCCGCGGGCCGTGTCGACCCGCAGCAGGAGCAGGCCACCGATCACGAAGAAGACCACGAGGGCGAAGATCGCCGGGCGGTAGGAGTCGGTGAGGGTGAACACGATGCCGAACAGCAGCGCGCCGAACCACGAGGTCCCGCGCTCCATCGCGTGGTAGAAGCTGAAGTACTCCGCCTCCTTGCCCTTCGGGATGAAGAGCGAGAAGTACGAGCGGGCCAGCGCCTGGGTGCCGCCGAGGACGATGCCGATGCCGAACCCGAGGGCGAGGAACGGGAGCACCTCCTTCGACGGGAGCACCAGTGCCACCGTGACGATGACGCTCCAGATGACCAGACCGCCGAGGATGGTCCGCTTGGCGCCGAACCGCGCGGCGAGCCGGCCGAAGAGCAGGGCGCCGCCGAAGGCGACGAACTGCACCATCAGGATCGTGATGATGAGGATGTCCTGGCTGAAGCCGAGCTCCTCGGAGCCGTAGACCGAGGACTGGCTGATCACGGTCTGGATGCCGTCGTTGAAGAACAGGTAGGCGACGAGGAACGTCAGCGCGGTGGGGTAGTTGCGCAGCTCCTTCAGGGTCACCCACAGCTGGCCGAAGCTCTGCCGGACGGCGTTGCCGGGCACCCGCTCCACGTCGGCCGGCGGGTGGTTGCGCAGCCGCACGAACGGGATCACCGTGAACGCCGCCCACCAGACGGCGGCCGAGAGCATGCTCCAGCGCGCCGCCTCGCCCTGCTCCATGCCGAACGGCAGCAGCGTCACGAGGGCGAGGTTGGCGGCGAGCAGCAGTCCGCCGCCGAGGTAGCCCCACGCCCAGCCGCGCGAGGAGACCCGGTCGCGCTCCTCCTCGGTGGAGATGAGCGGCAGGATCGAGTCGTTCACGACGGTGGACGCGCCCAGGCACAGGTTGGCGCCGACGAGCGCCACCGCCCCGAGCTCCCAGTTGTCGCCCCGGGTGAGGAACAGCAGCGACGCGAACAGCGAGCCGGTCCAGGCGAAGCCGGCCAGCCACTGCTTCTTGTGCTCGGTGCGGTCCATGTAGGCGCCCAGCGGCGGCAGCACCAGCGCGGAGAAGATCGTCGAGAAGGTCACGAGGAACGCCGGCAGCGCCCCCGGGTTGACCGACAGCCCCAGCAGGCTCACCCGGTCGTCCACGGCGGCCTCGCGGGCGATGGCGATCAGGTAGGGCCCGACGAGGACGGTGCTGATGGTGGTGACGTAGGCGCTGTTGGCCCAGTCGTACCAGTACCAGGCCTTCTGCTCGCGGGCGCGGTCGAGCGGCGTGAGGCCGGCGACGCCGGTCGAGGTCATGCGTGCTCCCTCCACTGCCCGCGCTGCACGAGCACCGCCTTGAGTATGTCGGTCCGGTCCGTCATCACGCCGTCGACACCACGGTCGAGCAGGGCGTGCATCTCCTCGGCGGTGTCGATCGTCCACACGTGGACGTGCTTGCCGGCCGCGTGCGCCCGGCGCAGCAGGCCGTCGGTGACGAGCGTCAGGCCGCGCCGCCGCGGGGGGAGCTGGAGCGCCGCCACGCGGCCGCCCGTGAGCCGGTCGGCGAGCCGGCCGCTCGGGCAGAACCGCCACACCGCCACCTCGACCGGGTGGGCCGAGGTGGCGACCCGGCCGGCCGTGAGTCGCCGGAAGTCGCGCAGCCGGCGGGGTGAGAACGAGCCCACCAGCACCCGGTCCCACGCCTCCCGCCGGGCGACGAAGTCGGCGAGCAGCGCCACCGCCGCGTCCGCCTTGAGATCGATGTTGAAGCGGGCGTCGGGGAACTCGTCGAAGAGCTGCGCCAGGGTGGGCACCCGCTCGCGGCCTCCCACCAGGGCCAGGGCCACCTGCGCCGCCGTCATGCCCGCGATCTCGCCGCGGTGGTCGCTGACCCGGTCGAGCACGGCGTCGTGGAAGGCCAGCAGCACCCCGTCACTGGTCGCGTGGACGTCGGTCTCGAGGTAGTCGTAGCCGAGCTCGGCGGCGTGCCGGAAGGCCGCCAGCGTGTTCTCCAGGCCCTCGACGTCGGGGTGGTAGGCGCCGCCGCGGTGCGCGAAAGCGAGGACGGCGCCCGGGTGGTCCAGCACCGTGTCGAGGTAGGCGATCCCGGTGGCTGGAGACGTCACGCGAGCAGTATCCACCGACACCCCCGTAGCGGCGGTCGGCGGCGCGGCCACCGGAGCGGTACGGTCGAGCCATGGAACCCATGACGTGTCCCCGCTGCGGTGCCGAGATGGTGAGCAGGGCCCTCGGAGCCGCGGAGGTCCACCAGTGCCCCGAAGGTCACGGCGTGTTCCTGGAGCGGGCCGACCTCGGCTCCCTGATCGAGTCCGAGACCGACTGGCACCAGACCTCGAGCCAGCACACCGCGCCCATGCCGAGGATCACCCCCGACATGCAGGCGCCGCCGACGTCGCGCAAGCCCGCCCGGGCCTGGGTGGAGACGCTGTTCTCCTGACTCAGATGTCCCGGAAGGTCTCGATGCTCGCGCCGAGGGTGTTGAGGCGCTCTGCCAGGTCCTCGTAGCCGCGGTGGATGACGTATGTCGTCCGCAGCACCGAGGTGCCCTTCGAGGCCAGCATCGCCAGCAGGATCACGACCGCCGGCCGCAGTGCCGGCGGGCAGATCACCTCTGCACCCGACCAGTGGGTCGGGCCCTCGATCATCACCCGGTGCGGGTCGAGCAGCTTGACCTGGGCGCCGAGCTTGGTGAGCTCGGTGAGGTAGATCGCGCGGTTCTCGTACACCCAGTCGTGCAGCAGCGTCTGCCCCTCGGCCACCGCGCCGATGACCGCGAAGAACGGCAGGTTGTCGATGTTGAGGCCCGGGAAGGGCATCGGGTGCACCTTGTCGAGGGGGGCGTGCAGCTCGCTCGGCATCGTGGTCAGGTCGACGAGGCGGGTGCGGCCGTTGCGGGCGACGTACTCCTCGGAGCGGGTGTACTCGAAGCCCATCTCCTCCAGCAGCGCGAGCTCGATCTCGAGGAACTCGATCGGCACCCGCTTGATGGTGATCGACGACGAGGTGACGATGGCCGCCGCGAGCAGCGACATCGCCTCGATCGGGTCCTCGCTCGGGGCGTAGTCGACGTCGACGTCGATCGCGGCCCTGCCGGTGACGGTCAGCGTGGTGGTGCCGATGCCCTCGACCTCGACCCCGAGCTTCTGCAGGAAGAAGCAGAGGTCCTGGACCATGTAGTTGGACGAGGCGTTTCTGATGACGGTCGTGCCCGGGTGGAGGGCGGCCGCCATGAGGGCGTTCTCGGTGACCGTGTCGCCGCGCTCGGTGAGCACGATCGGCCGGCCGGGGGTGATCGCCCGGTTGACGTTGGCGTGGTAGCTGCCCTCGGTCGCCTTGACCTCGAGGCCGAAGGGCCGCAGCGCCGACATGTGCGGCTCGACGGTGCGGGTGCCGAGGTTGCAGCCGCCGGCGTAGGGCAGCTCGAACGAGTCGGAGCGGTGCAGCAGCGGGCCGAGGAACATGATGACCGAGCGGGTGCGCCGGGCGGCGGCCTCGTCGATGTTGTCGAGGCGGAGCTCGGCCGGCGGCACGATCTCGAGGTCGTTGTCCGCGTTGAGCCAGCGGGTCTCGACGCCGAGGGAGTTGAGCACCTCGAGGAGGCGGTTTACCTCCTCGATGCGGGCGACCTTGCGCAGCGTCGTGCGCCCGCGGTTGAGCAGCGAGGCGCACAGCAGCGCGACACCGGCGTTCTTGGAGGTCTTGACGTCGATCGAGCCCGACAGCGTGGTGGGGCCCGTCACGCGCAGGTGGGTGGGTCCGCCGCCGAGCGCGACGAACTCCGAGTCCAGCGCCTCGCCGATGCGGGCGAGCATCTCCAGCGAGAGGTTCTGGTGGCCCTTCTCGATGCGGTTGATCGCGCTCTGGCTCGTCGAGAGCAGCTCGGCGAGCTGCTGCTGCGTGAGACCGCGGTGCTTGCGCGCGTCGCGGATGAGGTTCCCGATCCGGCCCTTGTAGTCCTCGGTCATGCGCAGCAAGGTATCTCAGATATGAGATAGCGCAACATCGGCGCACCGGGTCCCGGACCGGGCCCGCGGCTTCGACGGGGTGGGGGAGTTGACCCGCCTGACAGGATGCCCGCATGCGCGCGACGACGATCCACGCCCCCGGCGACATCCGGCTCTCCGAGGTTCCCGACCCCACCATCACGGCCCCCACGGACGCCATCGTCAAGGTGGTGGCGGGCTGCATCTGCGGCTCCGACCTGTGGCCGTACCGCGGCGAGAACGACGTCGACGCCGGCGCCACCATCGGGCACGAGTGCGTCGGCGTGATCGAGGAGGTCGGCGCCGAGGTGACGTCGTTCCGGCCGGGCGACTTCGTGGTCGTCCCGTTCGACCACTGCGACAACACCTGCGCCCACTGCCGCGCCGGCATGCACGCAGCCTGCGACAACCTCGGCTTCACCTCCAGCGGCCAGGCGGAGTACTCCCTCGTCACGCAGGCGGAGGGCAGCCTGGTGAAGACCGACGGCATGCCCGACGAGTCGCTGATCCCCTCGCTGCTCACGCTCTCCGACGTCATGGCCACCGGCTGGCACGCCGCGGTCGCGGCCGGCGTGAGGCAGGGCGGCACCGCCGTCGTCGTCGGCGACGGCGCGGTCGGCCTGTGCGGCGTGCTGGCCGCCGCCACCATGGGCGCGGAGAAGGTCATCGCGATGTCGCGCCACGAGCCGCGGCAGGAGATCGCCCGCACGTTCGGGGCGACGCACGTCGTCGCCGAGCGCGGCGACGAGGGCGCCCAGGCCGTGCTCGAGATCACGGGCGGCGTCGGGGGCGACGCGGTGCTCGAGTGCGTCGGCACCGACGGCGCGATGCAGCAGGCCTTCGCGGTCGCGCGCCCCGGCTCGACGGTCGGCTTCGTCGGCGTGCCCCACGGCGTGGAGCTGCCGATCCGGCGGATGTTCCAGAGGAACGTCGGCCTCGCCGGCGGGATGGCGCCGGTGCGTGCCTACCTGCCCACGCTGCTCGACCTGGTCCTCGACGGCAGCATCAACCCCGGGCTGGTGTTCGACGCGACCCTGCCGCTGGACGAGGTGGCCGAGGGCTACCGCGCCATGGACGAGCGCCGCGCGATCAAGGTGCTGCTGCAGCCCTGATCCCTCAGGCGATCATCCCGGGCATGCCGTGCGGCCGGCAGTCACACTCATCGCCACAGGCCAGGAAGGTGTGGGGAGCGTGACCGCACTGCGGGCAGGGCATGTCGTGCGACAGCAGCTGTGCGGTCGGTTCGACGGTGTCCCACATGACGCTTCCTCCTCTCGGGCCTGGCGACGTCCCCCACGGACGTGTGTCTTGTCCTTCGCCGCGACCACCGAGAGCCCCCATGGCCCCCGACTTGCGCGTCATCTTGATTGAAGGTTGAAACGCCGCGCGGGAAGTCGTCGGCGGTTCGCCCCAACATCCCCCAAATTGGTCACGCGCAACTCCGGCGGACATGGCACGCGCGGGCCGGGCGGGTGGTCCGATCGTGGGACCGGAGGTCCCGCCCGGGAATGCCGGGCGCCATCCATCGGGTTCCGCGCGACGAACCACCTGAAGACCCCACGCCCCGACAGCAGGAGCACGACGGATGCCGACTCCCTCTCGACGACGTGCCGCGCTGCGGCTGGCCGTGCTGGTGGCCCTGCTCGTCGCCGCGGTCGGGGTGCAGCAGACCCTGGGACTGCCGAGCCAGGCGGAGCTCCGCGGCCTCCTCGACGGGCTCGGGGCGTGGGCGGTGCCGGCGTACGTGCTGGCCTACGTCGCGGTGTGCCTGCTACCGGTCGGACCGACGGCGGTGCTGACGATCGCCGGGGGCGCGCTCCTCGGCTTCGCGGTCGCCCTGCCCGCCACGCTGCTCGGTGCGGTGCTGGGAGCACTCGTGGCCTTCGCCGTCGCACGGGGCCTCGGCCGCGAGGCGGTGCGCCGCGTGAGCGGGGCCCGGGTGCGGGCCCTCGACGAGCGGGTCCGCCGCCACGGCCTCGGTGCGGTGCTGCTGGCGCGACTCGTGCCGCTGGTGCCCTTCAGCACGGCCAACTTCGCGTTCGGGCTCACCGGGATCAGCGCCCGCAGCTACCTCGCGGGCACCGCGGTCGGGATCGTCCCCGGCACTGCGGTGTACGTCGCGGTCGGCGCGTTCGGCGCGGACCCGACCTCGTGGCCGTTCTGGGCCGCGATCGCCGGCCTCGTGGCGCTCACCGCCGCCGGGATCTGGCGCAACCGGAGGACGGCGAGCGCAGCCCCCTGAGCCCGGTCACGATCGGAGAAGCCACCGGGGTCGCGCGACGCTAGCGTGGCGGCCATGGACACCACTCGGGGTGACGCCCCGCCGCGGTCGCGTGAGCAGCGCAAGGCCGACGCCCTCGCCGCGCTGACCACGCCGGCCGTCGACGTCTGGGTCGCGACCGCCTCGACGGGCGGACGGCCGCACCTCGTGCCGCTGTCGCTGGCCTGGGTGGACCAGCGGGCGGTGATCGCGGTCGAGGCGACGTCGGTCACCGGGCGGAACATCGTCGCGACCGGCGCGGCGCGGCTGGCCGTCGGGCCCACGCGTGATGTGGTGATGCTCGACGTGGTCCTGGAACGGGCGGTCGACGTCGCCGAGGACGCCGGGCTCGGCACGGCGTACGCCGGCCAGGCCGACTGGGACCCGCGCAGCTCCCGGGGGTTCGTCTTCATGGTGCTGCGCCCGGTCCGGGTGCAGGCCTGGCGCGAGGTCGACGAGATCGCCGGACGCACCCTGATGCGCGACGGCACGTGGCTGGTCTGAGAGAGGCAGGACGATGAGCACCCACCCGGCGGACAGCCACGACCTGATCCGGGTGCAGGGCGCCCGCGTCAACAACCTCAAGGACGTCAGCGTCGAGCTGCCCAAGCGCCGGCTGACGGTGTTCACCGGGGTCTCCGGGTCCGGGAAGAGCTCGCTGGTGTTCAGCACGATCGCCGCCGAGTCGCAGCGGATGATCAACGAGACCTACAGCGCCTTCGTGCAGGGCTTCATGCCGACGCTCGCGCGGCCCGAGGTCGACGTGCTCGAGGGGCTGACCACCGCGATCGTCGTCGACCAGGAGCGGATGGGCGCGAACCCCCGCTCGACGGTCGGCACCGCCACCGACGCCAACGCGATGCTGCGCATCCTCTTCAGCCGGCTCGGGAAGCCGCACGTCGGGCCGCCGACGGCGTTCTCGTTCAACGTGCCGACCCGTCGTGCCGGCGGGGTGATGAGCACCGAGAAGGGCGGCCGTGTCGAGAAGACGGTCGTCAAGGACGCGGTCTA
Organism: Nocardioides sp. GCM10027114; assembly: GCF_042659625.1. Taxonomy (NCBI): domain Bacteria; kingdom Bacillati; phylum Actinomycetota; class Actinomycetes; order Propionibacteriales; family Nocardioidaceae; genus Nocardioides; species Nocardioides sp. GCM10027114. The sequence goes on from NZ_JBHSSS010000002.1 coordinate 244,079, forward strand.
CCTCGGCGGCATGTGCCCGCGCTGCGAGGGCATGGGCAACGTGTCCGACTTCGACCTGACGGCGCTGTACGACGAGACGAAGTCGTTGTCCGAGGGCGCGCTCACGGTGCCGGGCTACAGCATGGACGGCTGGTACGGCCGGATCTTCCGCGGCGCCGGGCTCCCGATGGACAAGCCGGTCGGCAGGTACACCAAGAAGGAGCTCGACAAGCTCCTGCACGGCAAGCCCCAGAAGATCAACGTCGACGGCGTCAACCTGACGTTCGAGGGGCTCATCCCCAAGATCCAGAAGTCGATCCTGTCCAAGGACGTGGAGGCGATGCAGCCGCACGTGCGGCGGTTCGTCGAGCGCGCGATCACGTTCACGACGTGCCCCGACTGCGAGGGCACCCGGCTGACGCGCGAGGCGCTGGCCTCGAAGGTGGGTGGCCGCAACATCGCCGAGGTCTGCGCGATGCAGATCAGCGACCTCGCCGACTGGGTGCGCGACCTCGACGAGCCGACGGTGGCGCCGCTGCTCGGCGGGATCCGCCACCTGCTCGACTCCTTCGTCGAGATCGGGCTCGGCTACCTCTCGCTCGACCGGCCGGCCGGGACGCTGTCCGGGGGAGAGGCGCAACGGACCAAGATGATCCGCCACCTCGGCTCGGCGCTGACCGACGTCACCTACGTCTTCGACGAGCCCACCATCGGCCTGCACCCCCACGACATCGAGCGGATGAACGACCTGCTGGTCCGGCTGCGCGACAAGGGCAACACGGTGCTGGTCGTGGAGCACAAGCCGGAGACCATCGCCATCGCCGACCACGTCGTCGACCTCGGGCCCGGCGCCGGCTCCGACGGCGGCACGATCTGCTTCGAGGGCTCGATCGACGGGCTGCGGGGGAGCGGCACCGTCACCGGGCGGCACCTCGACGACCGGGCCCGGCTCAAGGAGACGGTGCGCACGCCGTCCGCCGCGATGGAGGTCCGCGGGGCGTCGCTCCACAACCTGCAGGACGTCGACGTCGACGTTCCGCTCGGCGTGCTGTGCGTGGTCACCGGCGTCGCCGGCTCCGGCAAGAGCTCGCTCGTCCACGGGTCCGTAGCCGGACGGGACGGCGTCGTGGTCATCGACCAGGCCGCCATCAAGGGCTCGCGCCGCAGCAACCCCGCGACGTACACCGGGCTGCTCGAGCCGGTCCGCAAGGCGTTCGCCAAGGCGAACGGCGTGAAGCCGGCGCTGTTCAGCTCCAACTCCGAGGGCGCCTGCCCGACCTGCAACGGCGCGGGCGTGATCTTCACCGAGCTCGGGATCATGGAGACCGTCGAGTCGCCGTGCGAGGAGTGCGAGGGGCGCCGGTTCCAGGCGGCGGTGCTGGAGCACACCCTCGGCGGCCGCAACATCGCCGAGGTGCTGGCGATGTCGGTGGCCGAGGCCGAGGAGTTCTTCCGTGACGGCGAGGCGCGGGTCCCCGCCGCCCACAAGGTCCTCGACCGTCTCGCAGACGTCGGGCTGGGCTACCTCACGCTGGGCCAACCGCTGACGACGCTGTCCGGCGGCGAGCGGCAGCGGCTCAAGCTCGCCAACCAGATGGGGGAGAAGGGCGAGGTCTACGTCCTCGACGAGCCGACCACCGGCCTCCACCTGGCCGACGTCGAGCAGCTGCTCGGCCTGCTGGACCGGCTGGTCGACGGCGGGAGGTCGGTGATCGTCATCGAGCACCACCAGGCCGTGATGGCCCACGCGGACTGGCTGATCGACCTCGGACCGGGCGCCGGCCACGACGGCGGCCGCGTGGTCTTCGAGGGCACCCCGGCCGACCTGGTCGCCGCCCGGTCGACCCTCACCGGGCAGCACCTCGCGGAGTACGTCAGCCCGGCCAGGTGACATGCGGGACGAGCTCGCTGGCCACCCGGACCTGCAGCTCGGCCAGGATCGAGACCTCGAGCCCGGGTACGTCGACCAGCACGGGCTCGGCGGTGCTGCGCGCCAGGTGCACCGCGCACTCCGCGACCACGGCCGCCCACAGCACGCTGGTCCGCGGGGCGGGGACCGGGTCGAGGGAAGAGACCAGGGCGTCGACGGGCGCGAGATCCAGCCGTCGGCCGGCCGGCGTCGGCACCGACCCGTGCCGGACCCAGACGACCATGCCCTCGCCGGTGGCCGACCCCGGTTCCGGCGCGGAGGAGAGGGGTTGCGTCGACGGTCCGATCCGTGGAGGGGTCCGCTGCCGGCTCCCTGCCAGCTGGAGCCTTGCCTCGCTCTGCACGATGGGCGCGAAAGACCCCAGCCCGTGGGCGACGAAGTAGCCATCGGGCCCGTGCGCCGCGATCCGGCTCAACGGCCCGGACAACCGGATCCCGCGGCCGTCGTCCTGCAGCTCGGTGAAGAGGCTGCGGGCTGCCGGGAAGAGCCGACGCAGGCTGCCGAGCAGCTGCCCGCTGACCACGGGTGTCAGGAGCACGTTGGCCGTGGGCGGTGCGACCTTGATGTCTGCGGTCGAACCTACTGGCTCGCCGCCTCGTCGTCGGGAGCCTCGGCCAGCAGGTCGTAGACGGGGGAGCGGGCCGCTGCCGCGCGGACCCCGGCGGCGGTCGAGGCGAGGTACCCCTGGGAGGTGGCCAGCGACCGGTGCCCGAGGAAGTCCATCAGCTCGACGGCGGTGGCGCCGCGCTCGACGAGCCGGGTCGCCGCGGTGTGGCGCAGCGCGTGGACCAGGGCGCCGCGGGCGCGGGCGGCGTTGACGCCGGCGTCTCGGTAGACGAGCTCGACGAGGTACTGCAGCGCGCCGGTGCGCATCCGCTGGCCGGTGCGGTCGACGAAGAGCGGGTCGTTGGGGCGCCACCACGCCCAGGGGTCGTTCTCGTCCTCGACGCCGCGCTGGCGGGCGGTGCCGGGGAACCGGTCGCGACGCGAGTCGAGGTAGGTCCCGAGGATGCCGAGCAGCAGCGGCTCGACAGGGATCGACCGCTCGGCGTCGCCCTTGCCGAGCACCCGGATCCGCTCGTTGCCGGGGGTCCGGGTGACGTCACCGACGTCGGTCGCCAGGAGCTCGGCGGAGCGGACGCCCGTCACGAGACCGGTGAGCACGACGGCCGCGTCGAGCTCCGGCCACGGCTGGCGGCGTCGTACCGACGCGTCGGTGAGCGTGCGGACGATCCGGGCGGCGTCGTCCTCGGCGAAGGGCTTCGGGAGTCGCTGCGGAGACCGTGGCTTGGCCACGCCGGGCATGGGCGAGCCGGAGATCAGCTCCTCGGACACGAGGTGCTCGAAGAAGCCGCTCCACGTGGAGTGGCAGCGCCGGACGCTGGCCGCGGCGCGCCCCTGCGACCAGGTCCCGAAGGCGTGGCGCAGCACCGGGAGGGTGAGGTCGCCGAGGCACAGGTCGTCCACGGGCCGGCCGAGGCGTTCGGAGGCGGCGCGGAGGATCGCGGCGAGGTCGCGCTGGTAGGCCGCCCGGGTGTGCGGGGAGTCCTTGCGGGGCGCCCTCGCGAGGAACCAGCCGTCGATCGCTTCGCTGACCAGCACGTTGCTCTTCACGGGCCGCGACCGTAGTGGTCGCCACCCCCAGAGCCCGGGCTCCGCTGGGCGGGATCACACCGTTGTCGTTTGCCGCATAATCGTCGGTATCCAGCAGATATGGAGGCACGTCCGTCGACCTGCCACGTCGGGGACCGGCTGCGTGGTTGACTCCGGGCATGATCCTGGGCGCTGACGACCGGTCGGACTGGACGACCGCATGACGTACTACGTGTGCAACATGGACGACGTGCGCAAACGGGCCGCCGACTACGACGACGATCGGGACTGCCTGGAGGTCGTCCTGAACCAGCTCGAGGACGAAGGCATGTTCCTCAAGCACGTCGTGCCGCAGTACCAGCAGTGGAACGGCTCCGGCGAGCCGGTCGGGATGGCCGAGACGCTGTTCGTGTTCCATCGACCGACGGTCTGAGCGGCTGTCGAGGCGGTTCTGCAGCCCCCTCTCGGCCATCTGGCTAGATCGCCGATAACTGACATTATGTCAGTCTGCGTCAGGAACCCGCTCCCCGCACGTCGGGAGCCCCCAGCCGGGCCGCGTCGGCGGTGCGGTCGTCGGGCTGCTGCTGCGACTCGCGCTCGGCAGCAACCCTCGCCCGGTAGTGCTCGATCTCGAGCTTCACGGTCTCCGTGTCCCAGCCCAGCACCGGCGCCACCAGGTCGGCGACCTCCTCCGAGGCCGCCAGGCCGCGGTCCTCGGTCTCGATGGAGATGCGGGTACGCCGCGTGAGGATGTCGTCGAGGTGCAGCGCCCCCTCGGCCAGGGCGGCGTACACCGCCTCGACCCGCAGGTAGGAGTCCGCGCCCGGGAGCGGCTCCCCCAGCGTCGGGTCCTCGTCGACCAGCGAGAGCACCTCGTGGACGAGTGAGCCGTAGCGGCGCAGCAGGTGCTCGATGCGGGCGACATGGAGGCCACTGTCCTCGGCCAGCCGCTCGCGGCTGTTCCACAGCGCCTCGAAGCCGTCGGCTCCCAGCAGCGGAACCCGCTCGGTGCACGACCTCGGCACGCGGTCCGGCAGGCCGTGCACCACCGCGTCGACGGCGTCCTTCGCCATCACGCGGTACGTCGTGTACTTGCCGCCCGCGATCAGGGTCAGACCGGCGACCGGGGTCACCACGGCGTGCTCGCGGGAGAGCTGGCTGGTTGCGTCCGACTCCCCCGACAGCAACGGCCTCAGGCCGGCGTACACGCCGACGACGTCGTCGTGCGTGAGTGGTTGGGCGAGCAGCCGGTTGGCGTGCTCGAGCAGGTAGTCGATGTCGTGTTGGCTGGCTGCCGGGTGGGCCTTGTCGAGGTCCCAGTCGGTGTCGGTGGTGCCGATGATCCAGTGCTGCTCCCACGGGATGATGAACAGCACGCTGGTCGCGGTGCGCGCGATGATGCCGGTCCGGGCGTGGATGCGGTCGCGCGGCACGAGGATGTGGACGCCCTTGGACGCGCGCACGCGAAGCTGGCCGCGGCCGCCGACGAGCTCCTGCAGGTCGTCGGTCCACACCCCGGCGGCGTTGATGGTCTGCCGGGCCCGGATCTCGTGCTCGACGCCGGACTCCAGGTCGCGCACCCGGGCGCCGACCACCCGGTCCCCCTCGCGCAGGAAGCCGGTGACGCGGGCGCTGCTCGCGCACAGCGCGCCGTAGTGCGCGGCCGTCCGCGCCAGCATCATCGTGTGCCGAGCGTCGTCGATCTGGCCGTCGTAGTACTGGATCGCGCCCACCAGGGCGTCCTTGCGCAGCGACGGGAACTTCCGCAGCGCCTGCCGACGCGTCAGGTGGCGGTGGGTCGGCACGCCCTTGCGCCCACCCATCGTGTCGTAGAGCAGGACGCCGCTGCCGACGTAGAACCGCTCCCAGACGCGGTGCTGCAGCGGGTAGAGGAACGGGATCGGACGCGCGAGGTGCGGCGCCAGATGGTGCAGGATCAGCGACCGCTCCTTGAGCGCCTCGCGGACGAGGCCGAAGTCGAGCTGCTCGAGGTAGCGCAGTCCCCCGTGCACCAGCTTGCTGGAGCGGCTGGACGTGCCAGACGCGTAGTCGCGTGCCTCGACGAGCCCCACGCTCAGGCCGCGGGTGACGGCGTCGAGCGCCGCTCCCCCGCCGACGACACCTCCGCCCACGACGAGCACGTCGAGCTCGGTCTTGCTCATGGCGGCGAGGGCAGCGCTGCGGCTGCCCGGGTCGAGCCTGGTAGGCAGCATCCGGTCCACTCCTCACGTCGTACGCCTGCGAGCGAAACGCTACTGACTCACCGGTTGCCCGGACAGCCCTTGGGTACTCCGTGAACATGACCACAGAACGAGTCCAGGCAATCCAGGCCGTCGTCGACCGCGTCTCCTCCTGGCAGGACGGCGCCCCCGAGGGCACGGTCGAGTCCGAGCTCCGCAAGGGCTTCGCCGAGGCCGGCGTGGAGGTGCCCGACGACGAGGTGGTGCGCCTCGCCGACGCGATCCAGTCCGAGCACGGCACGGTCGACGCCGCTGCCGTGCTGGGCTGAGCCTTGCCGGGCTGACTAACGTCTCTGACGTGTCCGACCGTTCCCCTTCGCGTTCGCTGCGTCCTACCGGCTCCCGGCGCTGCTGTTCGGGATCACGCCACTCACGGCCTGGCTGGAGGTGGACGACGACGAGCTGCGCGCCCGGTTCGGGCCGTGGACGCTGCGCACACCGCGCAGCAACGTCGCCGGTGGCACGGAGACCGGTGGCTTCGCCTGGCTCAAGACGGTGGGCCCGGCCCACCTGTCGCTCACCGACCACGGCGTCACCTTCGCGACCAACGGCGACCATGCCGTGTGCCTCACCTTCCACGACCCCGTGCGGGTCCTCGACCCGACCGGGCGGCTGCGTCACCCCGGCGCGACGCTGACGGTCGCCGACCCGCCCGCCGTACTGCGAGCCCTGGAGCTGTCATGACCGACCAGTCCGTCCGCCAGTCCACCGACCAGCCGCTGCCCGAGCACACCCGCCCCGACGGCGTCGACGACACCACGGTCGAGGCGCTCGGGAAGATCTCCGAGGCGCTCGAGGCGGTGGAGCAGGCGCGCGGGTTCCTCTACGGCTTCCACCGGCTCTGCGGCACCGCAGACCTGACCCTCGGCGAGGGCGTCGACATGCTGCGCGAGGCCGGCCACACGGATCTGGCCGACCGTTTCCAGGAGGAGCTCATCGGGCGCAACATCCTCGAGGGGCGCTGGAGCTTCCAGGTCGTCGAGGAGTACGACGACGTCTACTACTCCGTCTTCAAGGACCTCGAGCGGGAGGCGCGCGACGCTCTGGTGCAGGGGCGCCGGCACCTCTTCGAGGCCGAGATGAAGGAGGACCGCCGCACCCACGGCGACCCGGCCCACACGGCGGTCCCCCGCGACGACGGCCCCCAGGGCGTCCGCGACTGACGCACGGTGCCGCCTCACCGGAACGTCCCACTCAGCCTGTAGGCGCCTCGAAGTGAAGTAGGCGGCGTGCCAGGTCGCCACCCCAGTCGATGGGCGTCTCCCCGATCTGGCGCCAACCAAGGCGACGGTAGAGGGCCACGGCCTTGGCGCAGTTGTCGGCAACGTCCAGGCTCAGCTGAGCCCCGCGCTGAGCCGTCCAATCGCTCGCCTGGATGACAAGAGCCCTCCCAACGCCGCTCCCCACCGCAACGGGCGATACGAAGAGACGTTCGAGCGTCAGATCGGACGTGCTCAGGTTGCCGCGCACGAGGCAGACGTGGCCGATGATCTCGTCGTCCCTGGCCACCACCCACGCAGCCGCCATGTTGGCCGGCGTCAGCCAGGTACCGGGATCGTCGGGCCAGTTGACGGGGTAACGCTGCTCGACATGCACCTGGGCGAGCAGAGCAGCGCACTCGTGGAGATCGCCATCCCGCCGTTCCCTGATCACCCACGTCACTGGTTCATCCAAGCGCAGTCCGAGCGATTCGCGCGGGCGCCAGGATCAGGCGGCGAGAGCCAACTTCTTCCAGGAGATCCGGAGGTGGCCCCATTCGGTGGTCGAGTAGGGAGCGCTAGCGAGCGTGTCGAGACCGGGCAGCGGTGGCGCATGGGACTGGTGCTGGTGGCCGGTGGGGGTGGTGACCTCGATCCGGTGTGGTTCGCCGGGCCTGCTGCGTGGTCGGGCGCGCCAGCCGGGTGCTTCCTTGGCGTGGTTGCAGGCCTCGCACCGTCCGGTCAGGTTGCTCTCGGTGGTCTTTCCGTCGGCGTGGACCGGGGTGGTGTGGTCGGTGTGCCGGATCGGTGCGTCGCACCAGGGGGTGCGGCAGGTGCCGCCGTCGCGGAGCCGGACCAGCTGCGCGAGCCCGGGGGGCACCTTGCGCTGGCGGGAGTCCATGGCGACCAGTGCGCCTGACTCGGGGTGGGTGAACAGCCTGCGCAGCCACGCACCCGTACCGGCGCTGCACGCGTCAGCGATGAGGTCGCGGGCCCAGGCGGCGGGGACGGGTCCGTAACCGTCGACGTGGGCCGGGGTGGGGTCGCCGTCGAAGAGGCTGGTGTCGGTGATGACGAGGTTGACCGCGACCGGCACCTCGTCGGCCTCGGCCTGTCCGGTGAGCCGTTCGACGAGGGTGTCGGCCATGACCTGTCCGCGCCCCCGCTCGTCACCGGACGCACGGGCTCCGTCGGCGGCCCGGGTGAGAGCGGCGAACGCGGCGACGCCCTGCTCGACCGGCAGCAGCGCGGTCAGCCAGGTCATCGTGTCGGGCGCCGGACGCAGCGACACTCGGCGCTCGTTCTGGGCCTTGGCGCGGCGGCGGACCACGGCCTCCTGGTCGAGCTTGATCGCGAGCTTCTGCGCCGCGGCGACGATCGCGCGGTCGCCGAGGCCGTCGAGGGTGGCGGGGTCGGCGCACAGCGCCGAGTCGACGTACTGCCTGTGCTCCCGGCTCAGGCAGGCGGTCTCCCGGGCGAGCAGGGTCGCCCGCCACTCCGAGAGGTCGCCCGCGGTCAGTCGGGCCAGGGTGTGGGGCATCTCGGTCACGAGCACCTTGGCGAGGCCGAGGTGCTGCGCGCCCCGGTTGGGCGACTCTCTCCGCGCCAGTCCGACCTGGGCGGCCATCCCGACCCCGACCCGGCGGGCCGGCAGCCCGGCCGCCTCCTGCTCTGCGCGCTGGGAGGCGTCGAGGTCGGCGGTGAGCTTGGCCTGGGCGGCTGCGGCGGCGGCCTTGAGTCGCTCGAGCTCGGTGATCAGGTCGACCCGCTCGGCGTCGCTGATCAGGTCGCGGGCCACCTCGGCCAGCTGGCCGGTCCACTCGGAGACTTGATCGGCGGGCAGCGCGACGGCGGTGGCCTGGCCGGCCCCGCTGCCGTGAGCACTTCCCCCGTCGAACATGTGTTCGATTCTACGTGAGGGCGCCGACCCCCACAAGGGGTGCCCGGGGATCTGTGGAAACCGGATAACGGTGCCGGGACTGCCTCATCAGGGACGGCCGACGACGGGGAACGCCGCCTCGATGGCCGCGGCCTGCACCAGCCAGTCCTGGAGGTAAGTCTGGTCGAGCCCCGGCAACGAGAACGCCAGGCGATTGCCCGTGCCCGGCTGGTCCGTCACCTCGCCGGCCACGCTCAGGCTGCCGTTCGCCTCGCACGTGATCGTGAGGTCGACCCAGTCCTCCATGCTCTGGAGGACCGCCGAGCCGAAGAGGTTGTCGTCGATGAACCGGAGGCCGTCCGCGAGCCGGTGGATCTCGTCGGTCCGGAGGTCAGCTCGGACGTCGGCCAGGAAGCCGCCGGCACGGACGTGGATCGTCGACCTGACCCAGTTGCCGTCCCAGTAGTCCGAGGAGCTGGGGTACGCGCGCTGGAGCACCCGGATGGCGACATGGTCGCCTCGGGCAGGGCCGATGGTCAGGGTGCTCTCCATGACCGGGGATCCTGTCAGGCCGACACGGCGTACCGTGACGCCATGCTGGTGGACCCGCCGACGCCGTACCTGAGCGTCGACCTCCCGCGACTGCGCCAGAACATCCGCCGCGTGGCGGAGCAGGCGTCCCGGACCGGTGTCCGGCTGCGGCCCCACGTGAAGACCCACAAGTGCGTCGAGATCGCGCGCCTCCAGCTCGACGCCGGGGCTGTCGGCATCACGGTCGCGACCGTCAACGAGGCGGAGGCCTTCGCCCGGGAAGGGTTCGACGACATCTTCATCGCCTACCCGCTGTGGGTCGACGACGTGACGGGTGCGCGGCTGCGCGACGTCCTGACCGCCACCACGCTGACGATCGGCATCGACTCGGTCGAGGGCGCGGCTGCCGCGGGCCGCCTGCTGGGGGCGCACGGCGTCAGGGTGCTCGTCGAGGTCGACAGCGGGCACGGCCGGTCCGGCGTCCCGCCCGAGGAGGCGGGCATCCTCGCCCAGAAGGCCGCACGCGCGGGCCTCGACGTGCGCGGCGTCTTCACCTTCCCCGGCCACAGCTACGCCGCAGGCGGCACCTCGAGCGCAGCCGAGGACGAGGGTCGCTGCCTGGCCGTGGCGGCCGACGCGCTGCGGTCCGAGGGGATCGAGCCGGAGGTCGTGAGCGGCGGCTCGACGCCCAGCCTCGCCGACTCGGCGACCGACGTGCTGACCGAGATGCGGCCGGGGGTCTACGTGTTCGGCGACGCCCAGCAGTGGGAGCTCGGCACCATGGCGCCGGAGCAGATCGCGCTCACCTGCCGCAGCACCGTCGTCAGCCACGCCGGCGGTCGCCTCGTCCTCGACGCCGGCAGCAAGGCCCTGGGCGCCGACCGGGCGCCGTACGCCACCGGCTTCGGCCGGCTCCCGGCTCACCCGGACGCCCGGATCGTGCTGCTGTCCGAGCACCACGCGGTTGCCGACCTGGGCGGCACTCCCCTGCCGCCGATCGGCAGCAGGGTCGACGTGGTCCCCAACCACGTGTGCAACGCCGTCAACCTGAGCGACCGGCTGCTCGTGGAGGAGGCCGGCGAGCTGCGCAGCTGGCCGGTCGTCGCCCGGGGGCCGGGCGGCTGAGCCTTCCCCCTACGATCGGCGCCATGCCTACGCTCCGTCACCACGGTCCTGCCCTCGCCGCAACCCTCCTCGCCCTCGGCGGCCTCGCCGCCTGCAGCGACGACGGCGGCTCCACCGCCGAGGACCCGGCCACCGGGAGCACCGACGCCGGCACCGGCGTCTCCTGCGAGTACCCCGCCGGCGGCGCCGCCGCCAAGGAGGTCGAGCCGCCCCCGACGGAGGCCACCGTCAGCGGCGAGGTGCCGATGACGCTGAGCACCAGTGCGGGCGACATCAGCGCGACGCTCACGGCCGACGGGACGCCGTGCACCGTCAACTCGTTCGTCTCGCTCGCCGAGCAGGGCTACTTCGACGCCAGCCAGTGCCACCGCCTCACGACCGCCGGCATCTTCGTCCTCCAGTGCGGCGACCCGACGGCCAGCGGCATGGGCGGCCCGGGCTACTCGTTCCCCGACGAGCTGAGCGGCGAGGAGACCTACGGCGCCGGCACGCTCGCCATGGCCAACGCGGGTCCCGACACCAACGGGTCGCAGTTCTTCATCGTGTACGACGAGAGCCAGCTGCCGCCGGCCTACACGGTCTTCGGCACGATCGACGAGGCGAGCCTCGAGGTGGTCCGGGACATCGCGGCGAAGGGCGCCCAGGGCGGCGCGCCCGACGGCCCGCCGAAGGAGACCGTGGAGATCGAGTCGGTCGAGGTCGGCTGACCCCGACCGCCCGTCAACGCTCGAGCGACGGTCTCCACCGCCTCGTCCACGGCCATCAGTCGCCCTCGGGGCTCTGTCCCTCGCGCTCGGAGACGTCGACGTACTCGACCGGCTCCCCCAGTGCGACGGTCCGGCTGACGGTGCAGAGCCGGTCCCGGGTCTGGGCCATGGCGCGCGGCAGCGCCTCGCGCGCCTTGTCGCCGTCGGGGCCCTCCGGGAAGGCGACGTCGAAGGTCACCAGCAGGTCGACGAGGTGGTTGCCCTTCTCGTCACGGACCTTGTGGCCCTGGGCGCCGACGACGAGGCGCTCGGCCTGCGCGCGCTTGCCCGTGATCAGGTCGACGTCGATGGCGCTGCAGCCCGCGAGCGCCGTGAGCAGCAGCTCGACGGGCGTGAAGTCGGCGTCGTCGCCGCTCACGCGGATCACCCCGCCGCGCGGGTTCGTCGCCTCGTAGCCGCCGTCCTCGAGTCGCCGCAGCTCGATGCGGCGCAGGGTGGACGGGTCGGTGCGGGCGGTCGACAGGTCGGGCATGGCGCCAGCCTGCCAGACCGCCCCCGTCCGTCCGCGACTGCTGCTGCCGGGCCGCTGCAGGGCCGCTGCCGGGTGCGGTCAGCGAGTGCGGCGCCGCTCGCGGCGGCTGCGGCGCTCGATCTGCCGGGCGATCTCCACGCTGCGCAGCAGGGCCAGGTCCTGGTCCGTGTACGCGCGTCCCTCGACGATCCCCCGGGCGAGGTGAAGCTGCGTGGTCATGGTGGCGCGGTCCTTTCGGCCCGTTGGGCGGGCAGTCGAATGTGTCATGGGCCAACTCCCTTGTCGGCCCTTACATCGTAGGAGCGCCGCGCTCAGAAGTAAGGATCACCGCCGGGGTGATCCCTGACACCCCTAGCGCAGGACGACCGGCACCCGCTTCCGTCCGTTGACAACCTTCTCGGTCGGCTCGCTGACCTCGCGGCTCACCTTCGGCCGGCGGCCGAAGAACGTCGTGAGCGACGCCTGCACCGCGTCGTTGCGCACCGCCCTCGCGAGCCGGCGCTCGACGGCCTCGAGGGTCCTGGCCCCCCAGATGCTGCTGAACACCGAGCCGCCCCCGGCCACCTCGAGCACCGCCTCGAACGCCCGCCGCTGCGGGACGTCGACGGAGACGCGGACCGTCGTCGTGACGTCGTTCGCCCGGTCGTGCAGCACGGCCCGCAGGCGCAGCACGCCACCGGGCCGGCTGACCGCCGGGCTGCTGCGGTCGAGGTCGACCCAGGCCCCGCGACGGCGCTGCTGCACCCCGACGACCCGCCACTTCGACGGGTCGTCGACGACCTCGGCCCCGATGGTGACGTCGTCGAGGGTGATGCCCGGGATCCGGCTGAGGACCCAGACGAGATCGGCGACCTCCCAGGGCACCTCGAACGCGATGTCGTCCCGGGAGGCGAAACGATCGGTCATGGCGAGGGCGAACGGCGTGCCGCGGGACTCACCGGTGATCTGCCAGGACATCAGCTCCGACCCTTGGGTGATGCCGTCGAGCACCCGGTCGTGGTTGACCAGCTGCTGGATGAACGTGACGAACGCCAGTGCCTGGGGCGTGGAGACCTCGGAAGATCCGCTGCGCTGTCGGCCCTTGCCCACAAAGGTGAGGTCGGAGGTCACGGTGGTGGCGCGGGGAAGCGCGCCGAAGGTGCCGGTGACCCCGGCCAGGCGGTCATCGGTGATGGTGCCGACCGGCGCTCCCGGGTTCGCGACCTTGAAGGGCGCTCCCAGGGACTCCGGCTGCACGAACAGCGCGTCGGCGGGGTGCAGCGTCAGAGTCGTGTCGCCCAGGAACGTGGCCGGGTGGCCGAAGCCCACGACCTCGCCCCGGCACACGCTGGTGGCAGTGCCGACCCCGCCCAGCGTGATGTCGCCGTACGAGAGGGCCACGGCGAGGTTGCCGCCGGCCACGATCGTGTCGGGACCGGGACCCGAGCCGGGTGATGCGGGAGCACCTGAGGCCGCGACGCGACGCATCACCCAGCGGTGGTCCTCGCGCTGCTTGCGTGCCTGCGCGAGCCGCTCGGCGCGGACACCGGAGACGCGCAGCGGGATCCGGAGCTGGCGGAACTCGCCAGCGGCCCGCACGCTGACGCCGGTGCGTCTGGCGAGCATGCGCGCGGTCCGGTCGTCGACCTCGACGCGGACCGGGGCCGCCTTGGGGGTGAGGTAGTCGTCCATCTCCTCGAACGGCGTGATGCCCGCGATCGGGCTCGGGCCCCACGAGAGGCCGTAGGCCACCGCCCCCAGCAGCCGTCCGTCCTCGGCGTACACCGGCGACCCGGACATGCCCTGCCAGATCCCGCCCGCCTTCTGGATGGCCGGCGAGTCGAGCTCCGCCATGATCATGTCGAGGTCCGGCGCAATGCCGTCCTCGAGCACCCCGAGCACCGTCCCGCTGAACGGCTCCGGCGTCGTCCCCCGCTCCACCGTGAGCCCGTGCACCACCTGGTCCCGGGCGACCTCGGCCACCGGGAACGGCACCGCGCAGTCCTCCGCCGGGCCGGCCGAGACGGCCGGTCCCACCAGGGTGGCCGAGACTCCCCCGGCCGCCGTCACCGACAGCGCAACGGCGACGGAGACCCGTCGCCGCGCGCCCATGCGTACCCGCTTCGTCATGGTGCGACCTCTCAATCCGAGCGCCGGGGTCGCGCGCTGCTCCGACGCCCCCGACTGACGTCGTTTCCAGCAGGGTCACCCGCGTCGGCCTCCCGGGACGCACCTGGACAGGAAGTTGCCGGGAATTGGTGAGGCGCCCGGGCCCGGGAACGGCAACGGCGGCGGGGTGGCTCCACCCCGCCGCCGTCAGGTCAGCCGACCAGGAACGTCAGCGCACGATCAGCTCGATGCGCTTCCGGCCGGTCACCACCTTCTCGGTCGGCTCGCTGGCCGCCTTGCTCGTCGTGCTGCGCCGACCGCCGTACACGCTCACCTGTGCGGCCACGGCGTCGTTGCGGACGGTGTTCTCGGTGAACTTCTGCACGTCGGCGACGGAGTCGGCGCTCCACAGACCGCTGCTCCAGAAGGAGCCACCGCCGTACACCATGAGGCTGGCGCCGCGCGCCCGCTTGTCCGGCACCTCCACCGAGACGGGGACCATGATGGGCTCGGTCCCGGTGGCCTCGAGCACCGCACGCAGGTTGAGCGTGCCGCCGGCCCGGCCGAAGGCGGGGTTGCGACGGTTGACCTCGGTCCAGGTGCCGCGCTGCTTCTGCTCGACCCGGACGACCTTGAAGGTGGACGGGTCGTCGGTGACGGAGGCCTCCATGCTGATGTCGTCGAGCGTCACGCCGGGGACCCGGCTGAGGACCCAGGCGGCGTCGGCCACGTCCCACGGCGCCTCGAACGCGATGTCCCAGCGCGACGCGTAGCGGTCGGTCATGCCGACCGTGAACGGCGTGCCGTTGTCGGTGCCGGAGATCTGCCACGCGAGCAGCTCCGTGCCCTGCACCGAGCCGTCGAGCACCCGGTCGTGGTTGGCGAGCTGCTGGTAGAACGTCGCAGCCGCCGACGCCTCGGGCGTCGAGACCTCGGTCGTGCCCGTCCGCTGGCGCCCGTTGACCAGGAAGGTCAGGTCGTGGGTGATCGTGGCGCTGGCCGGGAGCGCACCGAAGGCGCCGGTGACGCCGGTCAGCCGGTCGTCGGTGATGGTGCCGACCGGCGCGCCCAGGTTGGCGACCTTGAAGGGCGCGCCCAAGGACTCCGGCTGCACGAACAGGGCGTCCGCGGGGTGCAGCGTCATCGACGCGTCGCCCAGGAACGCCGCGGGGTGGCCGAAGCCGACGACCTCACCCTGGCAGACGCTGGTCGCGGTGCCGACGCCACCCATGGTGATGTCGCCGTGGGAGTGCGCGACGGCGAGGTTGCCGCCGGCGACCACGGTCTCGGGGCCGGGGCCCTCACCGGCAGCCTTCGCCGCACCCATCGACGCGGTCTGCCTCGGGATGTACCGGTGCTCCTTGCGCATCTCCCGGGCCTTCTGGAGACGGCTGGCGTGGATGCCGGAGACACCGAACGGCAGCCGCAGCTGGCGGAACTCGCCCGCCTGCTCCCGGCTGACGTCGGACTGCCGCGAGATCGAGCGGGCGGTGCCCGGGTCGACCTTGATCCGGCCGGGTGCCGGCGCGGTCAGGTAGTCGTCCATGTGCTCGAACGGCGTGATGCCCGCGATCGGGCTGGGGCCCCACGAGAGGCCGTAGGCGACGGCACCGATGAGGCGGCCGTCCTCGGCGTAGACCGGCGAGCCGGACATGCCCTGCCAGATGCCGCCGGCCTTCTGGATCGCGGGCGAGTCGAGCTCGGCCATGATCATGTCGATGTCCGGCGCGATGCCGTCCTCGAGCACCCCGAGCACCGTGCCGTTGAACGGCTCCGGGGTCGTCCCCCGCTCCACCGTGCTGCCGGTGACCGTCTGGTTCTTGGTGACCTCGGCCACCGGGAACGGCACCGCGCAGTCCCCCACCGGGTCGGCCGAGCTGGCCGGCCCCACGGTGGCTGCCGAGACTCCCCCGACCACTGCCACCGACAGCGCGACGGCGACGGTGACCCGTCCCTGCGCGCGCGCCTTCATGCGCTTCATTGCGTGCGACCTCTCATCCGAGCGTCGGGTGCACGACTTGCCCCCGATCCATCCGTACGACGCGTCCGGACCCGTGTTCGGTTGCCGGACGGAGAAAGAAGTTCGTCGTCGGTGCGCGAAATGTAAGCCACGCCGGTGACCTAGGGTGAGCCGGTGAGCACCGACACACCGTTCCGCAGCCTCGGCCACGCCGAGGCGCGGGCACGCTTCGACCTGCTGGTCGTCGACCACTACGACGTCCGGCTCGACCTCGCCTCCGACCCCGGGCGTTTCCGGTCGGTCACGACCATCAGCCTCACGTCGCGGGGCGGGGACACCTTCCTCGACCTCAAGCCCGAGCGCGTCAACAGCATCTCGCTGGACGGTTCGCCCGTGGACCCCGGACTGCTGGACCGCGGCCGGCTCCCGCTCCGCCTCACCGAGGGGCCCCACGAGCTGGTGGTCGACGCGGTGATGCGGTTCCGCAACGACGGCGAGGGGCTCCACCGCAGCGTCGACCCGGCCGACGGCCTCCACTACGTCTACGGCATGTCGTTCATGGACGCCGCCCCGAGCGTCTTCGCCTGCTTCGACCAGCCCGACCTCAAGGCGCCGTACACCTTCCACGTCACGGCCCCCACCGACTGGACCGTCCTGGGCAACGCGGCCGGCCGCGAGGTCGAGCCCGGCACCTGGGAGCTGGAGCGGACCCAGCCGCTCTCGACGTACTTCGTCACCCTCGTGGCCGGCCCCTACCACCTGATCCACGACGAGCACGACGGGATCCCGCTGGGCCTGAGCGCGCGGCAGAGCCTCGCCCGCGACCTCGAGGCCGACGCCGACGAGCTCTTCACGATGACCAAGCAGTGCTTCGACGAGTTCCACCGGCTCTTCGGCATCCGCTACCCGTTCGGGAGCTACCACCAGGCGTTCGTCCCGGAGTTCAACGCCGGCGCCATGGAGAACCCGGGCCTGGTCACCTTCCGCGACCCGTTGGTCTTCTCGAGCCGCGTCACGCGGGGCATGCGCATCCAGCGCGCCACGACGGTGGCCCACGAGATGGCCCACCAGTGGTTCGGCAACATCGTCACGCCGAAGTGGTGGGACGACCTGTGGCTCAACGAGTCCTTCGCCGAGTACATGGGCAACCGGGTCACCGCCGATGTCACCGAGTACGACGACGCGTGGACCCACAACGCGTATGCCCGCCGGCAGTGGGGCCTCGTCGCCGACCAGCGCCCGAGCACCCATCCCGTCGCGGGAAACGGCGCCACCGATGCGTCCAGTGCGCTGCAGGACTTCGACGGGATCTCCTACGCCAAGGGCTCGAGCGTCCTCAAGCAGCTCAACGCCGCTCTCGGTGACGAGGTCTTCCTCGGCGGGGTGGTCGACCACCTGACCCGGCACCGCTTCGGCAACGCGACCATGCACGACCTGGTGGCCAGCTGGGAGCGGGCGGGCGCCGGGGACCTGTCCTCGTTCACGTCCAGCTGGCTGCGGACCGCGGGCCCCGACACCCTCGTCCTCGACCGGGAGGCCGGAGTGGTGCGTCGTACGCCGCCCGCGGACCATCCCGCGGACCGGCACCACACCTTCCGGGTGGCGACGGCGGTCGACGGCAAGTGGGAGGTCACCAGCCTCACCGTCGACGAGCCCGAGACGCCGTTCGACGCGGCGCGGTCTCCCGTCGTCCTCGACCCCTTCGAGGACACCTGGGCGCTGGTGCAGCCCGACCCGCTCACCCTGGCCGCCCTGCAGGACCTGCTGCCCCGGACCGACGACGCGCTGCTGCGCGCCGGTATCTGGAACAGCGTGCGCAGCGGGTTCCACAACGCAGCCGTCTCCCCCGCCGACGTGCTCGACCTCTACGAGGCGGGGCTGGGCATCGAGGACAGCGACGACGCGCTCTTCTACACCGCGCCGTGGCTGCTGACGAAGGTCTCCGCGCTCTCGGCCGACCCCGCGGCGGCCCACGCCCGCCTGCACGCCGCCGCGGTCGCCAAGACCGTGGCTGCGCCGGCCGGCTCGACGCTGCAGCTCGCCGCCTTCCAGCTCGCCGCCTCGAGCGCCCACGACCCGGCGGTGCTCCGCGGCTGGCTGGCCGGCGCCGGACTCCCCGAGGGGCTGTCCCTCGACCTCGACCTGCGGTGGCGGATCCTCGTCCAGCTGGCCTCGCTCGGCGAGACCGACCGCGAGGAGCTGCAGGCGGCGCTGGATGCCGAGCCGACGAACCGGTCGCGGGTCGAGCACAGCCGGGCGGTCGCCTCGCTGCCCGACGCGGACGCCAAGGCGTGGGCCTGGGCCCGCTTCACCGGCGACGTCGACGTGCCCAACTACGAGCTCGAGGCCGCCGGCCAGGGCATGTGGCGTCCCGGCCAGGAGCACCTCACCGACCCGTACGTCGCGCGCTACTTCGCCGACCTGCCCGGCACCGTCGACCGGCGGGCCGGCTGGCTGCTGGCCGACGCGGCGGAGGCGTTCTTCCCCATCACGTCGCTGAGGGACGACACCCTCGCCCGCGCCCGCGCGCTGGTCGCGGCCCCGGGTCTCGAGGCGTCGCTGCGCCGCAAGGTGGTGGACCTGGCCGACGAGCTCGAGCGGCGGCTGGCCGTGCGGAAGGCGTTCGGGGCGTCATGACCCCCGACCGCCCGCGTCGTCCCGGCCCGGTCGTCCGGGTGCGGGTGCAGGAGCACACCGCGGACGACGTGCGGCGGCGGGAGGACCGGGTGGCCACCGAGGAGCCGCTGGAAATCAGGCTCGCCTGGCCCGGCGAGCCGGCTCGCCGGGTGTGGGTCACCATGCGCACGCCCGGGCACGACTTCGAGCTCGCGGCCGGGTGGCTGCGGCACGAGGGCATCCTCGGGGGGATCGTGGGTGCTGCCGGCGGGCTGCGGTCCGTCGTGTACTGCACCGACGCCGACCTCGCGCCCGAGCAGGAGTACAACGTCGTCACGGTGACCCTCGACGGTCCGCCCCTGCGCGACCCCGGTCACCGCCACGACGCCACCTCCAGCGGGTCCTCCGCGTGCGGGGTCTGCGGCAAGGACAGCCTCGACGAGGCCCTCGCGCTCACGCCCGGACGCCACTGGGGCGGCGACCCGCTCGAGCCCGCGGTGGCGCGGACGCTGCCCCACCTGCTGCGCGCCGAGCAGTCGGTGTTCGCCAGGACCGGCGGGGTGCACGCCGCCGGACTGGCGACCGCCTCGGGCGAGCTGCTCGTGGTGCGGGAGGACGTCGGCCGGCACAACGCGGTCGACAAGGTGACCGGGGCGCGGCTGCTGGCCGGCCTCCCGCCCGCCGAGGCCTGCCTCGTGGTGAGCGGCCGGGCCGGCTTCGAGCTGGTGCAGAAGGCCGTCGCAGCCGGCGTCGGTGCCCTGGTCGCCGTCGGCGCGCCCACCAGCCTGGCGGTGCGGCTGGCCCGGGAGTCCGGGCTCACCCTGTACGGCTTCGTCGACGCGGGCCGGTGCGTGCGGTACGCCGGCTGAGGACCGGAACGGTGCCCGCTGGGCGACCCGCGCGTTTGTGTCACGCGCCGATGTGCGACACGGTGGGTCGGTACTGCACACGATCGGAAGAGAGCCTCATGCTCACCCTCACCGACAACGCCAGCACGATCATCAGCGACATCGCGACGCAGCTCCCCGACACCGCGGGCCTGCGCATCACGTCGGAGGGCGGCGAGCAGCCGGCGTTCGGCGTGGCCCCCGCCGCGGCCGCCGAGCCCGGTGACCAGGTCGTCGAGCAGGGCGGGGCGACCGTCTTCCTCGACGGCGACGCGGCCGCGCAGCTGGACGACAAGGTCCTCGACGCGGCCGTCGACGAGACCGGAAACGTCCAGTTCGCCATCGGTCTGCAGGGCGGCCAGCAGGGCTGACCCCGCGAGCACGATCCCGGGGGCTGGTCCCAGGAGGCTGAGACCGGCCTCACGGTGCGGGCTGCGCACGGGACGGCGTGGGTCCGCCGCCCTGTCGGCGGCGGCGCCTACCGTCGTCCCGTGCGCATCCTCCACACCTCCGACTGGCACCTCGGCCGGTCGTTCCACCGGGAGGGCATGCTCGACCACCAGGCGACGTACGTCGACCACCTGCTCGACGTGGTCGAGCGCGAGCGGGTCGATCTCGTCGTCGTCGCCGGAGACGTCTACGACCGGGCCCTCCCGCCCGTCGACGCCGTCCGCCTGGCCGACGAGGCGTTCGCCCGGCTCGCCGCCAGCCGCGCCCGCGTCGTGGTGACCAGCGGCAACCACGACTCCGCGCAGCGGCTCGGGTTCGGCTCTCGCGTCATGGACGCCGCAGGGCTCCACCTCCGCACCGACCCCGCCGCGGTCGGCACCCCCGTCGTCCTCGGCGACGCCCACGGCCCGGTCGCGGTCTACGGACTCCCCTACCTCGACCCCAGTGCGCTGCTCGAGCCGTGGCGGCTCCCGGGCCGCTCCCACGAGGCGGCCCTCACCGAGGCCATGGGCCGGGTGCGTGCCGACCTCGCCGGCCGGCCGTGCGGGACCCGCTCCGTCGTCCTCGCCCACGCCTTCGTGGCCGGTGCGGCGCCCAGCGACTCCGAGCGCGACATCAGCGTCGGTGGGGTCTCCCGGGTCCCCACCACCGTCTTCGACGGCGTCTCCTACACCGCGCTCGGCCACCTCCACGGCCGGCACGTCCTCACCGACCGGATCCGCTACAGCGGCTCGCCCCTCGCTTACTCCTTCTCCGAGTCCGGCCACGTCAAGGGCAGCTGGCTGGTCGACCTCGACGGCGCCGGTGCGGTCGCCGCCGAGCTCGTCGAGGCGCCGGTGCCGCGCCCGCTGGCGCGCCTCCGCGGCTCCCTCGAGGAGCTCCTGGCAGATCCCGCTCTCGCCTGCCACGAGGGTTCGTGGGTGGAGGCGACCCTCACCGACGCGGTCCGCCCGCTGCAGGCCATGGAGCGGTTGCGCCGCCGGTTCCCCCACGCGCTGGTGCTGGCGTTCGCGCCGACGTCCGGCGCGACCTCGGAGACCCCGGTGGCGCGCACGGCCGGCCGCAGCGCCCACGACGTGACGCTCGACTTCGTCCGGGAGCTGCGCGGCACCGCCGCCAGCGACGACGAGGCCGCCCTCCTCCTCACCGCCTGCGACTCGTGCGGCGACGACGACGGGGAGGGCTGACGAGGATGCGGCTCCACCACCTCGAGATCACCGCGTTCGGCCCGTTCGCCGAGACCGTCCGGGTCGACTTCGACGCCCTCTCCGACGCCGGCCTGTTCCTGTTGACGGGCCCTACGGGTGCCGGCAAGACGAGCGTCCTCGACGCCGTCTGCTTCGCGCTCTACGGCGAGGTCCCCGGCGACCGGCAGGCCGCCCGCCGGCTGCGTTGCGACCAGGCGGCCGCCGGCGTCGCCCCCCGCGTCGTGCTCGACGTGACGCTCACCGGCCGCCGCTTCCGCCTCGACCGCTCCCCCGCCTGGGAGCGGCCCAAGAAGCGCGGCACCGGCACCACCGCGCAGCAGGCGAGCGTCCGCCTGCTGGAGCGCGTCGACGGCGAGTGGGTCCCGCTCTCCCAACGCCTCGACGAGACCGGCCAGATGGTGAGCCGGCTGGTCGGGCTCACCATGACCCAGTTCTGCCAGGTGGCGCTGCTGCCTCAGGGGCGGTTCCAGGCCTTCCTGCGGGCGCGCTCGGAGGACCGTCAGCGGCTGCTGCAGCAGCTCTTCCGCACCGCCCGGTTCGAAGCGGTCGAGCGGTGGCTCCGGGACCGCCGGCGCGAGCTGCGCCAGGCCTCCGCCGCCCACCACGACGAGGTGGCCGACCTCGTCAGCCGGACCAGCGAGGCGGCGAGCGTCGCGCTGCCGGAAGGGTGGGACGTCACCGACCTCGCCGCCCCGGCCGACAAGGGCGAGCTGGCCGCCTGGTCCGCGCAGCAGCTCGGCACGGCCGAGGAGGCAGTCGCCACCGGCGCGATCCGGGTGGAGCGCGCGGTGGAGCAGGAGGCCGCTGCTCGCTCGGCCCTCGACGCCGGCCGCGAGGTCGCGCGCCTGCAGGCCGCCCGGCAGCAGGCGCTGGCGGAGCAGGCGCGGCTGCGCGAGCGGGAGCCCTCCCACAGCGACGACCGGCGCCGCCTCGCCGACGCCCGCCGCGCCGCCGGCGTGCTGCCGGTCCACGCCCAGGCCACCGACCTGGCCGACGCCGCCGTGCGCGCGGCCGAGCGCCGGGGGTCCCTCGTCGCCTCGGTCGCGGCCCACGGGCAGGCCGACCCGGCGGACCTCGACACCGCGGCGCTCGAGGCCATGGAGGCCGGGCTTCGCGACCGCGCCGCTGCCGCCCGGGCGCTGGCCCCGCGGGAGGCCACTCTGGCAGACCTCGAGCGACGGATCCCGGCCACGGAGCGCGACATCGAGGCCCGGGAGACCGAGCTCGCCGACGTCGACGCCCAGCTGACCGCGCTGCCCGCGCGCCGGCAACGCCTCCACGAGGAGCTCGCCGAGGCGCGACAGGCGGGTGACCTCCTGCCGACCGCGGTGCGGCACGTCGCGACGCTGCGTGACCGGGGCCGTGCCGCCGAGGAGGCGGCCGCGCTCGAGGCCGAGCTCGGGACGGCGCGCGCCGGGCTGACCTCGACCGTGGAGACGCTCCTCGACGTGAAGGAGACCTGGCTCCAGGTCCAGCAGCAGCGGCTCGAGGGCATGGCCGCCGAGCTCGCCGGCGGGCTGGCGGTCGGGGCCGACTGCCCGGTCTGCGGCTCCCACGACCACCCCCGCCCCGCGACGGCTCAGCCGGGCGCCCCCGACGCCGCAGCCGAGAAGGCCGCACGCCGCCGGGTCGACGACGCCGAGGCGATGCGCCTGCTCCACGAGGAGCGGGTCCGCGACCTCCAGGCCCGCATCGCCGGTGCCCGCGAGCGCGCGGCCGGCGAGGGCGACCCCGCGGCGGAGCTCCCGGTGGCCGGGGCCGAGGTCACCCGGCTCGAGGAGCTCCATGCACGGGCCGAGGGGCTGGCCGAGGAGCTCGGGCAGGTCGAGGGAGCCTTGGAGCGGCTCGGCACGTGTCGTGACGGCCTGCTCGCCGGACTCGCCGCCGCCCGGGCTCAGGCCGAGTCGCTCCGACGGGAGTCGGTGGCGATCTCCGCCGAGCTCGAGGCCGCCCTCGCCGACAGCGACGCCGTGACGCTCACCGACCTCGCCGCCGACCTCGACATCCTCGCCACCGGCTGCCGGGCCGCCCTGCTGGCCGAGGCCGAGGCCACGCGCGCTGCCGCCGCAGCGTCCGAGGCCTCGGAGCGGCTGGCCGCAGCCCTGGCTGCCGCGGGCTTCGAGTCGGTCGAGTCGCTGCTCGAGGCGGCCCTCGACGAGAGGGCCGTCGCCGCCCTCGAGACCCGCATCCGCGACCACGAGCAGGCGGTGGCGCGCGTCGTCGGCGTCCTCGAGGCCCCCGACGTCCGCACCGTCGAGGACGCCGAACCGCCCGACCTCGAGGCCCTCGCCGCGGACCACGAGCGGGCCGCCGAGGCACTGGCGGAGGCGTCGGCCGCGGCGAGCCTGGCGCGCGCCCGGGCCAGCCGTCTCGCGTCCCTGGCCGCCGACCTGCGCGACGCCCTCGAGCGGTGGGGCCCGGTGCGCCACGACCTGGTCACCGCGACCCACCTCGCGGCGCTCACCGACGGCTCCTCCGCCGACAACCGCCTGCGGATGCGCCTCTCGGCCTACGTCCTGGCCTGGCGGCTGAGCCAGGTGGTGGCGGCCGCCAACGTCCGCCTCGCCGGGATGACCGGTCAGCGCTACACCCTCGAGCACACCGGCCGCCGCGGTACCGGGGAGACCCGCGGCGGCCTGAGCCTGCTGGTGCGTGACGAGTGGTCGGGCGAGGCCCGCGACCCCGCCACCCTCTCGGGGGGCGAGACCTTCGTGGTCTCCCTCGCGCTCGCCCTCGGCCTCGCCGACG
This sequence comes from Nocardioides sp. GCM10027114, assembly GCF_042659625.1. Lineage (NCBI taxonomy): Bacteria > Bacillati > Actinomycetota > Actinomycetes > Propionibacteriales > Nocardioidaceae > Nocardioides > Nocardioides sp. GCM10027114. The sequence goes on from NZ_JBHSSS010000002.1 coordinate 267,751, forward strand.
TCGTCGCCCACGAGGCGGGCGGCGCCGACCTCGACACGCTCTTCGTCGACGAGGGCTTCGGGTCGCTCGACGCCGAGACCCTCGACGACGTCATGGACACCCTGGACTCCCTGCGCGACGGCGGCCGTGTCGTCGGCGTCGTGAGCCACGTGGCCGAGATGCGGGACCGGATCCCGGTCCAGCTGCGGGTCAGCAAGGCCCGCGCCGGCTCACGGCTCGCCGTCAGCAGGTAGGTCCGCTCAGTTGAGCGGGCAGCCCAGGTTGTTGTCCGCGTCGAGCCGGGTCGCGAGCGCCAGCATCGTCGCCCGGTTGCCCGTGTTGATCGCGTCCCGCACCGTCGGCACGAGCGGCGGACGGCCGTCCAGGCCCCAGTCGGTGCGCCGCCACGGGAAGCCGAGTCCCTCGTGGGCGGCGTTCAGGTAGGCCGCGGTCGCGGCGCGGGCGAGGATGGTCTCCGCGCCGGCGACACCGGGTCCGCCGCCACCCTGGAGCGTGTCGAGCAGGGTCTTCCCGCCCAGCGACGTCCCGGCCGTGCCGAACTTGGCCGAGAAGAGCGCGTCGGGGTACGCCTCCTGCCAGTTGTCGGTGTGGTTCTTCCAGTAGCCCGGGGTGCATCCCTCCCGGCCGATGTTCACCGCCGATGCCGGGGCCACCGCGGCCCCGAGCGACGCGATCAGTCCGAGCACCATGGCGACGACGAGACGCCTCATGCCATTACCTCCACGAACGAGATGTCCGGGGGACCATCCCCCGTTCGACGCTAGGACTGACCCGGACGGATTAGTCCGGACGGAAGCCGGTTTCGCCCGAACTGGGGACCCATGACCTCCGGCCGGGCGCCCGGGGACCGGTGCCGCCGGTCCGATAGGTTCGCGGCCATGAGCGCCCCGGGACTCGACCCGACCTTCACCGCACTCCCCTTCCGCAGCCTCGGCGACGCAGCGCTCGCCCGGGCCCGCGAGCTCGGCGCGAGCCACGCCGACTTCCGCTTCGAGCGGGTGCGCTACCAGCACCTCGGGGTCCGTGACGGCGTCCTGCAGTCCGCGAGCGACAGCGAGGACCTCGGCTTCGCCGTCCGCGTGATCCACCGCGGCGCCTGGGGCTTCGCCGCCGGCGTGCTGCTCACCACCGACGAGGCGGTCCGCGTCGCCGAGCGGGCCATCCAGGTGGCGCTGGTCGCGGCCGAGATGACCAGCGAGCCGGTGGAGCTCGCACCCGAGCCGGTCCACGCCGACGCCGTCTGGGTCTCGTCGTACGAGGTGAACCCGCTCGAGGTCGCCACCGCGGAGAAGGCCGCCCTGCTGGTCGACTGGACCGAGCGGCTGCGCCGGGGCGCCGCGGTCGACCACGCCACCGCGGACCTGCAGCAGGTGCAGGAGAACAAGTACTACGCCGACCTCACCGGGACGCGCACCACCCAGCAGCGGATCCGGATGCAGCCGGGCTTCGAGGCGTTCGGGACCGGCGCCGACACGATCGACTCGATGGCCTCGATCGCCGCGCCCGTCGGCCGCGGCTGGGAGTACCTCACCGATGGCTCCTACGACTGGGACGCCGAGCTGGCGGAGGTCCCCGAGCTGCTGGCCGAGAAGCTGAAGGCCCCCAGCGTCGAGGCGGGCAGCTACGACCTCGTCATCCACCCCTCCAACCTGTGGCTGACCATCCACGAGTCGATCGGCCACGCGACCGAGCTCGACCGCGCGCTGGGCTACGAGGCGAACTACGCCGGCACGTCGTTCGCGACGTACGACAAGCTCGGCACCCTGCAGTACGGCTCGCCGGTCATGAACGTCACCGGCGACCGCACGGTCGAGCACGGGCTGGCCACGATCGGCTACGACGACGAGGGCGTGCAGACCCAGCAGTGGGACATCGTCCGCGACGGCGTCCTCGTCGGCTACCAGCTCGACCGCGCCATGGCCCGCGCGAAGCCCGAGCTCAGCCCCGACACCCCGGGGGGCCGCTCCAACGGGTGCGCGTACGCCGACTCCCCGGGCCACATCCCCATCCAGCGGATGGCCAACGTGTCGCTGCAGCCCGCACCGGACGGCCCCTCCACCGAGGAACTGGTCTCCCGGGTCGAGCGCGGCATCTACGTCGTCGGCGACAAGTCGTGGTCGATCGACATGCAGCGCTTCAACTTCCAGTTCACCGGGCAGCGCTTCTACCGGATCAGCAACGGCGAGCTGGTCGGCCAGCTCCGGGACGTGGCGTACCAGGCGACCACGACCGAGTTCTGGAACTCGCTGGAGGCGGTGGGCGGCCCCGACACCTGGGTGCTGCACGGTGCGTTCAACTGCGGCAAGGCCCAGCCGGGCCAGGTCGCCGCCGTCAGCCACGGCTGCCCGACCTCCCTGTTCCGCGACGTCCGCATCCTCAACACCACCGACGAGGCAGGCCACTGATGACCACCGCAGAGATCACCACGGCCACGCCGCAGTCGCTCGTCGAGCAGGCGCTCGTCACCTCGACGGCCGACGACTGCATCGCGATCGTCCGCGACTACTCCGGCGCCAACCTGCGCTGGGCCAACAACACGCTGACCACCAACGGCGTCATGCACAGGGTGGACGTCACGATCGTCTCGTTCATCAACGGTGCCGACGGCGTCGGCACGGGCTCGGTGTCGGGCAGCGCCACGACGGCCGCCCAGGTGGCCGAGCTGGTCCACGCCGCCGACGCCGCGGCGCGCGCGGCGTCGCCGGCCGAGGACGCGAACCCCCTGGTCGAGGGGACGGCTGCCCTCGACTGGGACGAGCCCCCGGTGCGTACCGACGTCCACGTCTACGACACCTTCGCCCCCGCCCTGGGTGAGGCCTTCGGCCGCGCCCGCGGCGCCGGCCGGGTGCTCTACGGCTTCGTCAACCACGAGCTGACCACGACGTACGTCGGCTCCACGACCGGCCTGCGCCTACGGCACGTGCAGCCCACCGGCCACTACGGGTGCACGGGGAAGACCGCCGACCTGACCCAGAGCGCGTGGGTCGGCGGCGCGACCCGCGACTTCACCGACGTCGACGCCCTCGCCATGGACGAGACCCTCGCCCAGCGGCTGTCGTGGGGCAGCCGCCGCGTGGACCTGCCCGCGGGGCGCTACGACACGATCCTGCCCCCGAGCGCCGTGGCAGACCTGATGATCGACGCCTACTGGTACGCCGGCGCCCGGGTGGCCCACGAGGGACAGTCGGTCTACAGCAGCCGCGGCGGCGGAACCCGCATCGGCGAGCAGATCGCGCGCGAGGGCGTCCGGCTGTTCTCGGACCCCGCCCACCCGGGCCTGGAGTGCGAGCCCTTCGTCGTGGCCAGCGCCTCGTCCAACGAGTCGTCGGTCTTCGACAACGGCCTCGGCCTGGCGAGCACGGACTGGCTCCGCGACGGCCGGCTGACCTCGCTCCTGCAGACCCGGCACACGGCGCGGATGACCGAGCAGCCGGTCACCCCCGCGATCGACAACCTGGTGCTCGAGGTGGACGGCGCCTCCGGGTCGATCGACGACCTGGTCGCCGGTGTCGAGCGCGGCCTGCTGCTGACCTGCCTGTGGTACATCCGGGCGGTCGACGTGCAGACGCTGCTGCTGACCGGGCTGACGCGCGACGGCGTCTACCTCGTGGAGAACGGCGAGATCACGGGGTCGGTGAACAACTTCCGGTGGAACGAGTCGCCCGTCGACCTGCTCCGCCGTTTCACCCACGCGACGTCCACCGAGCCCGCCTTCAGCCGCGAGTGGGGCGACGACTACTTCTCGCGGACCGCGATGCCGGCGCTGCGAGTCCCCGACTTCAACATGTCCAGCGTCTCGCAGGCGCTGTAGGCGGCCGGCCGGTCCCTCAGCCGAGGAAGCGGCGGTGGCGCTTGTCGGAGACCTCGGTCCACAGCTCCTCGAGAGCGGCGTCGAGGTCGGCGGTCCGGCGCAGCTCGACGGCCCGGAGCGCGCCCCAGGGCGCCGAGCTCTCCCCCGCGGCGTCCGCCTGGTCCGCCAGTCGCCGGACGTGCTGCAGCGACGTGACCGCGTCCTGCCGCTCGCCGAGGTGGGTCGTGAGCCGCTTGGCGGCGACGACGAGCGACTCGGCCTCGTCCCCCCACAGCGGGACGAGGCTCTCAGCGGCGTAGCGCAGCCGCTTCGCGTCCTTGCGCACCTCGTGGATCGCCGCGTCGTGGGCCCCCTCGTCGGTGCCGGCGCCCGCACCGTCGCCGGCGGCAGGGACCGCCGCGAGCGCCCGCCGCAGCCGCTTCCAGTCGCGCCTGACGAGGCGCGGCAGGACGTCCTCCGCCGGCGATGACGCCTTACCGGCGAACGGCGGCTCGGCCACGAGCCGGTCGAGGGCGGCGACGAGGTCGGTGAAGCGTGCCGAGGTGAGCGCCTCGTCGGCCTCGACCCCCGCCTCGCGCGCCTGACCGGTGAGGGTCTCCTCCAGCCGGCGCCGCGCCTCGGCGTCCGCCCGGGCCGACGCCTCGACCGCGGGCTCCTCGTCCAGGAGCGCCGTGAGCCGCAGCCGCACCACCTCGGTGTCGCGGGCCGGTGCGAGGGCCCGCCCGAGCCAGCGCAGCTCGTCGCGCAGCGGGTCGGTCACCTGCCGGTCCAGCAGCGGACGGAAGGTTCCCAGCGCCGACCGCAGGCGGCGGCTGGCCACGCGCGTGCGGTGGACGCCCTCGGGGTCCCCGGTGAGCGCCTGGGCCGCCCGCGTGTGGAGCTCCGCGACCTGCTCAGCGAGCCGGGTCCGGAGCACCAGGGCCCCCGACGCCCGGGGCCCGTCAGCGTCCACGGTCCCGTTCCGTCCCGGGCCCGTGGGGGTGGCCGCCGGGGATCTCGACACCGGGGTCGTAGGGCGTCCTCGTGTAGACGAACGTCGCGCACTCGAGGTGGCTGACGCCGCCGTCCACGGTGCGGTGGATCCGCAGAGTCTCGCCGCGGTGGTAGCCGGCCGTCCCGACGATCCGGTCGTCCCGCACGACGAACACGTCCTCGCGGTGACCGCCGCCGAGGGCGCGCAGCTCGAGCGCCTCGTTGTGCCACCGCAGCTCGAGGGCGGTGTTGCCCCAGAACCAGAGCCCCGGCAGGCCGGCCACGGCGTCCGGGACGCCGACGGTCGGGCACCAGGGCTCGCGGGCCTCGAGGTCGGGCAGCGGACCGCCGCCCAGCAGCAGGCCGGGGACCTCGTCGGTGACCAGGCCCGTCGTGGCGTTGGCCAGTGCGACGACGCCGTCCCCCGTCGCCGGGTCGACGAAGCAGCTGGCGAGGAAGCCCGGCATCGAGCCCGTGTGACCGGCCAGCCGACGTCCCTCCCACGACAGCAGGCGGAGGCCGAGGCCGTAGTCCTCGGCGGGGGCGGCCGGGCGCTGGGCCTCGCGCATGGTCGCGGCGTCGAGCACGTCGGGATGGCCGGCCGCAAGGAAGCGCGCCCAGCGCGCCAGGTCCGCGACCGTGCTCCAGGCCTGGCCGGCGGGGGCCATGGCGCCGGTGTCCTGGTGCGGCTCGCGGGTCAGCTCGCCGGTGAAGTGCCGGACGCTGTACCCCTGTGTGTGCGGCGCCCGGGCGTCGTACGACGTGCGGGTCATGCCGAGCGGCCGCAGCACCTCGTCGGTGACGACCTGCCACCACCAGGCCCCGCGCACCCGCGCCACGACCTCGCCCAGCAGGGCGTAGCCGAGGTTGCTGTAGTGGTGGTACTCCCCCGCTGCGGCCACCGTGCCGGACGCGTCGTTGGCCGCGACCAGGCTCGTCACGTCGATGCCGGCCGACCGCTCCCACCACGGACCCACCGGCTCGCTCTGCATCCCGGAGGTGTGGGCGAGCAGCGACCGCAGCGTCGCCGCGGCGTAGCCCGACTCGGGCACGAAGCGGCCCAGCTCGTCGTCCAGCGACAGCAGCCCGGCGTCACGCAGCCGCAGCACCGCCACGGCGACGAACGTCTTGGTGATCGAGCCGATGCGGTACTGGACGTCCGCCGGGTCGCCGGCGGGCACCTCGCCGGCACCCCCGACCCACATCAGGTCGCCGCCGTCGAGCACGGCCGCGACGACCGACGGCAACCTGCCCCGGGCCTGGAGCAGGTCGAGGCAGGCCTGCCGACGGTCGTCGCTCACGCCTCGTCGAACGCCTCGGGCGGCGGGCAGGCGCAGACCAGGTTGCGGTCGCCGTACGCCTGGTCGATGCGCGCCACGGGCGGCCAGTACTTGTCGGGGTCGATCCCGGTCGGGAAGACGCCGAGCTCGCGCGGGTAGGCACGGTCCCACTCGCCGACCATCGCCCGGGCGGTGTGCGGGGCGCCGCGCAGCGGCGAGGACTCCGGCGTCCACTCCCCCGCCACGACCCGGTCGATCTCGCCGCGGATCGCGATCATGGCGTCGCAGAACCGGTCGATCTCCGCGAGGTCCTCCGACTCGGTCGGCTCGACCATGAGCGTGCCCGCGACCGGGAACGACATGGTCGGCGCGTGGAAGCCGTAGTCGATGAGTCGCTTCGCGACGTCGTCGACGGTCACCCCGCTCTCCTTGGTGAGGCCGCGCAGGTCGAGGATGCACTCGTGCGCCACCATGCCGCCGTGGCCCCGGTAGAGCACCGGGAAGTACGGCTGCAGCCGGGTCGCGACGTAGTTGGCCGCGAGCACGGCGACACTGGTGGCACGCGCCAGGCCGGCGGCGCCCATCAGGCGGATGTAGGCCCACGAGATCGGCAGGACGCCGGCCGAGCCGTACGGCGCCGCGCTGATCGGCCCGATGCCCTCCCGCTTCTCCAGCTCGGGGTGCATGCCGTGCGAGGGCAGGAACGGCGCGAGGTGCTCGCGCACCGCGACCGGGCCGACGCCGGGGCCGCCACCGCCGTGCGGGATGCAGAAGGTCTTGTGGAGGTTGAGGTGGGAGACGTCGCCGCCGAACTCGCCGGGCCTGGCGTGGCCGAGGAGCGCGTTGAGGTTGGCGCCGTCGACGTACACCTGCCCGCCGTGCTCGTGCACCACCTTGCAGAGCTCGGTGATGCCGTCCTCGTAGGCGCCGTGGGTCGACGGGTAGGTGACCATGATGGCGGCCAGGGCGTCGCTGTGGGCCTCGCACTGGGCGCGCAGGTCGTCGAGGTCGACGGAGCCGTCGTCGGCGGCCTTGACCACGACGACGCGCATCCCCGCCATCACGGCGGACGCGGCATTGGTGCCGTGGGCCGAGGACGGGATCAGGCACACGTCGCGGGCACCCTGGCCCCGCGCCTGGTGGTAGCCGCGGATCGCGAGCAGTCCGGCCAGCTCGCCCTGAGAGCCGGCGTTCGGCTGGATGGAGACCTTGTCGTAGCCGGTCACCTCGGCCAGCCACGCCTCGAGCTGCTCGACGAGGCGGCGGTAGCCCGTGGCGTCCTCGGCCGGCGCGAAGGGGTGGAGGTCGGTGAAGCCGGGCAGCGAGACCGGCTCCATCTCCGTGGTGGCGTTGAGCTTCATGGTGCAGGACCCGAGCGGGATCATGCCCCGGTCGAGGGCGTAGTCGCGGGCGGACAGGCGCCGCAGGTAGCGCAGCATCGCCGTCTCGCTGTGGTGGGTCGAGAACACCTCGTGGGTGAGGTACGGCGTGGTGCGGCGCAGCGCCTCCGGCAGCGCGTCGGCAGCGGCCTGGTCGAGGGCGGTGAGGTCGGCACCGGAGACGCCGAACGCCTCGAGCACGCGGGTGAGCGTGTCCTGGGTCGTGCACTCGGAGGTGGAGACGCCGACCCGGTCGGCGTCGACGAGCCGCAGGTGGATGCCTCGCTCGCGGGCGGCGGCCACGACCCCGGCGGCGCGGCCGGGGACACGCGCGACCACGGTGTCGAAGAACTCCTCCGCCTCGAGCGCGATCCCCGCATCGGCGAGGGCCGCCGCCAGTACGGCGGCGTAGCGGTGGGTCCGGGTCGCGATCGCGCGCAGGCCCTCCGGACCGTGGTAGACGGCGTACATCGACGCGACCACAGCGAGCAGCACCTGGGCGGTGCAGATGTTCGACGTGGCCTTGTCGCGGCGGATGTGCTGCTCCCGGGTCTGCAGCGCCAGCCGGTAGGCCGGACGCCCCTCGGCGTCGACGGAGACGCCGACGAGCCGGCCGGGCAGGTGCCGCTCGAGGCCCGAGGAGACCGCCATGTAGCCGGCGTGCGGGCCGCCGTAGAAGAGCGGGACGCCGAACCGCTGGGTGGAGCCGACGACGACGTCGGCACCCATGGCGCCGGGCGCCTCGAGGAGGGTGAGCGCCAGCAGGTCGGCGGCCACGACGGCGAGGGCGCCGCGCTCGTGGGCGGCGTCGATGAGGGGGCGCGGGTCGGGGACGCGGCCGGAGGCGCCGGGGTACTGCACGAGGACGCCGCACAGCGGCCCCTCCGGCAGCCCGTCGGAGAGGTCGGCCACGACGACGTCGATGTCCATGGCGGCGGCGCGGGTGCGGACCACCTCGATGGTCTGCGGCAGCGCGTCTGCGTCGAGCACGATGGGTCCCTCGGCCCTGCGGTTGCCGCGCCGGACCAGCGTCATGGCCTCGGCAACCGCGGTGCCCTCGTCGAGCAGCGACGCGTTGGCGGTCGGGAGCCCGGTGAGGTCGCCCACGACGGTCTGGAAGTTGATGAGCGCCTCGAGCCGGCCCTGCGAGATCTCAGGCTGGTACGGGGTGTAGGCGGTGTACCAGCTGGGGTCCTCGAGCACGTTGCGGCGGATCACCGGCGGGGTGATGGTCCCGTGGTAGCCGAGACCGATCATCGCGTCGGCCGGCCGGTTCTCGCCGGCGATCGCCCGGAGCTCGCGGGCGACCGCGGTCTCGGTGGCAGGGTCGGGGAGGTCGAGGTCGGCCGTCTGCCGGATCCCCTGCGGGACGGCGGCGGCCATCAGGTCGTCGAGGGAGCTGTGGCCGACGACCTCCAGCATCCTGTCGATGTCGGCGGGCCGCAGGCCGATGTGCCGCTCGGTGAAGGGCAGGACGGCGTCGAGCTCGGACAGGGTGGGGTGGTCCGACACGGGTGGCTCCTCAGATCGGGTCGATCAGGTCGCCTCCCCCTCTGTCACCCAGCGGGCCGTCGCCCGAGTGCTCCAGAGTTGCCTGGCCCGCGCGGTCCTGGCGCCTGAGAGGTTCCGGGGAGGGGTTGCCCCTTCGGCGCTCCGCTCCCGGCCGGGTGGCCGGGCGAAGACTCTCCCGCGCGGGATCGTCAGCGCCGTCAATCTACCACCGGGCTCACGGAGGGAAGGCACACGAACGGCCCGCCACCTCGCGGGTGGCGGGCCGTTCGTCGACGGAGTGGGTCAGCCGATGCGGCGTGCGGCGCGGCGGGCGGCGAGCTCGTCGCCCGCGGCCGGCTCCTCGGACGGCTCGGTGCGCTCGCTGGGCAGGTCGGCGAGGGTGCCCTCGATCTCGCGCCAGACACCGCCGATCGCGATGCCGAAGACGCCCTGGCCGCCCTGCAGCAGGTCGATGACCTCGTCGTTGCTGGTGCACTCGTAGACCGAGACGCCGTCGCTCATCAGCGTCACGCGGGTCAGGTCGTCGGTGCCGCGCTCGCGCAGGTGGTTGACCGCGGTCCGGATCTGCTGCAGCGAGATGCCGGCGTCCAGGAGCCGCTTGATGACCTTGAGGAGGAGGATGTCGCGGAAGGAGTAGAGCCGCTGCGAGCCGGAGCCACTGGCCCCGCGGACCGTGGGCTCCACCAGGCCGGTGCGGGCCCAGTAGTCGAGCTGCCGGTAGGTGATCCCGGCCGCGTTGCAGGCCGTCGGGCCGCGGTAGCCGGCGTCGCTCGGCAGGGGCGAGACGTCGTCGGTGAAGAGCAGTCCCTGCTCCTCAGCCTCACGGGCTGCCTCGGCGGACTCGCCGAAGGCGCTGTCCCGTTCGTTCTCGTTGGTGCCCACTCGATCCTCCGTCGATCTACTCCGTTGCGCGTAACCCCTGGGGGAAGGGCCGTCGTGCCGCGGAGGCGACCACAACGGTGGAGTTACAACAGAGACACTTCACGGTAGGACTCCGTGCGGGGGTGGTCAACGAGGTCGGCGGCGTGTCGAAACCCTCAACCTCAACTTGACGGTGAGAGCTCACGTCAGTGCGCGTCGAAGTCTTCCGGGGTGACCTGGTCGAGGAACTCGCGGAACTTCTCGACCTCGTCCTCCTGCTCGGCGGGGACCGCGAGGCCGGCCTCGTCGAGGACCTCGTCGGAGCACACGATCCGGGAGCCGGTCCGCAGCGCCAGGGCGATCGAGTCGGAGGGCCGGGCGCTGACCTCCGCGCCGGAGGCCAGGACCAGGGTCGCGAAGAACACGCCGTCCTTGACCTCGGTGATGCGCACCTCGGTGAGCTCGTTGCCGGTGGCCGCGAGCACGTCCTTCATCAGGTCGTGCGTCAGCGGTCTGGGCGGAACCACGCCCTGCTGCGCGAAGGCGATCGCCGTCGCCTCGACCGCACCGATCCAGATCGGCAGGTACCGGTCGCCGGACACCTCGCGAAGCAGCACGATCGGCTGGTTCGAGGGCATCTCGACCCTGACTCCCATGACATCGACCTCGCGCACACCCTCACAGTACTCCCGGGGCAAGAGCGGTCAGCAAGGGCGATGCGTCCCTGGTCAGGACGACTTGAGGCCCACCTTGACGAGAGTTGCGTGGAGGCGCACGGACAGCGCGGCGATCTCGCTCACGGCCTCCTCGGCGCGGGCCTTGGCCGCCGCGTCCCTCCCCCGCTTGTGCGGCGACACGACCTGCTCCACGAGGCCCACCTCGCGGTCGGCGGCCGTCTTGAAGGCACGCAGGTGTCGCGGCTCGAGCCCGAAGTCGGCCAGCTCGCGCGCGGTCCGGGCGATCACGAGGGCGTCGGTGTCGTAGTGGCCGGTGCCGGGCCGCGCCACGATGAGGCCGTACTGCTCGAGCTGGTCGAGCAGCTCCTCGGAGATGTCCGCGATCTTGACGAGCTCGCGGCGCGAGAGTCGCAGGTTGTCCTTGCGGGTGAAGGACTCGGCGCTCGGCAGCCCGTCGGCCGCCAGCGCGACCTTGGGCACGGTCGGCACGACGGCCTCGATCGGCGGCGGCTCGAGGCCGCGGTCGATGGCGTCGAGGTGCTCGCCGATGACCTTCAACGGGAGGTAGTGGTCGCGCTGCATCCGGAGGATGTAGCGCAGCCGCTCCACGTCCTCGGCGGCGAACTTCCGGTAGCCGGCGGGCGTGCGCTCCGGCTTGATGAGGCCCTTGTCCTCCAGGAACCGGATCTTGGGGATGGTCACCCCCGGGAAGTCCGGGCGCAGCTGGTCGAGGACCTGACCGATGTTCATCCTCCCCCGGGACGACGCCGATGCAGAGTGCACGTCAGCCGCTCGCGTGTCCCGAGAAGAAGACCAGGCGGTACTTGCCGATCTGGACCTCGTCGCCGTCCTTGAGCTGCACCCGGTCGATGCGGTCGCGGTTCACGTAGGTGCCGTTGAGGCTGCCGACGTCGGTGACCGTGAAGTCCTCTCCCGACCGGTGGAACTCGGCGTGGCGCCGGGACACCGTCACGTCGTCCAGGAAGATCTCACTGTCCGGGTGGCGGCCCGCGTTGACCTGGTCGGCGTCCAGCAGGAACCGGTTGCCGGCTCCAGGGCCGCGCTGGACGACGAGCAGCGCGTGGCCCGCGGGCAGCGCGTCGACGGCCGCGGCGTCCACCGGGCTGAGCTGGCGGTCGGAGGTGTCACGCTCCGAGGCGGCCCCGAAGGTGATGGTGGCGGTGGACTCCTGGGACGCGTCGGCCGACGGGGAGTCGGCGGTCACCAGGCGCGTGCCGCACTGCGCGCAGAAGCGCGCGTCGTCAGGGTTCTGCCTGCCACAGGCTGTGCAGAACGGCATGGGCTTCCTCCGGGTAGCGGGTGGTCGTCGACGGCCCAACCCTCACCGCTGGGCTGAGGGTGACGGTTGGCCCTGAACCTATCAGTCCGGACCAGCCCGGGGACACGGACCGGGAAGACCGGAGGGGCTCAGCCGTCGAGGGTGGCCTGGTAGGCGGAGGCGTCGAGCAGGCCGTCGACAGCCGCACCGTCGGAGGGCACGATCTCGAAGAGCCAGCCCTCGCCGTAGGGGTCGTCGTTGACGAGCTCGGGCGTGGTGTCGAGCGCCATGTTGCGGGCCACGACCTCGCCCGCGACCGGGGCGTAGACGTCACTGACGGACTTGGTCGACTCGAGCTCGCCGCAGGCGCCGCCGGCCTCCACCGTCTCCCCCACCTCGGGCAGGGAGACGTAGACGATGTCACCCAGGGCGTCCTGCGCGTAGTGGGTGATCCCGATCCGCACCGAGCCGTCGTGATCGCCGGGGCTGCGCACCCACTCGTGCTCCGCGGTGTACTTCAGGTCGTCGGGGTACAAGGCGTCTCCTCGCGTCGGCCGGTGGTGCTGCTGGGTCCTGGGTGGGTACTGGATGGGTACTGGGTGGATGCAGGCTACTGCCTGGCTACTGGCTCGTGTCGGGCTGGGCGAACTGCGTCTCCCCGAGCTCGCGCACCGCCTCGATGTCGATGCTCTGGAACTCGACGACCTCCACCACCGCGCCGTCGTCCTCGAGCTGGTCGAGGGGGCCCGACGGGAAGGTCAGGCCGCCCACGAGGGTGCCCGGGGCGCCGATCACGTCCACGACGTACGGCGGGGTCAGCAGCGTGCCGTCGACGAGAAGACCGCCGACGCCGTCCTCGAAGCTCGTCTGCGCGACGACCCGCACCTCGCCGTTGAGCTGGATCGCCTCGGCGCCCGAGGAGCGCAGCGCCTGGACCATGTCGAGCACCGAGTCGATGTCGGCGGGCCCGTCGACCTCCTCGATCGTGACCCGGATGCCGGGCCCGGTGACCGGCACCGTGCCGGCCAGGATCTCGAGGGTGTCGGCCCGCTCCCGTGCCTGTGCGAGCGCAGCCTGCCGCTGGCTGGTGGTCGAGAGCAGCTCCTCTCGGGTGCGCTCGAGCCGGCTGATCTCGGCCTGGGCCCGCTGCGAGGTCGCCGCGAGGCCGTTGAGGACGTCGATCATGTCCTGCTCGCGGTAGCCGGCGTAGGTGTCGTCGACGTCGAACGAGCGCATCTGGGTCACCGCGGCGAAGCCCACCACCGCCAGCAGCACCGCGACCACGACCTGGGCGCGCGAGGGCCGCAGCAGCGCGTCGGTGAGTCGCTGCCGCCCGGACGGGGTGGTGTCCGGCGACGATCGGTCGTGGAGGGGTTCGCTCATGATTTCACGCGTGGAAGAGGTGGCGCCGGATGGCGGCGACGTTGGAGAAGATCCGGATCCCGAGGACCACGATGACACCCGTGGACAACTGGCCGCCGACGCCGAGCCGGTCGCCGAGGTAGACGATGGCCGCCGCGATCACGACGTTGCTGACGAACGAGACCACGAAGACCTTGTCGTCGAAGATCCCGTCGAGGTAGGCGCGCAGGCCACCGAACACGGCGTCGAGGGCCGCGACGACGGCGATCGGGAGGTAGGGCTCGAGGCCGAGCGGGACGTCCGGCTGCAGGAACAGGCCCAGCAGGATCCCGATGAGCAGGCCGAGTGCGGCGATCACGGCGCACCGTCTCCCTTCTCCATGCCCGGGGGCTCGGAGGTCGCGTTGCGGACGTACTGCAGCCGTGGCCCGCGTGCCGCGGGCAGCGACAGCTCGTCGACGTTCTGGCGCGACAGCACGAAGCCCAGGTCGGCGGCGAGGTCGAAGAAGCGCAGCCCGTGGGTGGTGTCGAGCAGGTTCGCCTGGAGGGTGCCGGGGTCGCCGATGGCGGTGACGGCGTACGGCGGGTTCACCGGCCGGTTGTTGACCTCGATGGCGAGCCCGGCGTTGCGGATCGCCGAGAGCGCGGTGAGCCGCTGGGTGTTGATGGCGACCGCCTCCGCGCCGGCCTCCCAGAGGGCGTTGACGAGCATCGCGAGGTCCTTGGCGAAGACCAGCTGGGTCTCGTCGCCCTGCGGCGCGTCGTCGACGGTGATCCGGACGCCGGACCCGGTGACCGCGACGTACCCGGTGCGGGTCTCGAGCCGCCGCTGCCGGCTGAGCTGGGCCTGCTGGTCGGCGGTGACCGCGGCGAGCTCCGACTCGAGCTGGATCGTGGCGTCCTGCAGGTCGGCGATCCGGGCCTGCTGGGCGGCGACGGCCTCGCGCTCGGCCGTGACCCGGGCGACGAGCGTGGCGCGGCTGGCGTCGGTGATCTCGGCGTTGCGGGAGGTCTGCACGGCGGCGACGGTGACCAGGACGCCGAAGGTCGCGACCACGGCCGCGGCGGTGAGCTGGCGACGCGGACCGGACCGCTGCGACTCGCCCCCGGCCGCCACCGGGTCACCGGCCGCGGCCTTGCGGCGCGCGACCTCGTGGTAGTCCGCGTCGAGGGAGCCCTCCGTGATCCGTGTCAGTAGCGGCGTCGTGACATGGGCGGGCAGCGGGCCCGACCGGCCCTGCCACTCCTCAGCCATCGGGGCTCACCGCGCGACGCTCGGTGTCGGCGAGCAGCTTCTTGACCTGCCACGCGTAGAGGACACCTGCCCACCAGTAGAGGCCCAGGCCCCAGATCGCGAAGGCCCAGCCGAACACGTCGGCCAGCGTGGGGATCACGCCCTCGCCGTCACCGAGCAGCAGGAGCGGGAAGGCGTAGAGCAGGTTGAAGGTGGCGGCCTTGCCGAGGAAGTGGACGGGCAGCGCGCTGTAACCGCGGGTGCGCAGGAACGGCACCAGGCCCCACAGCAGCAGGTCGCGCAGCGGCAGCAGGATCGCCACCCACCACGGGATCACGTCGCGCAGCGCGAGGCCGATGACCACGGCGAGGATGTAGAGCCGGTCCGCCACCGGGTCGAGGATCTGGCCGAGCGCCGAGGTCTGCCCCAGCCGCCGAGCCAGCCACCCGTCGAGGTAGTCGGTGACGCCGGAGACCGCCAGCAGCAGCAGCGCCCAGCCGTCGGCCTCGGGCCCCAGCACCAGCCACAGGAACAGCGGCACGCCCGCGAGCCTCGCGAAGCTCAGCAGGTTCGGCACGGTCCACACGCGCCTGTCGCGCGTTACCTCGTCCGCCACGTGTGCTGCCTGCAATTCCTTCTCTCCGGGGGGCATGCCGAGGCCACCCTATCCGCCGTACGACGGCACTTCCGGCACCGACGTACCGGTCAGGCGGGTTCCTCTTGGTGGGCGGCGTCGCGGATCTCGCCGACCAGCTCCTCGATGACGTCCTCGAGGGTCGCGAGGCCGAGCAGCGCGCCGTCGGCGTCGACCACGCGGGCGAGGTGCGCACCGCGCCGCTGGAGCTTCTCGAGCGCCTCGTGGAGCACGTCGGTGACCAGCACCGGCGCGAAGGGACGGAACCACTTGTCGTCGATGACCCGCTCGCGGCGGGCGTCGTCGGTCTCGAGCACGTCCTTGATGTGGAGGTAGCCCAGCAGCTCGCCGTCCTCGCCCTCGACGGGGAAGCGGCTGAAGCCGGTGGCGGCGCACATGGCCTCGACGTCGGAGACGGTCGAGCCCCGGCGCACCGTGGTCAGCTTCTCGCGGGCCAGCATCACGGTCTCGACCGTCTTCTCCGTGAACCCGAGGGCGCCCGAGAGCCGGTCGTACTCCTCGTCCTCGAGCAGGCCCTCGCCCCGCGACTCCTCGACCATGGCGGCGACCTCCTCGCGGGTGAACGTGGAGGAGACCTCGTCCTTGGGCTCGACACGCATCGCCCGCAGGGTGGCGTTCGCGACCGCGTTGAGGACGACGATGACCGGCCGGAGCACGGTGACGATGGCCATCATCGGCGGGCCGAGCAGCAGCGCCGCGCGCTCGGGCCCGGCGATGGCGATGTTCTTGGGCACCATCTCGCCGATCACGACGTGCAGGTAGACAACGATCGAGAGCGCGACGACCAGCGCCACCGGGTGGAGCAGCGCGTCGGGGACACCGAGCGCGTGGAAACCGGGCTCCAGCAGGTGGGCGACCGCGGGCTCGCCCACGGCGCCGAGGCCGAGCGAGCAGACCGTGATGCCGAACTGGGCGCCGGCCATGACCAGGCTGACGTTCTCCATGGCGCCCAGGGTGGTGCGCGCCATCCGGGAGCCGGCCTGGGCGCGGGGCTCGATCTGGCTGCGGCGCGCGGAGATCAGCGCGAACTCGGCGCCGACGAAGAACGCGTTGGCGGCGAGCAGGCCGATGGCCAGCATGATCGCGGCGGAGTCGCTCACGACGACTCACCTCCGTTCCCGGCAGCGGCGGCGCCGTCGAGCAGCCGGAGGCTGACCCGGTCGATGCGGCGGCCGTCCATGTGCAGCACGGTGAGCACCGCCAGCTGCTCCCGCTTCTCCTCGGGGTCGGACTCGTCCGGCACGGGAACCTCGGCGACCTCGCCGTGCTGCGGGATGCGGCCGAGCACCTGCATCACCAGCCCGCCGATGGTGTCGTAGTCCTCGTGGTCGGGCAGCCGGATGCCGGTCAGGTCCTCGACCTCGTCGGGGCGCAGCAGGCCGGACAGCGACCAGCTGCCGTCGCGTCGCTGGCGGGCGCGGGCGCCGAGGCGGTCGTGCTCGTCGGCGATGTCGCCGACGATCTCCTCGACGACGTCCTCCAGCGTGACGATGCCGGCGTGGCCGCCGTACTCGTCGAGGACCACCGCCATCTGGAACCCGTCCTCGCGCAGGATCGCGAGCAGCGGGTCGAGCCGCAGCGAGTCGGGGACCACGATCGGCTTGGCCATGATGTGCTTCAGGCGGGTGGTCGCCCGCTCGGGCACCGACAACGCCACCGCGTGCTTGACGTGGACGGTGCCGACGACCGTGTCGTCGTCGTCGAGGACCGGGAACCGGGAGTGACCGGTCTGGCGGGCCAGCTCGATGACCGCGCTCGCGCGGTCGCTCGCCTCGAGGGTCTGGGTGCGCACGCGGGGCGTCATGATCTCCCCCGCCGTGCGGGTGCCGAACTCCACCGAGCGCTCCATGAGCTCCGCGGTCTCGACGTCGAGCGTGCCGAGGTCGGCCGACCGCTGCACCAGCGAGGCCAGCTCGGTGGAGCTGCGGGCCGAGCGGAGCTCCTCCTGCGGCTCGATGCCGAGGCGGCGGACGATGGCGTTCGCAGAGCCGTTCAGCATCCGGATCGGTCCGGCGTTGATGGCGGTGAAGCCCCGCTGGAACCACTGCGTCGCACGCGCTGTCTCCAGCGGCAGCGCGATCGCGAGGTTCTTCGGGACGAGCTCGCCGAAGATCATCGTCAGCGCGGTGCTCAGGCTCAGCGCGATCGTGATGGCCACCGGGTGCACGGCGCCCTCCGGCACGCCCGCCTCGGCGAGCGGACCGTCGATGAGCTGGGCGATCGCGGGCTCGGCGAGGAAACCGATCGCCAGGTTGGTCACGGTGATCCCGACCTGGGCACCCGACAGCTGGGTCGAGAGGGACCTGAGCGCCGACTGGACGCCCGCAGCACGGGCGTCGCCCTCGGCGGCGGCCTGGTCGACCTTCGCCCGGTCGACGGTCACGAAGGCGAACTCAGCGGCCACGAACAGGCCACACGCGACGACCAGCAGCAGCGACACGGAGAGGAGGATCAGCTCGGTCATCGGGGACCGCCGCGGTGCGGCAGGGACGTCGTCAGCGACGTCGACAGGCAGGGGCGACTTTGATGGTCGTCCATCGTCGGAGCCTCGGCTCCTTCTTGCTCGGCAACAGTGCGAGTGCACTCTACCGAGTGGGCCCCGGTGCAAGCACGTCCTGGTCGCGCCATTCCGCGGACGCGGGCCCGGTCCCCCACCTACCGTGGTGGCCACGTCCGCGTCGGCCGACTCGGGAGTCGCGGGACGCGGACCCTGGAGTGCACGATGGGCAAGAGGCGACGCCCGCCCCTGCTGTCAGCGCGTGACCGGCACCTCGTCGGCCGCTTCTCGTACGGCGTCACCCCCTCGCTGGCCAAGCAAGTACGCCGTGCCGGCGGCGCGGAGGCGTGGTTCGACGCCCAGCTCGCGCCGGCGTCGATCACCGATCGCAAGGCCGACGGGCTCGAGGAGTGGTGGACCGGCCTCGGGCTCGACGCGCTCGAGCTGTGGCAGCGCCACGTGGACCAGGTCGAGGGCGGCTGGGAGGTGATGGCCGACTACGCGCGCTGGTGCCTGATGCGGCGGATCACCTCGAGGCGCCAGGTCCTCGAGGTGATGACGGAGTTCTGGGAGAACCACTTCAACGTCCCGGTCGACGGCAGCGCCACGTTCGTCTGGCGCACCGACTACGGCCGGCAGATCCGCAAGCACGCCCTCGGCAGCCTCGAGGACCTGCTGGCCGCGACCGTCCTCCACCCGGCGATGCTGATCTACCTCAACAACGCCCTCTCGCGCGCCGACAAGGGCCGCATCCCCAACGAGAACCTCGGCCGCGAGCTCCTGGAGCTCCACACCGTCGGCAGACGCGCCGGCTACACCGAGGACGAGGTCAAGGACTCCGCCCGCATCCTCACTGGCTGGGCGGTCGACCAGTGGAACACCTGGGCACCGTCGTACCGCCCGGAGTGGCACTGGACCGGGCCGGTGAGCGTCCTCGGCTTCAGCGACGCCAACGCCGCCCCGGACGGCCAGCAGGTGACCCGCCGCTACCTGCGCCACCTGGCGCACCACCCCGACACGGCTTACCGGATCGCGCGGAAGCTGTGCGTGAAGTTCATCGGGGACGCCCCCTCGGAGGGCCTCGTGCAGCGGCTGGCCGGCGTCTACCTCTCCCACAAGACCGAGATCCGTCCCGTGCTGCGGGCGCTGGTCCGCACCGACGAGTTCCGGGTCTCCCGCGGCGCCAAGCTGCGCGACCCCTGCGAGGACCTCGTCGCGACCTACCGGCTGCTGGGCGCCAAGGCCCGCCGTCCCACCTCCGAGCAGTCCGCCGCCAACGCGATGCTGTGGCAGGCGTCATCGCTGGGCACCCGCCCCTTCGGGTGGCCCCGGCCCGACGGCCAGCCCCTCGACAACGACTCGTGGTCCTCCCCCGCCCGGATGCTCGGGTCGATGCAGGTGCACTACGCGATGGCGGGCGGCTGGTGGCCCACGGTCGACGTCAGGCACCGCAGCCCCCGGGGGTGGACGGGCCGACTCCCGGTGCGCTTCGGGACCCTCGTGGACTCGATGTCGCACCGGATCCTGCACCGGCCGGCGAGCCCCGCGCTCCTCGACGCGTGCTGCACGGCCGTCGACTGCACCCCCTCGGAGCGGATCACCGAGGAGCACGCCCTCGTGCGCTGGCAGTTCCCGCGCCTGCTGACCGTCTTCCTCGACTGCCCCGACTTCTACGAGCGGTGACGTGATGACCTCCGAGACCACCTCCTGCTGTCCCGAGTTCGCGGCGCTGAGCCGACGGGGCTTCCTCACGGGCGCCGCCGCCGTGGTCGGCGCCACCACCGTCGTCGGCTCCGCCGTCATCTCGGCCTCGGCCGGCGCCGCCCTCGCCTCGACCGGTTCGCGGGCCGTTCTCGTGGTGCTGTCGCTGCGCGGCGCCGCCGACGGGCTCTCGCTGGTGGTGCCGCACGGCGACCCGGCGTACGCCGTCGCGCGCGGCAGCATCGCCGTCCCGACCGAGCGACTGCTCGGCCGCGACGACATGTTCGGGCTGCACCCGTCGATGGCCCCGCTGATGCCGCTGTGGACCTCGGGCCGGCTCGCCGCGGTCCACGCGACCGGCCTGCCCGTCCCCAACCGCTCGCACTTCGCGGCCATGGAGGAGGTCGAGGACGCCGACCCGGGGTCCAGCGCGCGGGTCGGCTGGCTCAACCGGTTGATCGGGCTCGACGGCGACGACTCCCCGCTGCAGGGGTTCAACCTCAGCGGCGGCGTGCCGCCGACCTCCCTCTACGGCCCGGAGCCCGTCATGGCGGCCGAGGACCTCGAGTCGGCCCGGATCGCCGGCGACGACAAGTGGGACACCGAGGGACGCCGGCTGGCCTCGCTGCACCGGCTCTGGGACGGGGAGCAGACGTCGATGGGGCGCGCCATGCGGGCCGCGTTCGGTGCGGTCGAGGACCTCGCTCCCGCCCTCGCCACCCCCGCGGACGCGCCGTACCCCAACACCGACCTGGGTCGGGCGATGCGCGAGGTCGCGCGCCTGATCCGGGGCAACGTCGGCACCCGGGTCATCACGGTCGACCAGGGCGACTGGGACCACCACACCGGCGTCGGCACGGTCGAGTCCGGGCGGATGAAGCGGAACACCGAGGACCTGGCCAACGCGGTCGCGGCGTTCTTCGACGACCTCGGCCCGCTGGCCGAGCCCGACCAGGCCAACGTCACCCTGGTGACGATCAGCGAGTTCGGCCGCCGGGTCAAGGTCAACGGCAGCGGCGGCCTCGACCACGGCTGGGGCAACGTGATGCTGCTCGCCGGGGCGGGCGTGGTGGGCCAGCGCTACTACGGCAGCTGGCCCGGGCTGCAGGACGACCTCAACGCCGACCTCACGGTCACCACCGACTACCGGTCGGTGCTGGCCGAGGTCGCCGCGAAGCGGTTCGGCGCCAGCGTCGCCCAGGTCTTCCCCGGCTTCAGCCCGGAGACCGTCGGCGCGATGCGCGTCGGCTGAGGGGTCAGCCGCCCGGGGTCCGGTCGACGAGCATGCGCAGCCGGGTCAGCGTCGGCCCGTCCTCGCCCGGCACGTGGCCGTTGACCGCGCGGCAGGCCCAGCCCAGCCGCATCGCCACCTCGGCCTCGCGCGCGAGGTCGCGCACCTCGACGTCGTACCGCTCGGCGAACGGCGCGAGGTAGGTCTCGACGTACGGGGCGAGGTCCTCGGAGCGCTCCACGTCGTCGAGGCCCCAGCCGACGTTGCCCTCGAGGGTGACCGCGAGCGTGAAGAAGGGGTGCGAGACGCAGGCGTCGCCCCAGTCCATGATCAGGTGCCGACCGTCGCGCACGAACACCTGCGCGTCGTGCAGGTCGTCGTGCTGGATCGTCTCGGGAACGCGGGAGGACGCCAGCTCGTCGGCCAGGTCCCGGACGAGCGACGACGACTCCCGGAAGCGTCGCTCGGCACCGATGTCGTCCACCAGCACGTCGTAGCGGTCGGGCAGCGTCGCGAGCCGCATGTCCGGCACGCCGACCTCCAGCAGCTCCGGGACCGCGTCCGCGGCGGCGACCTGGACCTGGGCGCACAAGGTCAGCACGTCGTGCCAGCGGCAGAGGCTGCGCTCGCGCGGCACCACCTGCCGCAGGCTCTCCCCCGCGTCCGGCATGAGCATCCAGCCGCGCGCCGGATCGTGCGCGAGAAGGGGCGGCACCGCGGCCGGGCACAGCCGCGACAGCAGGTCGACGACCGCGGCTTCGTGCCGCAGTGCCTCCTCGTTGGCCTTGAACCAGACCGACCCGTCAGCGACGGGGACCCGGATCACGGTCGACCACGGGCGGACGTGGACCTGGTCGACGGGTCCGGTCCTGGCCAGGCCGTGCCGGTCCAGCTGCCCGTCGACCCACCGCTGCGCCGCCCCGAGGAACCCGGTGTCGCGCCACCGGTCCCCGTTCACGTCCCCGCGCAACTCCCTGGTCACGCGGGAAGGCTAGGCACACGCCCCCTCGGCCGCCACCGGGTTTCCCGTGCCGTCCCCGGTCAGGGCGTCCGCGAGCCGCGCAACTGCTGCGTCCGCGGTCAGCACGAGCACCTCCTCCGGTTCGGGGCCCCGCCCACACCGATCACGGCTCAGTCGTAGGCCTCGCCGAGGGGCGCGGTGCCGGCAGCGGCCGCCACCTCCGGCGTCACCGTGGTCAGCTCGGTCAGCTCCTCGCGTCCCAGCCCACCGGACAGCCCGAGCGTCAGGACGGGTCCCACACCCGGCGCGTAGAACTTGTACTCGAGCACGTCGGGCTCGATGGTGATGGTGTCCCGCGTGACCAGCACGTCGTCGTAGTGGCCGGCGACGACGTCGACCATCTCCCCGAGCGAGACGATCCCGCCGTTGTCCTCGGCCTCGCCTGCGTAGTACTCCTGGCGGTAGGCGAGGCCGTCCACCGGCTCGGCCGGCATGATCACGCCGGGCAGCGCTCCGTCCACCCCGGCCTCGAACGATCCTCCGCGGGTCGTGATCTCGCCGTCCTCGAACTCTGCGGTGTCCTCGCCGAGGTACCAGACGTTGCCCGCCGAGTCCTGGGCGTACCAGTCGATGGTGTCCTCGACGAGGTTCCCGTCCTCGCGGACGGAGTCACGCACGACACGAGCCGTGACGCCGTTGGCGATCTCCCGGGTCTCGCTCGACACCGTGACGATCACCTCGAGCTCGGCGCCGTCCTCGTCCACCTCCCGGTACACCCACCGGGTCCCCGGGGTCATCGGCCAGAACTCGTTGTCGATGTCGGCGGTG
This sequence comes from Nocardioides sp. GCM10027114, assembly GCF_042659625.1. Classification (NCBI taxonomy): domain Bacteria; kingdom Bacillati; phylum Actinomycetota; class Actinomycetes; order Propionibacteriales; family Nocardioidaceae; genus Nocardioides; species Nocardioides sp. GCM10027114. Next base: position 289,990 of record NZ_JBHSSS010000002.1, read on the forward strand.
AAGTCGCTCGGGTCGAGGTCCACTGACTCGCTGCCCTGCGGCAGCGCCGGCCCGTTCCTGGCCGGCGTGGTCGCGACGGTGCTCCCTGTCTCGTCGGCGCCTCCTCCGCAGCCACCCGCCAGCAGCACCGCCAGCGGCAGGCCGACGACCGCGGCGGCGAGCCGCCGGGAGGGCACGCGGATGGCCACCACTACCCCTGGTCACCCTCGTCGTCGGCCTCGCTGCCGACGACCTGGAAGCTCTCGTCGAGCTGGACGTCGACCTGGCTGCCGTCGTCCAGCGTCACCTCGACCTCGTACATGCTCTCCTCGTCGCCGACCTCGGTCTCCGTGACCGTGCCGCCGCCCGTCTCCTCGAGCGCGGCCTCGGTGGCCTTCTCGAGGGCCTCGCCCTGGATCGGGCGGTCCGAGGCGTCGTCGTCCCCGGTGGCCACGGCAGCGGTCGCGCCCGCCGCGCCGACGACCCCGAGCACCGTCCCCGCCAGCACCAGTCGCTTTGTCCGCTTCTGCATCGTCCTTGCTCCTCTCGGCCTGTTCGGCAGCTCTCGCGACGACGCTAGGAGGCCCAGATGAGGGATCGATGAGCGCACGAAACGCCAGACGCTCATCGGGATCTCATCTACGCCCCTAGCCTGAAGGTGTGCGGATCCTGGTGGTCGAGGACGAGCCCAAGATGGCCGGCCTGCTGCGACGCGGGCTGCAGGAGCACGGCCACGTGGCCGAGGTCGCCGCCACGGGGGACGACGCCCTGGCCCTGGCCGGGGGCGGGGAGTACGACGCGGTCCTCCTCGACGTCGGGCTCCCGGACACCGACGGCTTCGAGGTGTGCCGCCGGTTGCGCGCGGCCCGTGTCTGGACGCCGGTGCTGATGCTGACCGCGCGGACCGCGGTGGCCGACCGGATCGAGGGGCTCGACTCCGGCGCGGACGACTACCTGGGCAAGCCCTTCGACCTCGAGGAGCTCTTCGCCCGACTGCGGGCACTGGTCCGTCGCGGCCCGGTGGCACGGCCCACGGTCCTCGAGGTCGGCGACCTGGTCATGGACCCCGCCGCACGTCGGGTGTGGCGCGCAGGGACCGAGGTGGAGCTGTCGGCGAAGGAGCACCAGCTGCTGGAGGCGTTCATGCGTCGGCCCGGCCAGGTCCTGAGCCGTGAGCAGCTGCTCGACCGCGCCTGGGACGTCGCCTACGAGAACCGGTCCAACGTGGTGGACGTGTACGTGCGGCAGCTCAGGGAGAAGATCGACCGTCCCTTCGGCCTCTCCTCGCTGGAGACCGTGCGGGGCCTGGGGTACCGCCTCGTCCGAGGGGCCGGACCGTGATGGGCAGGCTGCCGCTGCGGATCCGTGTCGCCGCGGGCTTCGCGGTCTCCTCGGCAGCCGTCCTGGTCGCACTGGGGGTCTTCGTGCACGTGCGGGTGGACGCCTCCCTGGACGCCCAGACCCGCGAGGCGCTGACGGCGCGGCTGGACACGCTCGCTCCGCTCCCGCTCGAGGACCAGGTGGCCGCCGTCGAGCGGCTGGGCGGCGGTGCCTTCGGGCAGGTGCTCTCCGGCGACGGCCGGGTGCTCGGGTTCTCCCCCGGCCTCGAGGCCCTCCCCACCCCGTTGCCGACGGCCGACGAGGATGACGCGGTCCTCGACACGACCGTGAGGCTGCGCGGCGAGAGCGAGCCGGAGGCAGCGGTGGTGGTCGTCCGCCGCGTCGGGGACCGGGTACTGGTCCTCGGTTCCTCCAGCGAGGCCACGGAAGACGCCCTGGACGGGCTGCTCACCCAGCTGGCGGTCGGCATCCCGCTCGCCGTCCTCCTCAGCACCGGGGTCGGCTACGTCCTCGCGGGCGCGGCGCTCCGGCCGATGGAGCGGATGCGGCGGCGGGCGGCGACGCTCTCGGCCATCCGGCCCGGCGACCGGTTGCCGCTGCCGGACGCGGAGGACGAGGTACGCCGTCTCGGCCTCACGCTGAACGAGATGCTCGACCGCCTCGAGGCCACGTGGGAGCGCGAACGGCGGTTCCACGCCGAGGCCGGCCACGAGCTGCGCACGCCGCTGGCCCTGCTGCGCACCGAGCTCGACCTCGCGCTGTCGCGCCCGCGCAGCCACGAGGAGCTGCTCGCGGCCGTCCGCTCGGCCAGCGAGGAGGTGGACCGCCTCCACCGGCTGGCCGAGGACCTGCTCACCCGCTCGCGCCGCGGGGCCGGCACGGCCGGCGCCACCGAGGTGGAGGTGAGCGGCCTGCTGGCGTCCGTGCAGGAGCGGTTCGCCGGGGCGGCCGCCGAGGCGGGCCGTCGGGTCGTGGTCGAGGGGCGGCCCGAGGGCCGGGTGGACGGCGACGGGCCCGCGCTCGACCGGGCCGTGACCAACCTGGTCGACAACGCCCTGCGCCACGGCAGCGGCACCGTGCGCCTCTCCGCCCACGTGACCGACGACGACGTCGTCCTGGTGGTGGCCGACGACGGCCGCGCCGACGGGCACGGGACGACCGGGCAGGGGCTGGGCCTGGCGATTGCACGCGAGGTGGCACGCAGCCACGGGGGCTCGCTCGACGTCGACCTGTCCGACGGCTCCGGGGACACCGGCAGCACCGTCACTCTCCGGCTGCCGCGTCGCCCTCCTCTGCCCCGATGAGGTGCTCGAAGAGACTGGCGTACTGGCGCAGGTGGCGGTCGCCGAGGTAGTCGCTGTGCACCCGGTCGTACGCGCCGTCGCCCAACCGGGCGCGCAGCAAGTCGTCGCGCAGCAGCAGCCGCAGCTTGGCCGCGAACTCGTCGAGGTCGGCCGGGTCGTCGAGCAGCAGGCCGTCGCGGCCGTCCTCGATCTGGTCGGGGATGCCGCCGACCCGGCTGGCGAGGAGCGCCCGCCGCTTCCACATGGCCTCGGCCACCGTGAGGCCGAAGCCCTCCTGGAGGCTCTTCTGCACCACCACGTCGGCGCGGCGCTGGATCGCATTGACCAGTACGGCGTTCTCGTCGACGTCGTCGAGCGGGAGGCTGGCCAGGTGGATCCGCTCGCGCACCGGCTCGGGCAGCCGGGCCCGCTGCTCGCGGCACTGGGTGAGAACCTCCGCCCCCTCGGGGTCGTCGGAGACGCCGGAGGTCTCGGGCCCGACCAGCAGCAGGTGGGCCGTGGCGAGGGCGGTGTCCTTGTCGTCCTCCGACAGGCCGGTCACCGCCCGCACGAAGCCCACCATGACGCCCGGCATGTCCTTGAGCCGGTCCCAGCGGCTGACCTGGACCACCAGCGGGACGTCGTGAGGCGGCCCCGGCCCGTCCAGCGTGACGGTGTCGTGGCGGCGGCGGATCGTGCCGGTGGTCCCGTCCCGCCGGGGGAAGGACACCGGCTCGGTGATCTCCGCACCGGTCACGAGCCCGGCCGCGGCGAGCAGCTCGGTCACCTCGTGGCGGGTCAGCTCGACGTTCTTGGCGGAGAACGGGTCGATGGAGGGCGGGATGACGAAGAGCCGGGAGGGGTCGATCCAGCCGGGCGCGTAGGAACGGCGGGAGAAGACGAACGCCGCGGCGGGGTCGACGTACTCGCGCAGGAAGGCCCAGGCCTGCTCGGTGTACTCGTCGGTGTCGTCGCGACCCACGTGGCAGCGCCAGACCACGTGGGCCCCGAGCCGCACCAGGTCGGCGGCCATGCCGGCCGTCTGCGGGTCGTGCAGCAGCACGAGGTCCCCGGGCCGCACCAACGGCGCCAGCTCGTCGAGGTTCTCGCGCAGCACCGCCTGGTAGTGCTCGTGCTCCGCGGCCCCCAGCGGTCCACCGTCGCCGGCGACACCGTGGAGCATGTTGTGCAGGCGCTTGGTGAGCGTGAAGAAGGCCGGGTCGCCGTCGAGCACCAGCCAGCGGTTGGCCACCCCCGCCCCCGATCCGTAGGCCAGGAGCCACGCGAGCATCTCGGCGACCCCGCCCCCGCGAGCGGTCGCGTTGACGTGCCAGATGACCCGGTCGGCGAAGGCGGCCCGGGCGAAGCGGGCGGCCTCGGCGAGCACCGCCGACCGCTGCGGACCGATCACCTGCTCCAACCGGTCGAGGCGCACCGGCTCGACGCGCACTTCCTCCATGCACGAATCGTCCCTCGCCGGACCCCGGGTACCGGACATCTGGTCCAGACCAGGGACTCGGCAGGTTTCCGCCGCGCCCTGCCGGGAACACGTCCTGACGATTCGTTCGTCGGGGGATCGACGCACCGGATCCACCCTGGAGGTAGAGCATGTCCCGCCGTCTCGTCAGCCACTCCGAGGCCGGCCCGCGCAACATCGTCGTCCTGTCGGGCGGCGGGTCGCGAGGAGCCGGCCAGGTCGGGATGCTGCGGGCGCTTCGGGACGCCGGCGTGACGCCGGACCTCCTCGTGGGCGGCTCGGTCGGCGCCATCAACGCCTGCTTCGTCGGCTCCCACCCCGGCCCGGACGGCCTCGACCAGCTCGCCGACATCTGGCTCGACATGAGCGAGGAGACGCTGTGCGGCCGCCGCCGCGGCGTGGTCCTCAACGTGGCACGGAGGCGGCCCTACCTGTTCTCTGCCGACCGGCTGCGCCGGCTCGTGTCCGAGTGGGTGCCGACCTACCACCTCGAGAACCTCCAGATTCCGGTGCGCATCGCCACGACAGACATCACGACGGGCCGTCCGGTGCACCACGACCACGGCTACATCCCCGACCTGATCGCCGCCTCTGCCGCCCTGCCCGCGATCTTCCCGCCGGTCGTGCTGAACGGCCCGACGGGTCCCACGACCCACGTCGACGCCGGCGTCGCGGAGAACGTCCCGCTCTCCGGCGCCGTGGACGTCGTCCGCCCCGGCGACCGGGTGTGGGTGCTCGACGTGACCCGCGCGCCCTCGACCCACCGGACGCTGCGCAACCCCTTGGACGTCCTCATCGCCTCGCTGTCCGCATCGGTGCGCAACCGCGAGGCCCCGGCACTGCCGGAGGGCACCGAGCTGATCCGCTGCAAGCTGGACGAGGACTACGACTGCGGTCCCGTCTTCGACTTCTCCCACAGCCCCACCCTGATGCGGCTGGGCGAGCAGGCCGTGACCGCAGCCCTCGAGGCCCGGGTGGGCACCCCGGTCGCGACCGGTGAGGTCGGCACGGCCGCGGCGAAGGTGCTCGCAGCCTGAACCGCCGGGATCGACCGGTGCCGGCCCTCAGCCGTCGGCGTGGTTCTGCTCCCAGGAGCGGCGGACCAGCTGCTCGAAGACGCCGCCGTCGAGCTCGTCGAACCGCTTCACGTAGACGCAGCCCTTCCCCGTCGTGTGCGGGCCGAGGCGCTGGAGCAGGTCCTGGTTGCTGTCGTAGTAGGTCAGGCCGTAGAGCGTCAGCGACGCCTTCCTCGGGGAGAGCCCCACGGCGAACCACTCGTGCTGCTTGCCGTCGGCGGTCGTGTAGGGCTGGCGCCCGAAGCCGATGATCGACGACCCCCACATCACCGGATCGGCGCCGGTGACCCGACGCATCACGGCCAGCGCCGACTCCGCGTCCGCCCTGCGCCGCGCGTCGGGCACCGCGTCGAGGAACGCCTCGACGTCGCTGTCGTTCGGAGTCGTCTTGCGGGTGTCCCGGTCGGCCATGTGCCCAGTCTGCCTCCGGCCCGCCCCCTGCGGCACGGGCCAGCCCGGACGGTCCATTCCCCCGCGCGGTCCCCGGCGGGACGATGCGGAGAGGGTGGGGTCGCGAGGAGGACGGTATGCACGCATCGACGGCCGCGGTGGAGACGTGGCGCAGGTTCTGTGACGGAGTGACGCACAAACAGGTCGCGGAGTTCGACGACATCGTCTCGGAGCGGGCCCACCTGGTCATCGGGACGGCGCCGGGCGAGCACGTCACGGATCGGGCCGCGATGCGGTTCGGCTTCGAGACCGAGGGCATCGCGCTGCGGAGCCGTTCACCCGAGGGCTGGGAGGAGGGCCCGGTGGCCTGGGTCGTCGACGAGCCGCGCTTCGACTTCCCCGACGGCTCCGGAGTGGACTGCCGGACCACCGCCGTCCTCCTGGCCGAGGCCGGGCGCTGGCGCATCGTGCACGCCCACTTCTCCGTCGGCGTCCCCGACGACGAGGTCGCCGCGCTGCAGGCGCGGTGGGCAGGTGCCGCCAGCGGTCAGTGACCCGTCCCCGGGTCCGGCCGGAGGGACGATGGTCCCCCGGCGACGGCCTTCCGCACCTGCCGACGCGGGGCGCGCCGGCGCAGGCTGGGGGCGACCCCCACGGAGGAAGGTGTGCCATGCCGCCGACGGACCAGACCGCGGAATGCCCCGACTGCCACGCTCTCGTGGCGGACCTCGACGCCCACAAGCGGTGGCACTCCCGGCTCGTCGCCAGCCTTGCCCACGCCGTGGAGGACGAGCTGCACCGCAGCCCGCAGTCCCGCTGAGTCCCCGGCGGGGCGACAGCCACGGAAAGGGAGGAGCTCCCGATGGACGCAACCCAGATGTACTCCGGCGGCGGCCACAGCGGAGGCTGGTGGGCGGTCTACCTGACCATCGAGGCGATCGCCGTGTTCGGCCTGATGGCGCTGCTCATCATCGGCGTCCACCTGGCCTACCGGCCGTCGCGTCACCACCACTGACCCCGCGGGACGGCGACGGGCCCCCGTCCACGAGGGACGAGGGCCCGCCGGAGGTGCCGTGCGGCTGCCGGGTCAGGGCTGCTGCGAGATCCGGTCGGTCGGGGTGGCCGCCACCGGGTCGTTCGCCAGCAGGTAGGCCCGGAGCGAGTCGATGTCCAGGCCGCCGACCAGACGGTTGGTGCCCGCCTTGAAGCCGGCGAAGCTGTCCCCGCCGTCGGCGATGAAGTTGTTCGCCACGACGCGGTACGTCGTGCCGTCCTCCAGCGGGACCATGGCGGTCGAGGCATCACCGTCGTGGTCGACCATGACGTCACCGACGATCGCGTCAGCGCCGGCCAGCACGGCCTCCGACAGGTCCCAGGTGTAGCTCAGGCCCGAGACCTGCAGGATCTTCCGGCTGGCCTCGTTGCTGCCGTTCCACTGCTCGTTGAGGATCGTCCTGATCTGGGCGCCCGTCAGGTCCATCGACACCACGAAGTTGTTGAACGGCTGCACCGAGAACGCCGCGCCGTAGGTCACGTCGCCCGCGCCGTTCTCCACCAGGTCGGCACGGATGCCGCCGGGGTTCATCAGCGCGATCACCGGGGCCTGGCCGCCCGCGGTCACCACGGTGTCGTCGGCCTTCTGGGCGTCGGCGATCAGGTTGCCGAGCGCCGAGTCGCCACCGTTGGCGTCCGCCGTACGCGTGATCGAGTCGCCGGCGGTGCCGGCCGGGGCGATGTGGCCGATGACCTCGTTCGCGATCGGCTCGACCAGCGTCTTGTACTGGTCGATGAGCGCCAGCAGGCCCTTGGCGGCCGGCTCGCTCTCGCCGTTCTCGACGATCATGTTCTCCGCGAAGGCGGCCGGGCGCACGACGTCGCGGGTGTCGGGGTCGATGAGGAAGTGCAGCTTGCTCACCATCCGGCCGAACGAGGCGGCGCTCGTCAGCAGGCGCGGCTGGCCCTTCGGGTCCGGGATCACGCAGTTGTAGGGCTGGTGGGTGTGGCCCGAGACGATCGCGTCGATCTGCGGCTTGAGCTGCTCGGCGATGGCCAGCGCCGGACCGGACACACCGGTGCAGTCGTTGTACGCCGACGAGTCGGTCGGGCTGACGCCCTCGTGCAGGAGCACGAAGATCGACCTCACGCCCCGCTTGCGCAGCTCGGGGACCAGCGCGTTGGCCGTCTCGACCTCGTCGGTGAAGTCGATGCCCTCGATGCCGGACTGGCTGACGATCTTGTCCGTGCCCTCGAGGGTCATGCCGATGAAGCCGACCTTGATCCCGCGGACCTTCATGATCTTCGTGGCCGGGAAGACGGTGTCGCGCTTGCGGGCGCTGGCGTCCTCCCACTTCACGTTGGCGCCGAGGTACTGGAACTCGGCGCCGTGGAAGTCCTTGCCACCCGGGCAGGAGTCCTGGCCGTTGGCGCCGTCGCCGTCGTCGAGGCAGCCGCCCCGCTGCATCCGGCGCAGCTCCCTCCAGCCCTCGTCGAACTCGTGGTTGCCGACCGAGGCGACCTGGAGGCCGATCTTGTTCATCGCCTCGATGGTCGGCTCGTCGTGGAACGCCGCCGAGAGCAGCGGCGAGGCACCGATCAGGTCACCGGCGGCGACGGTGATCGGGCGCGCGCCCGCGGCACGCGACTTGGCGCGCTCCTCCTTGAGGAGCGAGGCGAGGTAGGCGACGCCGCCGGCCGGGGTGTTGTTGATGCGGCCGCTGGAGCTCGTCGAGGGGATGACCTCGAGGTTGCCGTGGAAGTCGTTGAGCGCGAGCAGGTCGAGCTTGACGTAGTCCTTCTTCTTCGCTGCGAGCGAGGTGTAGACCTTCTCGCTGCTGCGCTCGTCCGCCTGGGCGGCCAGGGCGGTCGGCAGGGTGCTGGCCCCGAGTGCCAGCGCGGCCAGCGCGGCCACCGAGATGGCGCCGGCGCGGCGATGCCTGAGTTGCATGCGTGCTCCCTCTGGAGTTTGTTGGACAGCGCAACATAACCCCGGCGCGGTGCCCGCCGGACGGATTTCCGCCGCGTCGTCACACTGGAGGGGTGTCCGACCGCCACCAGCAACCGCCGGCGGAGCCCGTCACCGAGACGGCTCCGCCGCTGACGTCACGAGTGCTCATGTCGCAGGACTGGCGCGACCTCGCCTACCTCCACTGGGCCATCGACCCGGCGCAGGTCGCCGACCGGATGCCACCCGGCGTGCGGCCCGACGTCCACGACGGCCGCACCTACGTCGGCCTCGTGCCGTTCACGATGGTCGGCGCCGGGCTGGGCCACGGGCCGGGAGTGCCGTGGCTCGGCACGTTCCTCGAGACCAACGTGAGGCTCTACTCCGTGGACCGCACAGGCCGGCGGGGCGTGGTCTTCCTCAGCCTCGACAGCGACCGGCTGGTCGTCGTGGCGGCAGCCCGCTTCGCGTTCGGCACGCCGTACCGCTGGGCCCGGATGCGGCACCTCGTCGACCGGGCACCGGGCCCCTCCCCCGTCGGCGACGTCCACACCTGGACCGCCACCCTGCGCGACCGCACCGCCCGTGCCCGCGGCGCGACGAGCCTGGTGAGGCTGCGGGTCGGCGAGCCGCGGGAGGCGACGCCGCTCGACCGGTTTCTCTCCGCGCGCTGGGGGCTCCACACGGAGGTGTTCGGACGCACCCGCTACATCCCCAACGAGCACCCCGCGTGGCCGCTGCACGCCGCCGAGGTCCTCGACCTCGACGACCAGCTGGTCACCTCGGCCGGGTTCGGCGACCTCGCGGCCCGCCCGCCGGACCACGTGGCCTTCAGCCCCGGGGTGCACACCCGGTTCGGCCTGCCGGTGGATGCGCGCCGGCCCCGGCCCTCGGGCTGATCCGCTCCTCAGCGAGCTCCGTCCAGCGCCGCGAACGCCGACTCGATCCGCTCCCTGGCGTCGTCGGCGACCTTGTGCAGGGCGTCGTTGTCGGCGAGCCCCGTCATCGCCTTGGGGTCGAACGCCTCCACCAGGGTCCTGCTGTCGTCCAGCGAGCGGACGACCACGTTGCACGGCAGGACTGCAGCGATGGACGGCTCCGCCTGGATCGCCTCGTAGGCCAGCGGGGGTCGGCAGGCGCCCAGGATCACCTGCGGCGCGACCTCGACGTCGAGCTTCTCCTTGAGCTTGGCCGCCAGGTCGATCTCGGTCAGGATCCCGAACCCCTGGTCCTCGAGCGCGGCGCGCACCGCCGCGACAGTGTCGTCGTACGTCAGGTCCAGCGTCGTGGTCATGGTGTACCCGCTCATCGGCTGCTCCTCCTCGAGGTGGGTGGCGTGCCGGCACGTCCGCCGAGCCGGCACGAGATCACGACACCCACTGCCCGAAATCGCGGCCGGTCAATCCCTCAACGTTCGTCCCTCAGATGCCGGGCGACGGGGGCGGTGCCCCGGTGTCCGCCTGGTCCTTGGCCTCCCGGCCGCTCGCGTAGGCCTCCTCGAGGATCCTCCGCGCGACGTCGCGGCCCCCGGGCCCGAAGGCCAGCGCCAGGGCCAGCGCGAGGGCGCCGACGGTGGCGGCGAAGGCGATGCGCACGATCTCGGGCGCGATCTGCAGCGGCTCGAGGATCATGAACATGGCGATGACGTTCGGCACGCAGCCGAGCACCCGGTCCATGAACGCGGTCACTGCAGGGATCTCCAGCGCGGCCACGGCGGCGACCAGGAAGAAAACGAAGACCAGCCAGTAGACGACCCGGCCAACGGTCTTCGCGGGACTGGCGGGCAGGACCCGCGCGACGTACCTGCCGGCATCCGACTCGCGGAGCCGGTCGATCCCGACCTACTCCGGCACCTTGTTGACGATCCTCGCCCACCACGGTGTCGAGTGCGTCCTGGAAGCTGTCCGTGAGCTCCACGACCCGTCCCCTTCCGGTCCGCCCCGGCCCTCGACCGCCCAGCTCGTCACCAGACCGTCACATCACCGCGACCCCGGGCGTCCCTGACCTGTAGCAGACTGCGAGGCATGCTGGTCCGACACTGCGCCGCCGCGCTGCTCCTCGCCGTGACGGCCGGCTGCGGCATCGGTGGCGGGACCGAGGTGGCGGACCCCGCCGCAGCCACTGGCACCACGCCGGCCCCGAGCGGGGAGCCGTCGGCCACCGCACCGGCCGAGACGCCGACCGGGGCCTCCGAGGAGCCCACCGCCACCGAACCCCCGAAGCCGAAGCCGTCCAGGACGCGCAAGCCGCCGAAGCCGGGTACCCGGATCGTCGTTTCGGACAGCCAGTTCGGCCCCATGCTCTTCGACGCGACAGGACAGGCGATCTACCTCTTCGACATCGAGCGCACCTCGCGGTCCCGCTGCTACGGCGAGTGCGCCGTGGCCTGGCCGCCCGTGCTCACCCAGGGCAAGCCGGTGGCGGGGCGCGGTGTCGACGGCTCGCTGCTCGGGACCACGAAGCGAACCGACGGCACCATCCAGGTCACCTACAACGACCACCCCCTCTACTTCTACGCCCACGAGGGCAAGCGCGAGGTGCGGTGCCACGACGTCTTCCTCAACGGCGGCGACTGGTACGTCGTGCAGCCGTCCGGCGACGCTGCGCCGCCGGGGTGAGGCAGGCCGCCGCCGCGAGTGTTGCCCATGTCTCGGAAGAGGAGAACGTCCCGGGGCGTTCCACCCCACGTGCCCGGGTGAGCCCGGGCGCTCCTGACCCCGAGCTCTCGAGGAGAAGAACCTTGTCGAACCCCCGCGAAGTCCGCCTCGTCTCCCGCCCCGTCGGGTGGCCGACCCACGACGACTTCGAGCTCGCCGAGAGCACGGTCCCGGAGCTCGCCGACGGGCAGGTCCGGGTCCGCAACGAGTTCATGTCCGTCGACCCGTACATGCGCGGCCGGATGAACGACGCCAAGTCCTACGCCGAGCCGTTCGCGCTGGGCGAGGCCATGACCGGCGGAGCCGTCGGCGTGGTCGAGGAGTCGCGGGCCGCGGGCGTCTCAGTGGGCGACCACCTGCTCCACTTCCAGGGCTGGCGCGAGGTGGCGGTCGTCGACGCCTCCTCGGCCCGCAAGGTCGACACGTCCCTTGCCCCGGCCTCGAAGTACCTCGGGGTGCTCGGCATGACCGGGCTGACGGCGTACGCCGGGCTGGTGCGCATCGCCTCGTTGAAGCCCGGTGACGTCGTGTTCGTCTCCGGAGCGGCCGGCGCGGTTGGCAGCGTCGCCGGACAGGTCGCGAAGGCGCTGGGTGCCTCCCGCGTCATCGGTAGCGCCGGCTCCGCGGAGAAGGTGGCCTACCTGCGCGACGAGCTGGGCTTCGACGCCGCCTTCAACTACAAGGACGACCCGGTCCGCGAGCAGCTCGCGGAGGCCGCGCCCGACGGCATCGACGTCTACTTCGACAACGTGGGCGGCGACCACCTCGAGGCCGCGCTCGGCGCGCTGCGGCTGAACGGCCGCGTCGCGATCTGCGGCGCCATCTCGGTCTACAACGACACCGAGCCCGCGCCCGGGCCGCGCAACCTCGCCAGGCTCATCCAGACCCGAGGCCGCATGGAGGGCTTCCTCGTCGGCGACCACTACGACCTCGCGTCGGAGTACGCCCGGCAGGCCGCCGGCTGGCTCGCCGACGGCTCGCTGCGTGACCGCGAGACCGTGGTCGACGGCCTCGAGAACGCCGTCGACGCCTTCCTCGGCCTCCTGCGGGGCGACAACACCGGGAAGATGGTCGTCAGCCTCTGACCTCAGCCATCAGGTCGGCCTGGTCGCGAGCCGCCCCCTACGCGTCCGGTGACGCTTCCGGCTCCCCACCACCACGCTGCCTGCTCGCTCGCTCGGCTGCGCCGTCCGCCAGCGCCGTGCCCGCGCCGTCGTAGAGCCCGACGACGGCGTGGACGCGCTCGCGGAGCTCGGCAGCCTCGTCGTCGTACTGCGCGATGGCAGCGATGGTGCCGGCGAACTCACTGGCCTCGAGCTGCCTCAGGGCGGCGAGGTTGCTGCCGTGGAAGGGCATCGCGAGCACGGCGATGTCCACCTCACCGGCCTGGGTGATCCGGTGCCACAGATCGGTGTCGGTGGCGTCCCCCTCGATCACGTCGAGGCCCTGCGCGCGGAGCTGGGCAGCGCGCTCCTCCCGGCTCTCGATGCCGACGACGTGCAGTCCGTAGGTGTCGATGAGCTGGTGGTAGACCGCCTGCCCGACCCGACCCATACCCATGACGACCGCGTCCGCGTGCCCCACGTCGATCGGACGGTCGTCGGGGTGCAGCCGCTGAACGTCCTGCGTCGGCATCCGCCGCTCGGCGAAGGCCGCCAGCCGGCCGGTTCGGCCGTTGATGAGGACCGAGAGGAGGAAGCTCATGGCGACCGCGCTGCCGACGACGGCCAGCCAGTCCTCGGAGACGAAGCCGGCGGAGGCACCGACGACGATCACGATCAGGCCGAACTCGGAGTAGTTGGCGAGCACGCTGCCGGTCAGGACCGACGTGCGGTGCCTCATGCCCTGCCACCACAACAACGCTACGAACCCGAGGGACTTGAGGGGGATCAGGACGAGAAGCAGCGCCGCCAGCAGCAGGTCGGCGCTCGAGGGGAGCCCCGTGAACCCGATCGAGAGGAAGAAGCCGACCAGGAGCAGCTCCTTGATCGAGAACAGGGCCTTGGACAGCTCGTCGGCACGCGGCTCCCCGGCGAGCAGGAGACCGATGAGCAGGGCGCCCAGGTCCCCCTTCAGCCCCACGGCCTCGAAGAGCGCGTAGCCGGGGGCCAACGCCAGGGCGACCCCGAGCAGCGGCATCAGCTCGTCGTGCCCGACCTGGCGCAGCATCCGTCGCATCAGCCAGGCGGCCGGCAGCAGCAGGACCAGCAGAAACGCCCATGGGCTCGGGGGCGACGCCTTGGCGACGGTGAGGAAGGCGACTGCGGCGATGTCCTGGATCACCAGGATTCCGACCGCCGTCCGTCCGTAGCGCGACCTCGCAGAGCTCTGGTCCTCCAGGACGGTCACGACCAGCACGGTGCTCGAGAAGGCCAGGGCGAAGCCGATGACGAGCAGGGCATGCCAGTCCTGTCCGCCGAGCAGGCCGATCCCGACCACCGCCAGCACGGCCAGATAGGCGAGGCCGAGTGCCGTGGTGACGCCCATGTGGACGAGCGCGGTCAGCCACACCTCGCGGCGCGCCAGAACCCGCGCGTCCAGCTTGAGGCCGATCCCGAACAGGAGCAGCGCCACGCCGAGGTCGGCGAGCGTGTCGAGCTCCGGCGGCTCGGGGACCCCCGCGCCGTGCAGGGCGAACCCCGCCACCAGGAACCCCACCAGGGGCGGCAGTCGCACGGCCGTGGCAGCGAGACCGGCCACCAGCGCCGCGAGCAGGATCAGGCTGAGGTCGGTCATCGCGGCAGCCGGTAGGACCTGTGGGAGACGACGTGGTGGCACTCCGTCGACGTCACCATGGCCTCGCTCCCGTCCAACGCGTGGCTTCTGACGAACGGCATGCCCTGATGCTGGCACGACCTGCCCGCTGCGCGCCTCCACCAGGCCCTGCTCCACCGGGGCACCCGTGATCCACGGAAACGACGAACTGACCCACCTTTCAGGTCGTGCACCCTCGACCATGCAGGTAGGTCGCGCACTCGGCTGCGGTGAGGCCCCGTCGGACCTTGCCGGCGGCGATCTGCCGCAGCTCCTCCACGTCGAGCGTCCAGACCCGGGCGAGCGTCTCGAACCTCGAGGTGGTGACGAGGTGGCGCCCATCGGGCGAGAAGGCGATCGAGTACACCTCGTAGGGCAAGGGCGGGAGCTCCAGGATCTGGCTGCCCTGTGTCGGGTCCCAGACGATGATCTGGCCGTCGATTCCTGCGGTGGCGATCCGGCTGCCGTCGGGGCTCCAGGCGAGGTCCGCGACGCCGGCGGGGCTGCCTTCGAGCTCGGCCAGCACCTCTGCGGACTCGGCGTCGACGATGATCGAGACCACCGAAGCGGCGGCGATGGCCACCTTCGTGCCGTCCGGCGAGAACTTGGGCGCGAAGCGTTCTCCCTCCGCCAGCACGGTGGTGGTGCCTGTCTCCCACTCCCAGCTCACCGTGTTCCGGTCGTACACCGGTCGATCGGTCGGGCCGCTCGCCACGACGACCGTGCGGCCGTCCGGACTGAAAGCTGGGTCGAAGTACCCGCGTCCATCCTTCAGCCGGGCCAGGACCTCGCCGAAACGCGTGCGGACGGTCAGCTCCTCGTCGCCGCCCACTGCCACGAGCTGCCCGTCCGCGCTGAAGGCCGGCGTCGACTGCCAGGTGCCGCGGCCCGTGGAGAAGAGGTGCTCACCGCTGGCGACGTCCCAGACGGTCACACCGAGATCGGTGGCACCGGTCCCGGCCGTCGACCCGTCCGCGCTGACGGCCAGGCCCTGGGGTGGGGGCGCTCCGTCGGGAGCCCGTAGGTCGGTCGGCTTCTCGAGGTGGGCGATCAGGGCACCGTCGTCGTCCGTGACTCGCAGCGACTCGTCCACGTCGTGGAGGTAGAGGCGACCGCGGGAGTCGAAGGCGGCCCCGGCAGCACCCGGGGGCCCAGCAGGCAGGTTCGCCACCTCGGCGTCGCCGTGCAGCCCGACGTCCCAGACCGTGGCCGCGGTGACGGGGAAGTTGCCGGACAGCAGGCGCTGCCCGTCCGGTGAGAACGCAAGACGCCACACACCGCCCTCGGTCGAGGCACCACTCATCACCATGGACGTCGAGGCGGCGTCCTCGGTGAGCTCATGGACGCGGACCTTGCCGTCCCAGCCCCCGGCGGCCACGCGCGCGGAGTCCGGGGCCCAGGCGATACCGCGCACCCCGGCGCTGGACTCGGCGATGACGTGACGTGGCGCCCCCGTGTCCGCGTCGACGATGCGCACCGTCCCGTCATCGCTGCTCGTGGCGATCCACCGGCCGTCCGGGCTGTAGGCGACCTCTGAGAGATTCGCGACGTGGCCCCGCAGATGGAAGCGGATCCGGCCGGAGCGAACATCGACGACGCGAGCCCGCACGGGGTCCGCGGTCGCGACGGCCAGCGAGGCACCATCGGGGCTCAACGATGTGTCGAACGGGCCGCCGGGGATCTTGATCGTGCGCGTGGTGCGTGGTTTCCACGCGTCGTCGAGGGTGGCGACGCGCACGACACCTTCATCGAACCAGGCCGCGGCAAGACGCGTCGGACCAGTGGTGGAGAAGGACGGACCCCAGACCTGGCCGTCACCCAGGACCTCGGCGAGGAGGTGGTGGTCATCGGGGTCCCAGGCGCGCAGGTCGCCGTCGTCCCCCGCGGTGGCCACCACGTCGCCGGGGCCGAAGGCGACATCGTTGACGTCGATGTCGTGCCCCTCGAACCGCGCAACGGGCTCCCCGGTCACGGCGTCTCTCAGGTCGACGAGCCCGGTCTCCTCCGGCCCCTCGGTCGCGATCAGATCCCCATTCCCGCTCCACGCGACCGCTCCACCGCCGTCCTCGGTCACATAGACGATGCGGGAGGCCCGGACGGCGCCGTGCAGAGCCTCGACCGCTTCTCGCTCCACGTGCCCCGCGCGCGCGAGCTCGGGCGAGGATGCCTCGAGCGCCAGGAGCGCGGCCAGCTCCGGATCGTCGACACGCGCGGCCCGGGATGCCGCCGCAAGCTCGCGCACGACCGCGAGCCTGGCCTGGTCGTCGGCGCGACTGGCTTGGTCGTCAGCCCGTCTGCTCTCGCGGACGGCCAGACCTCCGGCGACGAGGGCCAGGACGAGGACCGCGACCACACCGGCCAGCAGACCCCGGAGCCGGCGGTTGATCTGCGCCTGCTCGCGCACGCGCTCCTCGGCCGTGCGGGACTCCTCGCGAGCTCGGGCCACGGAGGCGTCGAGGAACTGGACTTCGGTGTCGGTGAGGTGGACGTGTGTGGCCTGCCGCCACTCCATCGCCCGAGCCAGCCGCGCGCCACGGTAGAGCTCGCTGTCGGGGCGGCCCATGCCCTGCCATGCGTCGGCGGCCACGGTCAGGTGACGCAGGATCAGCTGCCCCTCGCTGTCGGCGTCCAGCCAGCCACGCAGCCGCGGCCAGGCCCGCGCCAGCGACTCGTGGGCCAGGGCGAGGATCTCGCCGTCGGAGGTGAGCAGCCGCGCGGCCACCAGCGTCTCGACGACCTGCTCGTGCGCCGGGTCCGGGGCGGCGGCCCGCCGCGGCACGGGGCTGCGGGACGGCTCGCCCGTCCCCACCGAGACCACCAGGCGTAGCAGCAGGTCGCGAGCGGTCCCCTGCTCCTCGGGGGTCAGCCCCACGAAGACGTCCTCGGCGGTCTGCGCGACCGCGCCCTGGATGCCCCCGGAAGAGCGGTATCCCTCGACGGTGAGCGTGCCACCCTCTCGTCGTTCCCAGGTCTGGGCCAGCGCGTGGGACAGCAGCGGGAGCGCGCCCGGTTCATCGGCGACCTCGTGGACCAGGATGTCGACCAGTCCGGCCTCCACCAGCAGCCCCGCCTGGCGGGCCGGCCCCTCGACCGCGCTGCGCAGGTCGTCCTCGTCCATCGCGCCCAACAGGTACAGGCCACGCTCCAGCAGCCGCGACAACGGCTTGTGTGCCGAGAGCAGACCCAACCGGTCGGCCCGCAGCGCCAGCACCGTCCCCTGACCGGCATCGGCGCGCGCGGCCAGCGCGTCGAAGAACGCCTCACGCTCGGTGAGGTCCGTGCAGACGGTCACCGCCTCCTCGAGCTGGTCGACCACGAGCACCGAGTCGGCTCGCAGACCCTTGACGTCGGCGAGCGCGGCCATCGGGTGCGGCCCCGGCGTGATCGTGGCCAGGGCTCGCCCGTCGCGGCGCAGCGAGGCCGCGACCCCGGCTCGCACCAGCGATGACTTGCCGCTGCCCGAGGGGCCCACCACCGCCACGATGCCCTGCCGGTCCAGGATCTGCCGACACGTGTCGACCTCGGCGTCGCGCCCGAAGTACTCCTCACTGTCGTCGACGTCGTAGAACAGCAAGCCCCTGTACGGACAGGCCGTCGAGGCCCTGGCCCGTTCCGGGCGCGGCAGCAGATCCGGGTCCTGCCGCAGGATCGCCGCCTCCAGGGCCGCCAGATCCGGACCGGGGTCCAGTCCCAGCTCACCGGTCAGCACCGCACGCGCCCGCTGCAGGGTGGCCAAGGACTCCGCCTGCCGCCCCGCCTGGTACTGCGCCCGGGCCAGCAACGCCCACCGAGACTCCCGGAATGGTTGCTCGGCCACGAGACGGCCTGCCTCGGTCAGCACCTCGCGCCACGCCCCCGCCGCCAGCGACGCCTCGACCCCGAGCTCCTCGGCGTCACGACGCATCTCTTCCCATCGTCGCGCCGCGTCCTCGGCCGGCGCCCAGCCGTCCAGGTCGGCCAGAGCCGCTCCGCGCCACAGCCCCAACGCCTGGCCGACGGTGTAGCGGGCACGCTCGGGCTCCCGCAGCGACAGCAGCTCCCTGCCCCGGCGCACCTGCCGCTCGAACTGGAACGCGTCGACCGCGTCCTCGGAAACGTCCAGCACGTAGCCCTGCCGCGTGGTGCGGATCGCCTCGCTGCCCAACACCTTCCGGATCCGCACCACACACCCCTGCACCACCTTCGACCACGTCGCCGGCGGTTCCTCACCCCACAACGCGTCGGCCAGCCGATCCGCACTGACCACCTCGCGTGGCGTCATCGCCAGGGCCGCCAGCACGACCCGGTCGCGAGGGGTCAACGACCCCCTGTCCCCGTCGACCGCCACCGGCCCCAGGACGTTCACGACCATCCCTTCACGGTTTCGCGGACCGCGGGAGGCGTCAACACCGCCGTTACCCGGCCGTCACCGCCTGAGGCGTGGCCGACACCGTCCTCCGGCATACCTGGAAGCAACTCAGCGACCAGGCACCCGAGCTGGTCCACCGCAAGAGACGGAGAAGACCATGAACCGTCACACCCATCGCAAGTTCACCACCCCCAGCGTCACCCTCGTCGGCATCGCGCTCGTGGTCGCGCTGACCGTCACCCCGCTCGCCGGCGCCGGCGCGGACGGCCCGCTCGATGACTCGTACGACGACCTGTACGGACGGTGCATGAGTGGCGCCCCGCGCACCGCCGACGGCCACGAAGGATGGAGCATGAGCTGCCACCGCAAGGCCGCCGACCAGATGAGACTCAGGGACTGCTTCGAGAACGGGCCCCGGACCGCCGACGCCCGCGATGCCTGGGCCATCCGCTGCGGCGAATGAGCCGCGGAGACCGAAACCGCCTCCGACCTGCAGATTCGCAGGTCAGAGGCGGTCTTTTCGGTCGGGCTGACAGGATTTGAACCTGCGACCCCTTGACCCCCAGTCAAGTGCGCTACCAAGCTGCGCCACAGCCCGATGGCCTTCCGTGGAAGGCCGCGTGAACACTATCGCAGCCTGGCCCCGGAGTCGGAATCGGGTCGCGCCTCGCTACAGCCCCAAGGTCGTGGGGCGGACGTGACGGGTCTCCGCATCCCGGAACACCACGAGGGCCACGAGGCCGGCGATCACGCAGCACACCGCGGCGCCGAGGAAGATCGTCTGCACCTGGGTCAGCCCGGCGTCCCGCAGCAGGGCGGTGTACTCCGCGCACCTGCTGGCCCCGTCCGCGCAGACCTCGCGGGGGCCGGGCAGGCCCCGCTGGGCCGCGTAGAGCCGCGACAGCCCGACGGCCGTCAGCACGCTGATGCCCACGAGCTTGCCGACCGTGCGGGCGGCGACCAGCAGCCCGCTGGCCACTCCGTGCACGGCGTCGTCGCTCGCCGCCAGCAGGGCCGCGTTGACCGGAGCCATCGCCAGCCCGATCCCGGCGCCGGCGGCGAACAGCGGCACCGTGGCCACCGGGCTCTCGAGCGCGGTCACGCCCCACGTGGACATCCAGGCGAACCCGCCGCCCGCCAGCGCCATGCCGAGGGCGGTGACGCCTCCCGCCGCGAACCGCCGGGTCAGCCACCCACCCAGGAACGCACCGACGGGCAGCCCGATCAGGAAGCGGACGAGCACCAGGGCCGCGGTCAGCTGCGTCTCCCCCCGCAGCACGAGCCGCGCGCAGACGGGGATGTCGACCAGCGCTGCGATCAGGCCGGCCCCCACGAAGAAGCTCACGACCAGCGCCCCCCATGCGGGCGTCGCCGAGAGCGTGCCGACCGGCAGCAGCGGATGGGGCACCGACCGGCTCCGGCGCCAGAAGGCGGTCAGCGCCAGCGCGCTCGCCACGAGCAACCACGGACCGCCCGGGGCCAGTACCCCCTCACGGGCGTCGGCCGTGCCGAACGCCAGGATGACCCCGCCGAGTCCGACCGTGAGGAGCGACGCCCCCAGCACGTCGACCTGCGCCAGCACCCGGCCCCACGCACGCAGGTCGAGCAGCGGGTCCCGGGCCCACACACAGCGTGCGACCAGCAGCAGCACCGCGACCGCCGCGGCGAGCGCCAGCGGCGAGGTCCAGCGGCCTCCGCCGACCAGCGGCGTGAAGGCGGCCCCGAGCAGCAGGTCCTCGCGCAACCGTCCCGGCTGGCGCATGACCAGCAGGACGGCAGCCACCGCGACCACGGCCAGCGACCAGCCGAGCCAGTCGGGGCGGCCGAGTGACGGGACCGGGTGCCCCTCGGTCCGCGCCCGGTGCCGCAGCAACGCAGCCAGCGCCAGCCCGGCAGCGAGGTTGATGAGGAAGATGTCGCGCCAGGACCCGACCGCCAGGACGGCCGCCCCGTAGAGCGGACCCACCACGTTGCCGAACTCCTGGACCGCGCCGACGACCCCCAGCGGGATCCCCCGGTCACGGGGCGGATAGAGGTCCGCGACCAGGGCCAGGGTGGCGGGCAGCAGGCCTCCGGCGCCGAGGCCCTGCAGCACGCGACCGGTCACCACGAACGTCAGGTCGTAGGCAGCCGCAGTCACCAGTGAGCCCAGCGAGAAGAGCACCAGCGAGCCGACCAGTACCGGGATGCGACCCCGCAGGTCGGAGAGCCGCCCCGCCAGCGGCAGCACCGCGACGTACCCGAGCAGGAACCCGGAGATGATCGGGGCTCCCCGCTGCAGGTCCTCCCCCGACAGCCCCGATGCCGCCATCATCTCCGGCAGCGCGAGCACCACGACGTAGGTGTCGGCCGCCGCGAACGCCACCGCGAGCGCAGCCAGCCCGAGCAGCAGCTTCGTGCCGCCGGCGCCCGGGCGGCGGCGACGGCTGCTGACCCAGGCCGGGACTGCCATGGGTCGATCCCACCGTGCCCCGAAGCCCGTCGACACGGGCCAAGGTCGGCAGCACCGGGCCGGTCAGCCCCCGGCTCGTCTCGTGGCTGCCTGGGGTGCCGGCTAGCGCTTGCGCTTCTCCCGCGGCCGCTGCTGGATCACGATCGGCGTGCCCACGAAGCCGAACTCCTCGCGCAGCCGGCGCTCGACGAAGCGCAGGTACGACGCCTCGAGCTTGCCGCTGGTGAAGAGTACGAACGTGGGCGGCGAGGTCGACGGCTGGGTGCCGAACAGGATCTTCGGCTGCTTCCCGCCACGCACCGGGTGGGGGTGCTCGGCGACGAGACGGCCGAGGAAGGAGTTCAGCGCGCCGGTCGGCACGCGGGTCTCCCAGCCCTCCAGCGCCTTGTCGAGCGCCGGCACCAGCCGGTCGACGTGCCAGCCGGTGCGGGCGGTGATGTTGATCCGTGGTGCCCACTGCACCTGGACCAGCTCCCGCTCGACCTCGCGCTCGAGGTAGTAGCGGCGCTCCTCGTCGACGAGGTCCCACTTGTTGAAGGCGATGACGAGGGCACGGCCCGCCTCCCGGATCGTCTGGAGGATCCGGATGTCCTGCTCGGAGATCGACAGGTCCGCGTCGACGACCAGAACGGCCACCTCCGCGCGGTCGATCGCGGTCGACGTCCGCAGCGAGGCGTAGTACTCGTGGCCCGACGCCTCCTTGACCCGTTTGCGGATGCCGGCGGTGTCGATGAAGCGCCACGTGCGGCCGCCGAGCTCGACGAGCTCGTCGACCGGGTCCACGGTGGTGCCGGCGACGTTGTCGACGACGACCCGGTCCTCGCCGGCCAGCTTGTTGAGCAGCGAGGACTTGCCGACGTTCGGCTTGCCGACGATCGCCACCCGGCGCGGGCCGCCGACCTCGCCGAGCCGCTCCGGCGGTGGCTCCGGCAGCGCCGCGAGCACCGCGTCCAGCATGTCGCCCGAGCCCCGGCCGTGCAGCGCGGAGACCGGGAACGGCTCGCCCAGCCCGAGGTTCCACAGGCCGTAGGCCTCCGCCTCGGTGCGCATGTCGTCGACCTTGTTGGCCGCGAGGACGACCGGCTTCTTGGAGCGGCGCAGGATCTTCACGACGGCCTCGTCGGCGTCGGTGATGCCGACCGTCGCGTCGACCACGAACAGCACCGCGTCGGCGAGCCCGACGGCGATCTCGGCCTGGGCCGCGATCCGCTCCGCCAGCCCGCGGGCGTCGGGGTCCCAGCCACCGGTGTCGACGACGGTGAAGGCGCGGCCGTTCCAGGTCGCGTCGTAGGAGACCCGGTCCCGGGTGACACCCGGCACGTCCTCGACGACGGCCTCGCGGCGGCCGATGATGCGGTTGACCAGCGTCGACTTGCCGACGTTCGGCCGGCCGACGACGGCGAGGACCGGCACGGGGCCGGACAGGTGCTCGTTCTCGTCGTCGACGGCGTCGTAGTCGTCGGGGCCGGTCAGGGGCTCGGGGTGCCCGTCGTTCATGGTGCTCCTTGCTCGGTGACGCCGGTGGCGGGGTCGGGTTCGACCTCCGTGGCGGGAAGTGGACCGGGCAGGCTGCGGCCGGTGGTGGCCAGCGCCTGCTCCAGATGGGTCCTCAGGTGCTCCCGCAACAACAGCGAGGCACGGTCGAGTTGTTCCCGGGTGCGGGGCCAGGGCACCGGCTCCAGCACCTCGGGTGGTCCGAAGACCAGGTCGATGCGGCTGCCGCGGGCCGGCCACTCGTCGGTGTGCCCGCCGGGACGGCGGGTCCCCAGCATCGCGACGGGGACCACCGGCGCGCCGGTGACCATGCCGAAGTACGCCGCGCCGCGGTGGAAGCGCTCGACGTCGCCGCCGCCGCGCCGCCCCTCGGGGAAGATCCCGATGGTGCGCCCCTCGCGCAGCACCCGCAGGCAGGTCTTCACCGCGCGAGGGTCGGGGTTGAACCGGTCCAGCGGCACCTGGCCGCTGAAGTGGAGGAAGCGGCCCATCCCGCCGCTGAACATCTCCACCTTGGTCAGCGAGTGCACCGGACGCGGCGCGAAGATCGTGAGGATCGGACCGTCGGCGATGCCGATGTGGTTGGAGGCGAAGATCACGGGACCGGTGCCGGGCACGTGCTCGGCACCGTGGACCTCGACCTCCCACCGCTGACGGAGTACCCGGCGCGCGAGCGGCCGCAGCGGCTCCAGCAGGAACCGCGGCGGGTGCGGCGCGGTGTCGCTGCGCGGGGGCGCCGCGTGGTGCAGCCCAGGGGCGGGTGGCGGGGCGGGTGGCGGGGCGGGGGTCACGCGGACTCCCCCACCGCCTCGACCAGCGCCACGACCTGGTCGATCACCTCGTCGAGGGTGTACGCCGTGGTGTCGATGTGTGCGGCCCCGTCGGCCATGACGAGCGGGGCGGTGGTCCGGCCCGAGTCGATCTTGTCGCGCGCCAGCAGCGACTGCTGGGTGGCGGCGACGTCGGTGCCGCCCTCCTCGGCGGCACGCCGCAGCGCCCGCGCCTCGGGGTCCGCGGTCAGGTAGACCTTGACCGCGGCGTCCGGGGCCACGACCGAGCCGATGTCGCGGCCCTCGACCACGATCCCGCCGGCGTCGATGACGCTGCGCTGCAGCTCGAGGAGCCGCTGCCGGACCGCAGGCACGGCGCTGACCGGCGAGACCGCACCGTTCACCTCGTCGGTGCGGATCGCGAGGCCGACGTCGGTGCCGTCGACGATGATCGACGGGCCGGTCGGGTCGGTGCCCGAGAGGATCTCGGGCTCGTCCACCCGCGCCGCGACCGCGTCGGCGTCGTGGACGTCGACCCCCTGCCGCAGCATCCACCACGTCATCGCGCGGAACATCGCCCCCGTGTCGAGGTAGCGCAGCCCGAGCCGGACCGCCACCCCGCGCGACGTGCTGGACTTGCCCGAGCCGGACGGGCCGTCGACGGCGACGACGATGTCCTCGGGGATGCGGCTCACGGGTGACCTGCCTTCTGGTGCTGCGTACAACGGGCAGGCCGCAGCCTACCGGTGGGTCACCCAGCCGCGGGACTCCAGCGAGGCGAGCAGGTGCTCGGCCCGCGACTCCGCGACCAGGAGCTCGACGAGCCCGACCGGTCGGCCGGGGTCGTGGTCGATGTGGACGTCCTCGATGTTGACGTCGCTTTCCCCCGCGTCGGCGAACAGCCGCGCGAGCTCGCCCGGGTGGTCGGGGACGCTGACGTAGACCGACCGCGTGGGCGCCAGCGGCCCGCCGTGCTTGCCGGGGATGGCGCGGGTGCCGGCGACGCCCCGCTCGAGCAGCCGCCCGAGCTCGTCGCGCCCACCGGTCCGCACGGCGTCGATCATCGCCTCGAGCTCGCCCCGGACCTCCTCCAGCAGGGCGGCGACCGCCTCGGCGTTGGCGCCGACGATCTGCTGCCACATGGCCGGGTCGCTGGCGGCCACGCGGGTGACGTCGCGAACACCCTGCCCGGCGAGGGTGAGGTGCTCGGCCGGGGCCTCCGCCAGCCGGCTCGCCACCAGCGCCGCGAGCAGGTGGGGCAGGTGCGAGATCCGGGCGACCGCCTCGTCGTGGTCTCGCGGGGTCAGCCTGACGGCCACCGCGCCGCACAGCCCGGCCAGCTCCTCCACCAGCGCGACCGCCTCCTCGGAGGAGCCCTCGTGGGGGGTCACTGCCCAGGGCCGGCCGTCGAAGAGGTTGGCGCTGGCCGCGAGCGGCCCGGAGCGCTCGCTGCCCGCCATCGGGTGCCCCCCGGCGTACCGGCCTGCCAGGTCGGGTGCGTTCGCTACAACAGCGCGGTGCGGCAGCTCCTTGACCGAGCCGACGTCGGTCACGACGGCGTCGCCGTCCCTCAGCGCAGCCAGGACGGCCTCGGCGAGGTGGTCCGGCGGCACCGCCACCACGACGAGCTGCGGCCGGTCGGAGTACACACGGGCGCGGCCGGCGCCCAGGCCGCTGGCGGTCCGGACGTGCTCGGGCGAGATGTCGCTGAGCAGCACCTCGAGGCCGGCACGCCGGCATGCCAGGGCGACGGACGTGCCGAGCAGCCCGGTCCCGACGACCTCGACAGGCCCGGTCAGCATCCCCACGGCCACTCCTCGGTTCGGCTCGGTCGGCAGACAGATCGGCGGGTCGGCCGCCTCACCGGCAGCCGACCCGCCAACCCTAGAGCCCGCAGGGCCAGGTCATTCGAGCAGTGTCACTCGAGCCTCACTCGAGCGTCACTTGACCCGGGCGAACTCCCCGGTCCGCACCCTCTCCTTGTGACCCCGGATCTCGTTGCGGACCACGCGGGCCAGGATGTAGAGACCGGCCACGTTGGCGATCGACATCATGAAGATCATCGCGTCGGAGAAGCCGATGACCGGCTCCAGCGACAGCGAGGCGCCGATGATGACGAACAGGCAGAAGATCACCTTGAAGACCAGCTCCGCGGTGGCGCTGTCGCCGAACAGGTAGCCGGTGGCCTTCATGCCGTAGTACGACCACGAGATCATCGTCGAGAAGGCGAAGAGGATCACGGCGACGGCCAGCACGTTGGGGAACCACGGCAGCACCGACTCGAACGCGCGCGAGGTCAGCCCCACGCCGCCGAGCTCGGACGCGTCCGGGTCGTCCCACGCGCCGGTGATGACGATCGCCAGGGCGGTCATCGTGCAGATGATGATCGTGTCGATGAGCGGCTCGAGCAGTGCGACATGGCCCTCGGTCGCGGGCTCGTTCGTCTTCACCGCCGAGTGCGCGATCGACGCCGACCCGATACCGGCCTCGTTGGAGAACGCGGCGCGCTGGAAGCCGACCATCAGCACGCCGAGGAAGCCGCCGCCGATGCTCTCGGGGCTGAAGGCGCCGGTGACGATGTCCCCGAAGGCGCCGGGCACCTGGTCGAAGCTGACGAAGATGATGATGAGGCACGCGAGGACGTAGATGGCCGCCATGAACGGCACGACCTTCTCGGTGACCCGGGCGATGCTCTTGATCCCGCCGATGATCACGGCGGCCACGATCACCGCGAAGGCGAGCCCGATGACCCAGTTGAGGCCGGCGAAGGGGCTGTCCTCGCCGCCGGTCACGCCGACGATCTGCGCGGTGGCCTGGTTGGCCTGGAACATGTTGCCGCCGCCGAGCGAGCCGCCGATGCAGCAGATGGCGAAGAACGCAGCGAGGAACCGGCCGAGCCCCTGGCTGCCGGTGACCCGGGAGACGCCGTCGCGCAGGTAGTACATGGGGCCGCCGGACACCGAGCCGTCGGCGTGCTCGTGGCGGTACTTCACGCCCAGCGTGCACTCGGCCATCTTGGCCGCCATGCCGAAGAAGCCGGCGACGATCATCCAGAAGGTCGCCCCGGGGCCGCCGATGGAGATCGCGACGGCCACGCCGGCGATGTTGCCGAGGCCGACCGTGCCCGAGACCGCTGTGGCCAGCGCCTGGAAGTGCGACACCTCGCCGGCGTCCTCGGGCCTGGAGTAGCGGCCGCGCACGAGATTGACGGCGTGCTTGAGGCCGTTGACCTGCGGCAGGCCGAGCCAGACGGTGAAGAAGATCGCGCCGGCGATCAGCCAGAGCACGATCAGGGAGACGTCGGCCCCGTTGATGTTCACGGAGTAGAAGACGACGCTGACGATCCAGTCGGAGATGGGGCCGAAGTAGTCGCTGATGGTCTCGTCGATGCTCGCCATCGGGAGCAGGCTCAGCAGGGCGCTCATCACGGCACCACCGTCACCGGGACGGGCGCGTGCAGCACCATCTGCGAGGGCAGGCTGCCGAAGAAGGCGCGCCGCATCCGGCTGTCACCGGTCCTCCCGAGCACGATGTGCTCGCTCCCCCGTTCCTGGACCATGGCGATGAGCGTGTCGACGGGGTCGCCGTGGCGCACGACGGTGTCGACATCCACGCCGGTCTCCCGCGCCAGCGCGGCCAGCGGCTCGATGATCTGCTCCGTGGCGGCCTTGAGCTCGGCCTCCCGTCGCTCGTGACGGTGCTCGTTCTCGTCGGGGGTGTTGAAGGAGTACGGGGACCACGGGATGACGTGGACGATCACCACACTGCGGTGAAGCTGCTGGGCGCGCAGGGTGGCGAACTCCACCGCCCGTCTTGAGTGTTCACTTCGGTCGACGCCGACCAGGATCTCTGACACGGGCCACCTCACTGGGGGGACGGGGACACGTCGATCCCGAGCCTAGAGCCTTGACGTGACCTGCGTCACGTGCAGCCCGTCCGGTTACCGGACACGGCGTACGACTGGCGGGACGGGCGAGACCCTACAGCTTCGCGA
The DNA here is from genome assembly GCF_042659625.1 of Nocardioides sp. GCM10027114. Lineage (NCBI taxonomy): Bacteria > Bacillati > Actinomycetota > Actinomycetes > Propionibacteriales > Nocardioidaceae > Nocardioides > Nocardioides sp. GCM10027114. The sequence goes on from NZ_JBHSSS010000002.1 coordinate 316,946, forward strand.
CGTCGAGCAGCTCGCCCAGCTCGTCGAGCGTCAGGTCGCGTAGCTCGCCGCTCCTGAGCCCGCCGAGCTGCACGGGCCCGATCGCGGTCCGCGTCAGGCGCAGCACGGGGTGCCCCACGTGGTCGAGCAGGCGCCGCACGATCCGGTTGCGGCCCTCGTGGATCACGAGCTCGACGATCGTCCGGCCGGGTCCGTGGGTGACGATCCGCGCGGTGGACACCGCGACCGGTCCGTCCTCCAGGGTGACGCCCTCCTGCAGCCGACCGAGGGTGGCCCGGATGACGTCTCCCTCGACCTCGGCGACGTACGTCTTGTCCACCTCGTACGACGGGTGCGCCATGCGGTGGGCGAAGTCGCCGTCGTTGGTGAGCAGGATGAGGCCGGAGGTGTCGGTGTCCAGCCGGCCCACGTGGAAGAGCCGCTCGGGGCGGTCTGCCACGAGGTCCTGCAAGGTGCGGCGCCCTTCCGGGTCCGACATCGTCGAGACCACCCCGCGGGGCTTGTTCAGGACCAGGTAGACGTGCGGCGAGATGCCCGGGAGCCGCTTGCCGTCCACGCGGACGACCGCGGTGCGGGGGTCGATCTTGGTGCCGAGACGGGTGACGACCTCGCCGTCCACCGTGACCAGCCCGTCGAGCATCAGCTCCTCGCACTTGCGTCGCGAGGCGACGCCGGACTGGGCGAGGTACTTCTGGAGCCGGACCAGGCCCTCGTCGTCGGCGCCGGGGACGGAGCCGGGTACGTCGCTCACTCGCCGCCCTCGCCCTGCTCGGAGGCCTGCTCCGGGGCCTGCTCCGGGGCCTGCTCAGGAGTCTGCTCAGGAGTCTGCTCAGGAGTCTGCGCGGCAGCTGCGGCAGCCACCTGGGCGAGCTCGTCCTCCATGTCGGCCATGTCGGGCAGGTAGGGCGCGAGCTCGGGCAGCTCGTCGAGGGAGGTGACGCCGATGCGCTCGAGGAAGTAGCCGGTGGTCCGGTAGAGGTGGGCGCCCGACGACTCGTCGGTCCCACACTCCTCGACGAGACCCCGGGTCAGCAGCGTGCGCATGACGCCGTCGACGTTGACGCCGCGAATGGCCGACACCCGCGCCCGCGAGACGGGCTGCTTGTAGGCGACCACCGCGAGGGTCTCCAGCGCGGCCTGCGTCAGCCGCGCCTGCTGGCCCTCGAGCACGAACTGCTCCACGACCGGCGCGTAGGCCTCGCGGGTGTAGAACCGCCAGCCGCCGGCGACGTTGCGCAGCTCGAAGCCCCGGTCCTGCTCGGTGTACTCGGCGGCCAGGGCCTCCAGCGCGGCCGCCACCTCGTCACTGGGGTGGCCCACGGCCGATGCCATGGTGGCGACGTCCATCGGCTGGTCCGCCACCATCAGCAGCGCCTCCAGGGACGGGCGCAGCGCCGCGACCGGGACGGCCAGCGTCTCCTCGCTCACGTGTCCTCTTCCTGCTCCGGGTTGTCCTGCTCCGGGTTGTCCTGCTCCGGGTTGTCCTGCTCCGGGTCCGACGCGGGCGCCTCGGCCGGCGCCCCCTCGAACTCGTCGATCTCGAACTCGTCCTCGTCGCTGCCGGTCCAGCGGACCGTCAGCTCCCCGAGCGGGCTGACCTGGTCGAAGGCCACGGCCCCCTCGCGGAACAGCTCCAGCAGGGAGAGGAAGCGCGCCACCGTCGTCAGCGTGTCGGGCGAGTCGCGGCACAGAGCGCGGAAGGTCAGTGTGCCTCCCCGGCGCAGCCGCTCCATCACCAGGGTCGCCTGCTCGCGGACGCTCACCTTGGCGGCGTGGATGTGCTGCAGGCTCACCTCGAGGACCGGCTTGGGCTCCATCGCCTTCGCCGCGAGCGCCGCGAACTGCTCGAGGCCGATCCCGATCAGCACCTCCGGCAGCAGCGTGGCGAAGCGCTCCTCGAGCCCGACCGCGCGCGGGTGCCGTCGAGACTCCCCGTCGAGCCGCTGCTCGAGAACCGCGGCGACCTGCTTGAACGCCTTGTACTGCAGCAGCCGCGCGAACAGCAGGTCGCGCGCCTCGAGCAGGGCGAGGTCCTCCTCGTCCTCCACGTCGCCCTGCGGCAGCAGCCGGGCCGCCTTGAGGTCGAGCAGGGTCGAGGCGACGAGCAGGAACGACGTCGTCTGCTCGAGGTCCCAGCTCGGGCCCGCCGCCTTGACGTGGGCGATGAACTCGTCGGTGACCTTGGACAGCGCGACCTCGGTGATGTCGAGCTTGTGCTTGGCGATGAGGTTGAGCAGCAGGTCGAAGGGGCCCTCGAAGTTGTCGAGGCGCACCGCGAAGCCGCCGGCGGCGGCCGCCTGGGCCTCGGCGCCGGCAGCAGTGTCGGCGGGCGCCTCGGCCTCGGTCACGCTCACTCCTCGGACAGGCGCCGGACGAGCACGCTGTCGTCGCCGTTGGCCTCGTAGTCGGCCAGCACCAGCGCCACGGCCTCTCGCACGAGGCGGCCACGGTCGACCGCGAGGCCGTGGGTACGACGCAGCGAGAGTCGCGCGTGCTCGAGGTCGAGCAGCTCCTCGGACGTGATGTAGACAGTCATCTTCTCGTCGTGGCGGACCCGGCCGCTGGGGCGCTTCTTCGCGGACGCCCCGGCACCGCGCGTCTCCGCAACGGGCTCGGCTGCGGGGGTCGGCTGGTCGGGCACGGCCCGGACGCGCGCCTGGTCGCTCTCCGCGGTCCTGCGGAACAGGTCGTCCGCGGCCGGCATGCTCACCCGTCGAGGCACCGTGCCAGCACCTCCTTGGCGAGCTGCCGATAGGCGTCGGCGCCGGTGGAGCTCGAGGCGTACGTCGTGATCGGCTCGCCCGCGACGGTCGAGTCGGAGAACTTCACGGTGCGGCGGATGACCGTGTGGAAGACCAGGTCGCCCCACGCCTGCACCAGCCGCTCCATGACCTCGCGGCCGTGCAGCGTGCGGCCGTCGTACATCGTGCCGAGCACGCCGTCGATCTCGAGCTTGGGGTTGAGCCGCTCGCGAACCTTGTCGATCGTGGTCTTGAGCAGCGCCACGCCACGCAGCGCGAAGTACTCGCACTCGAGGGGCACGATCACGCCGTCGGACGCGGTGAGCGCGTTGACCGTCAGCAGGCCCAGCGATGGCTGGCAGTCGATGAGGATGACGTCGTACTGGTCGATCGCCGGCTTCAGCACGCGCTGGAGCGTCTGCTCGCGGGCAACCTCGTGCACGAGCTGCACCTCGGCGGCCGACAGGTCGATGTTGGAGGGCAGCAGGTCCATCCCGGGCACCCCGGACGGCACCACGACGTCCTCGAGGTCGACGTCGCGCTCCATGAGCAGGTTGTAGACCGTCAGCTCCATGTCGTGCGGGTTGAGCCCGAGGCCCACCGACAGCGAGCCCTGCGGGTCGAAGTCGACGAGCAGGACCTTGCGGCCGTACTCCGCCAGCGACGCGCCGAGGTTGATGGTCGTCGTGGTCTTGCCGACGCCACCCTTCTGGTTGCACATCGAGATGACGCGGGCGCTGCCGTGCTCGCTGACCGGTCGCGGCTCGGGCAGCTCGGGGAACGGGCGGCCGGTCGGGCCCAGGGCGGGACCGGCGTCGGTCAGCGTGGCACTGCCACCCCCGCTTCCGCTGCCGGTGTCGATCGGGGCCGCGTCACGCTCGAACGGGATGGCTTCGCTCACGAGTCCTTCGTTTCCGGGGGAAGAGGGTGCGACCGGCGGCCGCACCAGTGGCGGCATCTCCTGGGCGCTGCTGCCGGCCTGGCCTGCCACTCCCGGGAAGAACCCGCCACCGCTCATGCGCCGCACCTCGCTCTTTGTCGACTCGGCGACTTGTGTCCGAGCCCGCGGGCGACCTTAGACCGCCCGTCGGAGTGCGAACAACACGAACGCCGAAAACCCCGGTCTGCACGGGAAATCTGTGCACTACCTGTGTAACCCACCCCGGTCCCGTGCACAGGGAGGACGCGCCCTGTGCACTGAGTTGTGGATTCCGGGGGGCGCCCGGTCCGGACCGGGCGCCGCTCAGTCCCGGGCGGTGCTGGCGGGCTGCCCGTAGACCAGCGGCCGGTACTCCTCGTGGGAGCCGATCCAGCCCTTCACGAAGGGGCACAGCGGCAGCACCTGGCGGGTGCCGGCCTCCCTGACGTCGTCGAGCGCGAACCGCACGATCGCGGAGCCGACGCCCATCCCCTCGCACTCGTCGGCGACCTCGGTGTGGGTGAAGACGACGAGCCGGTCGGTCAGCTGGTACTCCGCGAAACCCACCTCGGTGCCGTCGAGCCTGGCGACGTAGCGGTGCCGGTCGGACTCGTGGGTCACGGAGATGTCGGACATGAGCGCGATCGTACGGGGCGCGGCGGAGGTGCTCACCCGAGGTCGAAGGCGTCGATGTCCTGCCCGTCACTGGTGAGCCCGAGCGCGGTCCCGTCGAACAGCACGGCCCAGGCCCCGTCTGCGCACGCGACCACGTCCTCGTCCTGCACGGCCAGCCCGCCGGGCAGCGCCGTGCTCGCGTTGTTGAACGACACCGCGACACTGCCGCCCTCCCCCATGTCGAGACCGTCGACGTCGGCGCCCCGGCGGACGCCGTGGAGCGAGGCGTCCCACACCCGGGAGAAGGCCTGCCCGTCCCAGCGGTACACGTCGGCGTCGTCCGGCGTACCGCCCACGTCCGGGAGCGTGACGGGCCCCAGCGTCGAGAAGTAGAGGTCGGTGCCCACCACCGACACGGCGTCGAGGTCGTGCCCGCTGCTCGTCAGGCCCAACGAGGTCCCGTCGAACCACACCGACCAGGCCCTGCCGTCCCACAGCACGACGTCCTCGTCCTGCACCCGACCCGGGCCGGGGAGACGGACGTCGCCCTGGAACGACACGACGAAGCGCCCGCGCCCCAGCCGTGAGAAGCCGTCGACATCCGCACCGGACGGCAACCCGTAGGGCGCGTCGGAGACGTCGACGGTGCGGGAGAACGCGACCCCGTCCCAGGCGTACACATCGGCGTCGTCGGGACTGCCTGGTATGCCGGGCAGGGCGACGGAGCCGAGGGTGGAGAGCTCGAGCACGGGTGGGGGTGGCGGAGGTGGCGGAGGAGGAAGGACGGTCAGCTCGACCGTTGCCTCGTGGACGAGCACCCCCGACTCCCCCCGGACCGTCACCGGGTGGGTTCCGGGGGCGGTGCCGGCCGAGGTGGTCACGGTCAGCACGCCGGCGCCTGCGCCGCCGGTGACCACCGTCGGCGCGACGGACGCGACCATGCCGGCGGGTGCGGCGGTCGTGAGCGCGACGTCACCGGTGAAGCCGCCGCCCGGCACGACGTCGACGTCGAACGTCGCGGCGTCGCCAGCGGTGACCGAGGCAGTCGCCGGCGACGCGGTGACGGTGAAGTCGGGTTGCGGCGCCACGGCCGCCTCATAGGCGGCGAGCGCGTCGACGCGCCCGGCCCCATAGGTGTTGTCCGGCCCGACCGGCCCCAGGTCGACGGCCGAGGACAGCAGCCGGTCCCGCTGGACCGCCGCGCCGAGGCCCGGCCTCGACGAGAGCAGCAGCGCCAGGGTGCCGGCCACGTGGGGCGCGGCGATGGAGGTGCCGGAGACAACCTGGTAGAGGCCGTAGCGGTCCGCGGTCAGCACGTCCTGGCCCGGCGCGACCAGGTCGGGGTAGGGGCCGGTGCGGCCACCGCAGGTCGCCGGACCACGGCTGCTGTCGGCGCGGACGCTCCCGGCCGTCGTCAGCGAGCCGACCGCGAGGGACTCGGGGTAGTTGGCGGGGCTGACGCCGGTGCCGGCTCCCGGGCCGAAGTTGCCGGCCGCGAACACCGGCAGGATGCCGGCGGCCCCGAGCGCCTGCACGTCCGGCTGGAAGGTCAGGTCGCAACCGGGTGCGGTCCCGATCACCCACGAGCCGTTGACGACGTTCGGCGCGTCAGGCGTCGTCGGGTCCCCGTCGGGGTCGAGGAGCCACTGGAAGGCCTGGTGCACAGCCGTGACCGTGGAGGCTCCTCTGTCGTCGAATACGCGCGCCGCGATCCAGCGGGCGCCGGGCGCCACCCCGATCGACGTGCCACCCGCGTCCGCTCCCACGAGGGTGCCGAGGGTCGCCGTCCCGTGACCGGTCAGGTCCACGGGGGCGGCCGGGTGCTCGCCGTAGGGGTCGAACCAGCTGTGGGCCCCGCCGCGCCACCGGCCGGCAAGGTCGGGGTGGGTGACGTCGGCCCCGCTGTCCAGGGTCGCGACCACGGCGTTCCCGCCGGTCTCTCCCAGGTCCCACACGGCGGGCGCCCGCACGCCCGCCACGTTGGGCTCGGCCGGCGCGTACGCCGGCGACAGGACCACCGCGTCGGGCACGACGTCCACCACGTCCGCGCGGGCCGCGATCGCGTCGATGACCTCCGGGGTGGCGGTGACGGACACCGCGTCGGTGACCCAGAGCGGCTCGTACTCGGTGACCCTCCCCTGCGCGGCCCACGTGTCGAGACGGGTGGTGAGGGCCTGCTGACCCGTGTCGGCGGCATCCTGCAGGGCGGTGACCACCGCGCGCAGCCGGCGTCGCCTCGTGGGGGCGTCGATCGCGTCGAGGTCGGCCTGCTGCCGCAGCGAGACGACCACCGTGGTCGTCTCCCCGCGGGCGGGCGCCGTCCTGACGGCGGCCGCGTCGACGGGTGCAGCAGCGGCGTTCCCCCACCCGGTCGCGACCACCGGCAGGACGACCGCGGTCGCCAGCATCCGGCGCCGTCGTGGCCTCATGAAGTCCCCACCTCCTGCGGCGCAGGTCTCGTGCCCGTGGAGTCCTCGGCCTGCCGCGGCACGGTTCTGGCGAGCTCCCGCCCGCGACCGCGACGGGCTGCGAGCCGCAGCCAGGCCCCGACAAGGCACAGGAGCACCGCCACCAGCGCCGCACCCCCGGTGGCGACCAGCTCGAGCATCGTGGGCCGGTCCGGAGCCCGGGCGGCGACGTCCCAGTCGACCTGGGCGACGGCGTCCGCAGACTCGCCGCGGCGGGTAAGCGACACCCACGCCGCCCACCTGCCGGGGGCCAGCGCCGGCACCGCACCTTCGAACCGGCCCGTCTCGACCTGCCGCAGGTCGGCGGCGACCGTGACGTCGTCCGCGCCCACCAGCAGCACCCGCGCGCCGGTGACCGGACCCGGCTGCGGCCGGACGACCGGGCTGCTGCGGACCAGCACCCGACTCGCGTCCGGTCCGGCGGGCACCACCTCGAAGGTCACGAACAGCCCGTCCACCGTGGCGGTCCGGGGCGGCGCACCCGGACCCGGACCGGCCTCCTCCCGGGCACTCGGGACCGAGGTCATCAGGGCGGCGAGGAGGACCGCCGCTCCGAGCACGAGGAGCTCGACGAGGACACGGCGCCGGAGCGCGGCAGCGGCATCCCCGGCGGCCGGTCCACGCAGGGGTGCCGGGAGCCGCGCGGCGAGCGCCGGGTTGACGAGCAGGGTCGTGCCGGCCGCCACGAGCAGCACGGCCACGAGCGCCGCTGCCTTGCCGGCGGCCGCGGCGCCGTACACCGTGCTGACCATAGCCTCGAGGGCCGGGACCTGTCGGCCAGCGAGGTAGAGCCCCGAGGCCAGCACCAGCCCCGCCGAGACGGCTGCGACCGGGCTGAAGGCGCGCCAGGAGCCACGCAGCAGCTCACGACCGGCACCGGGGTGGTGGCGCATCGCAGGCAGCAGGCACACGGCGAGGACGAGCAGGCCCCCGGCCCACACGGCAGCAGCCACGACGTGGACCAGGGTGAGCGCGGTGGCCACCGTGACCCCGCGCGTCAGGTCTGCGGCGTGGCTGACGGTGGCGTCGGACCACGCCACCGCCACCAGCGCCAGGCCGGCGACCACCCGAACCCGCTGCCGAGCCCGCTGTCGGGACCGCCGAAGCCCCACCGCCAGGGCGACGCCGGCCACGGCGACGCCCGTGCCGTGGAGCAGCCACAGGCGCCCCCACTCGGTGCCGGTCAGCGCCGACACCACGGCGCGGACCCAGGCCAGGGCCCCAGCGCCCTCGCGAGGGGTGCGCTGGAACGCCGCGACGGTGGCGGCAGCCACCCCCACGGCGCAGGCCAGCACACCGATCCCGAGAGCCCGGCGGGTTGCCGTGGGCACCACCGGGACCGCGCGCTGCAGGACCCGGCCCGTGACGGCCACGGCTCCCAGCGCCGTCATGAGGGCACCGAGGTCGAGCAGGCGCACGACCACGACGAGCCAGCCCGGCCACCCGCCCGCATGACCACCGGGGGCCGCGAGACCGGGACCGGTTCCGGGTCGGACGCCGGCCCCGAAGGTCAGCGACCCGCGGCTGGAGTGCCCGTCCTCGCGAGAGAGCACCTGCCACTCGAGGACGTAGAGGCCGCGCGGCAGCGGCTCGGCCTCCAGCCGGACGAAGCCTGCCGTGCCGTCGTCGGTCTCCGAGACCGAGACCGGGACCGCCTCACCGTCGATCGTGCGCACCGCGAAGTCGCTGGCTGCGGGGACCACGTCCTCGGCGAACCACAGGCTCAGCTCGCTTCGCCCCACCGCCACCAGGCCACCGTCCGGCGGGTCCGAGCGGACCAGCTCGCTGTGCGCGTGGGCGGGTCCGGCGACCAGCACGAGCATCCCCAGCAGACCCACCACGGCCGTCGCTCCGAGGATCGCCGTCCGCCGGACCGGTCCCACGACGCGTCGCCTCAGCCCTGGACCTGGACGTGCTCGAGCCGCGAGTCGCCGATGACGACCGTGACGAGCGAGCCGGCGTGGAGCGCGTTCCTGGCATTGGCCAGGAGGAAGAAGTACTGACCGCCGAGCCGCAGCTCGTCACGGTGGTGGGGCGGCGCCGCCATCATCAGCGTCTCCCCCGTCTCCTCCACCACCAGTACCGGACGGGTCTCCTGGTCGCCGTGCATCACCTCGTCCGCCCGGTCGGGATCGGTGACCTGCATCCGCAGCTCGACCAGTCCTCCGGCCGCGGTGACGGCGACGAGGTTCAGGTCGACCCCGTGCCGGGCGGCCATCTCCGCCCGGGTGACGGCGGTCGTGCCGTCGCGGACGTCCGCGGGACGCTCGCTCCACGGCGACCAGGCCAGCACCAGCACGAGGAAGGCCGCCAGGGTCACCGCTGCGGGGCTGACCCGCCGTCGACGTCGGGGGTGTGGGGGCCGTGGACCGACGCCGACGGGGGCCGTCCCCTGAACCCCGGCCGACGCACTGTCGAGGACCGGGGTGGGCACTGGGTGGGACACCGGGCGGCCCACGGCGTTTGCCGCCCGGGTCGTGTCGTCACTGGACATCGAAGGCATCCACGTCGAGGGCCGCTGTCGTGAGCCCGTGGGCCGTCCCGTCGAAGGCCACCGTGCGGGTCGCGCCGTTGATGAAGACGACGTCCTCGTCCTGGACCGCCCCCACGCCGGCCACCGTGGTGTTGTCCGCGAACGAGAGGTAGAAGTGCGTCGCGTCCACCCGGTCGTAGCCGTCGACGTTCGCTGCGGCCGGAACGCCGTTGGCCGTGGCGTCCCACACCCTGGAGAACGCCGCCCCGCTCCAGCTGTAGATGTCGGCGTTGTCCGCCGCACCTCCCACGCCTGGCGGGTTGACGTTCCCGAGGGTTGAGAAGTAGAGCGTCCCGGCCACCACGCTGAAGGCGTCGATGTCCTGGCCCGCGGCCGTGAGGCCGTGCGCCGTGCCGTCGAACCAGACTGTCCAGCTGCCCGCGTCCCAGAGCACGACGTCCTCGTCCTGCACCACCCCGAGGCCGGGCAGGTTGGTGTTCGCCGCGAACGAGACCTCGAAGTGGGTCGCGTCCACCTGGTTGAAGCCGTCGACGTTCGCCGAGAGCGGCACGTTGTACGGCGCGGCGCTCAGGTCGAGCACACGGGAGTAGGCGGTGCCGCTCCAGCGGTAGAGGTCCGCGTTGTCGGCCGCCCCGGCGATCCCCGGCGGGTTGGCGTTGCCCGCGGTCGAGAAGATCAGCGGGACCCGCACCTGCAGGGTCGTGGTGGCGACCGTGCTCCAGTTGCCCGCACCGTCCTTCGCGCGTGCCCGCAGCTGGTGGTCGCCGTCGCCGAGGCCGCTCACGTCCACGGTCGCGCTCAGGTCGTACACCGGGCCGGTCCCGGTGACCGTCATCGGGGTGCCGTTGCCGACGCCCGGGTCGGCGCCGATCCACCACTCGGCCCGGGTGATGCCCGTGCTGGTGGCGGACGGGCCCGAGGGGTCGGTGGCCGTCCCCGTCAGCGTGACCGTCGCGGCCCCCAGGGTCGGGTTCGGCGAGGCGGCCAGCCCCGAGATCGTGGGACGGGTCTTGTCGACGACGAGGGTCGTGGTGGCCATGGTCCCCCAGTTGCCGGCCGCGTCACGGGCGTGCACCGAGATCGTGTGCGACCCGTTCGCCAGTGAGACGACGGTGGCGAGCGGGATGTCGGCGTACCCGCCCTCGGTGGTGTCGTTGAAGACGCCGTCGCTCGAGGCCAGCGGGATGCCGGACCCGTTGGCTCCCACCGTGTCGATGAACGCCTCGGCCTTCGTCACCGGGCTGTTGACCCCTCCGGAGACCGGGTCGGTCATGGTGGTGGCGATCACCCGGACCGCCGGCACCGACGAGCTGTAGGGCAGCGTCCCGTTGTTGGGGGTCGGCTCCACGCTCACGCCGGAGACGTTCGGGGCGGTCTCGTCCACTGTCAGGTTGACTGTGGCGGAGAGCGCGTCGCCCCAGTTGCCGTCGGCGTCCTGCGCGTGCAGGTAGACGACGTGCGTGCCCTCCGTGAGGCCGTCCAGCGTGCCGGGCGGGATGGTCCCGTCGATGCTCGCGATGCTGGCACCGGCCGGGCTCACGTTCATGGCGTCACCCGAGCCGTCCGCGCCCACGGTGTCGATGAAGTACTCCGCCGCAGCGATGGCCGAGTTGCCGGAGGCGGTGTCGTCGGCGGTCGCCGACACGGCCACGGCCAGGCTGTTCGCCCCGTTGACGAGGTTGGGGGTGAGCGACGGGCTCTTGACCGTCGGTCCGCCGGTGTCGGCCCCGGTGACGAGGACGGAGGTGAGGGGCCCCCAGTTCCCCGCCGCGTCCTGGCCGCGCAGGTAGAGCACGTGGTCGCCGGACGGCACCGTCACGTCTGCGGTGACCGCCTCGGTCGCACTGTCGAAGGCCCCGTCCTGGGCGTCCATGGCGGTGCCGGTGCCGGCGCCCCCCGGAGCGTCGAGGAAGTACTCCGCGGCCTGCACGTCGGAACCGCCGTGGCCCTGGCCGTCGTCGACCGTCGCTGTGAGGGTCCCGGCGGCCGCCGTCGCACCGCTCGTGACGGGCCCGGTGGCGTCGCCGGGGCTCGCCACGCCCGGGACCTCGAGCGTCGTGAGCATGCCGCCGACACCGCCGGTGTTGCTGTTGTGAAGGCCGAGGCCCGCGTCGTAGACCGTCAGGTCGACGTCGACGGAAGCGGCGTCCGGGACGGTCACCAGGGCGTCGAGCGTCTGGCCGGGACCGATGGTCTCGGCCACGTAGCTGCGCGGGTCCCGGTAGGCGGCGCCGTCCACCGCCACGACGGTCTGCCGGGCTCCCAGCACCGCCATCGAGTGGTGGTTCATGCCCGCGTTGACGTAGCGCAGCAGCTGTGTGGTGCCAGCGGGCGCCGCGATCGGTGCGGTGTCGGGGTAGGCAGCGCCGTTGATCGTGAAGTAGCGGGGGGCGAACTTCCGCATGTCGAAGGCGCCCGGGTCGGCCGCGTTGCTGAGCGCCGGGTCGATCTCACCCAGGAGCAGCACGTGGTCGTCGTCGTACGCCGGGGACGCCGGCTCCACGACGAGCGCGCCGTAGAGGCCCAGAGCGGGCTGGTACTCGGCGCCGGGGATCGGCGCCGCCTCGTAGAGGTAGGTGCCGGGCTCCCCGGCGGTGAAGGTGTAGACCGCCTGCGTGCCGTCCGCGATGCCGGTCAGGTCCGGGACCATCTCCTGTCCCTGCACGAGCAGGCCGGTGGGGGCACCGACCTCGTTGTGCAGGGTGATGGTCACGTCGTCGCCGGCCGCGACCCTCAGGGTGGGCCCGCCCGGGGCTCCGGCGGGGCCGTTGCTGTCGCGGTAGGACCAGACAGTCACGGCCTGGCCGCCGGGCATGGTGGCGCTGCCGGTGACCGCCCAGAGGTCGAAGCCCACCGCCGCCGCGTGGGCCGGCGTGGCGACCAGGCCGAGCCCGGCGGCGGCCAGGGCCACCGCTGCGGTCAGCGTGATCCGGGAAGGGCGCTGCCAGGAGTGGGTGCGCATCGGGTGCCCGCCTTTCTCATCCGCAGTTGTTGGGCTCGGGCGGGTCGATCCGCATGTAGGTGATCGGACCGGTCATCGTGGCCCCCCAGGAGGTGATCTGGTACAGCGCGTGGTTGTGCGAGATGATGTAGAACTCGCCGCACTGGTTGAGGGTCGCCGTCCCCGGGGGCAGCGTCTGCTGCGTCCCGAGGTAGGGGCTCCCGCTGTAGAAGGTGCCGATCACGGAGTTCGCGAGGCTCGGCACGGTCACCGGGACCGGGTTCGACGGGCTGTAGTCCTCGGGGTCGTACCACTTGAAGAGGACGTCCCAGGTCTGGCCGGGTCCGATGTTGATGGCGAACTTCTCGAACGACAGGTCCTCGCCGCCGTCGCTCGCCGTCGGGTGGCCGTCACGGCCGATGACCAGCCCGTTGTTGCCGTGCGGGTGGAACGGGTAGTCCTCGGTCCCGACGCTGAGGTAGCGCGCGAGTCCCGGCTCAGGGTGGGTCGCAGCGTCGAACTCGTGGATCTGCGCCAGCGCGCCGTAGGGCTGCGTCGGCAGCCACGAGGCGCCGTTGTCGGCCAGGCTGTCGGGGAAGCCGCGACCGTTGATCAGCCAGTAGCGCGCCCGGTAGTTGTTGATGTTGAAGTTCCTGCCCAGCTCCACGGCACGGTGCTGGTAGGGGTCGATCTCCGACAGCAGGACGAGGAACTCCTCGTCCTGCGTGAACTGGCTGTCCGCCCGGTCGTAGGCGTGGTCGGCACCGAGTGCCGGCCGCACCACGAGGGCTCCGAACAGCCCCATGCGCACCTGCGTCTCGGGGTTGGTCCCGGACTCGTAGAGGAACGTGCCCGGCTGGTCCGCCACGAAGCTGTAGGTGATGGTGCCGCCGTCCGGGTCCGCCGAGTCGGTCAGCGAGGTGATGCGTCCGCCGCCGTTGCGCTCGGGGCGAGCGGGCAGCCCGTCGGCCAGCACGTCGTGCTGTCCCGGGAAGTCGACGGAGACCGGCACCTGCAGGGTGTTGTGCAGGATGACGGTGACGGTGTCGCCCTCGTCCACGCAGAGCACCGGCCCGGGGTGCTGGAAGCCGTTGAAGCCGCTCGAGTAGCCCCACATGAAGGCGGTGTTGCCGTCGGGGAGGCTGATGTAGCCGGTCCGAGTCGTCAGGTCGAAGACCCGCGCGCCGGTCCCGGCGGCAGTGCCCTGGTCGCACACCAGGCCCACCGACGGTGGCGGGTCCGCCGCCGTCGCGTCGCCTGGGCGGGTCAGCAGCGAGGTCAGGGCCGCAAGAGCGGCCATCAGCAGCACCAGCAGGACGCGCCTGGACATGTCACAGCCCCCAGTGGTTCGGGTACGGCTGGTCCGCGAGGGACCCGGTCGGGTACACGTGGATCTCGGTGGTCTGCCCGCCATAGCCGCCCGCGAGGTTCGCCGACCTGACGTAGCTGCGGTTGTAGAGCAGGTAGGTGTCGTGGCCGCCCGCTCCGCCCTGGTAGGGCGGTGCGGTGAACAGGACGTCGTAGCTCTCCCCCGGCCCGATGTTGAGCGTGCTGGTCACGTACGACGTGTCGGTGCCGTCCCTCCCCCGCATGGGCGTGGCGTCCCGGCCCACGACGGTCATCGGGAGCCCGGTGGTCGTCATCGCCGCCTCGCGGAAGCCGAGGTTGGAGAACCGGAGGGCGACGCGCTCCCCGGCCTGGCAGGTCACGAGCGACGAGTTCGGCTGGTACTGGAGCTCGGGGTGGCCGGGTGGCGCGACGAGGTCGCCGGATGCGTCGTGCTCCGGGTTGAAGGGGTCGATCGAGCCGTTGGGTGCCAGGGTCGCGGGGTGGACCCGGCCGTTGAGCAGCGAGAAATCGGGGCGGTAGTCGCTCCACTCGGGCAGCTGGATGTGGGCGTCCGCCCAGTGGGCCTCGGCCCAGATCTCGGAGAGGAACATCGCGAACTCGCGGTCGAAGCCGGTCGAGCCGTCCCCGTCGTTGTAGAGGTACCTGCCGCTCGGGTAGAGCGTGGTGTTCCCGTCCTGGAGCGGGCGGACGAAGACGATGCCCGTCATGCCCATCTGCACGTGCTCCACGTCCTCGACGTGGCAGTGGTACATGTACGTGCCGGGGTCACGGGGCCGGTACACGTAGGTGAACTCGCGACCGGCCGGCACCGACACCGAGCCGCTCGGCTCTCCGTCGAAGAAAGGGATCACGTTGCGGAAGCCGTGCCAGTGGATCGTGTGCGCGTCGAACAGGTCGGGCCGCAGCGCCAGGCCGAGGTTCGTCAGGGTCACCTTGAAGTCGCGGGGGCTGGCCGGGTCGTACTGCGGCACCCAGAACAGCGGCGCCGAGTGCTGGGCCTTGTTCTTCTGCGCCAGCCGCTGGGTCTGCGTCATGCCGGTGAGGTTGCGGAAGCCGAAGACGTAGGTCGTCAAGGGGGCCGGTGCCAGCACGTCGGGGTGGAACGGTGCGATCGCCGGGGTGGGTGGCAGGTGGATCCAGCCGTCGGTCCCGCCCCAGTAGAGGTCGGCAGCCTCGCCGGCAGCGGACCGGGCCTCCTCGGGGGCGAGCCACCCGCCCGTCCAGGCGATGGCCCCGGCGGCGAAAGCGGCGCCGCCGGACAGCTGCAGGAAGCGACGTCGGTCGACCGCCGCCGCGGCGAGGGGCGCGCTTCGTCGAACCGGGTGGTGCGGTCCCCGGTCCTGACCGGGTGTCGGGTACCTCATGGCGTGTCCGCTCCTTCCGCGACGTGCGCTCACGGGATGTCGAAGGCGTCGATGTCCTGGGCGTCGGCCGTCAGCCCGGCCGCGGTCCCGTCGAAGTAGACCGACCAGGTCGTTCCGCTGCGGTGGACGACGTCCTCGTCCTGCACCGGTCCGAGGCCCGCGACGGCCGTGCTGGCCGGGCTGAACGAGAGGTAGAGGTCGTCGGCCGCGACCCGGATCAGCCCGTCCACGTTGGTGGCGCCCGGGAGCCCGTTGGCCGTTGCGTCCCACACCCGGGCGAAGGCCGTGCCGTTCCAGCTGTAGACGTCTGCGTTGTCGGCCGTGCCGCCCACACCCGGCGGGTTCGCGTTCCCGGTGGTCGAGAAGTACAGCACCGGACCGTCGACGCTGATCGCGTCGAGGTCGAGGGCGCTCGTGGTCAGGCCCCGCGCGGTGCCGTCGAAGTACAGCTCCCAGGCGCCGTCGTTCCAGAGCACGACGTCCTCGTCCTGCACCGCCCCCAGGCCGGGGACTCCGATGTTGCTGGTGAAGGACGCGTAGAAGTGCGTGGCGTCGACCCGGGAGAACCCGTCCATGTTGGCAGTCAGCGGCAGGTTGTACGGCGCACCGGTCACGTCCACGTCACGGCCGAACGACGTGCCGTCCCACCGGTAGACGTCGGCGTTGTCCGCGGTCCCCGTCACGCCTGGCGGGTTGGTGTTGCCCGTCGTGGAGAAGAACAGCTCGCCCGTTGCCGGCGGGGGCGGTGTCGTTGATGGCGGGGTCGCACTGTCGGCGAACGAGAACGCGTCGACGTCCTGGCTGTCGGCCGTCAGTCCCGCGGCGGTGCCGTCGAACTCCACCGCCCAGCCGCCGGCCGTGCGATGGACGACGTCCTCGTCCTGCACCGCCCCGAAGCCCGCGACCGCGGTGACCGACGGGCTGAAGGACAGGTACATGTCGTCGGTCGAGACCAGCACCAGCCCGTCCACGTTCGTGGCGCCCGGTAGTCCGTTCGCCGTGGCGTCCCACACCCGCGCGAACGAGGCGCCGTTCCAGCTGTAGACGTCCGCGTTGTCGGCCGTGCCGCCCACACCCGGCGGGTTCGCGTTCCCGGTGGTCGAGAAGTAGAGGACCGGGTCGTCGATGCTGATCGCGTCGACGTCCTGGGCGCTGGAGGTGAGCCCCGCGGCAGTGCCGTCGAAGTAGGGCTGCCAGGCGCCGTCGTTCCAGTAGACGACGTCCTCGTCCTGGACCGCACCCAGGCCCGGCACCGTGGTGTCGGCGCTGAACGAGGCGTAGAAGTGCGTCGCGTCGACCCGCGCGAACCCGTCGAGGTTGGCGGCCAGCGGCAGGTTGTACGGCGCTGCGGTGACGTCGACCTCGCGACTGAAGGACGTGCCGTCCCACCGGTAGACGTCGGCGTTGTCCGGCGTGCCCGTCACGCCCGGCGGGTTGGTGTTGCCCGTCGTGGAGAAGTAGAGGTCTGCCGTCCCGGGCGGCGGCGGCTCTGTTCCGCCCACCTCGTCGGAGCCGGCGTCGTAGCCGCCCAACGCGGGGCGCGCCTCGTCGTCGATGTCCGTCGCCGGTGCGGCCACCGCACCGCTCGAGGCGGCTCCGAGGTTGCAGGCGGGCGAGGCCGGGCATCCGGACAGGTGGTAGTCGCCCATCGCTCCGGCCGGCTCCTGCAGCGCCACCAGCGTGGCGTCGACGAACGCGGGGTTCTGCCGCCAGGTCGCGAAGGACACCGTGAGGTCGTAGGTACTGACCACCGCAGGGTTCTGCGAGCTGTTGGTCCCGCTGGTCGTGTACGGGTGGGACGCGGGGTCCTGCTGGACGATGGAGCTGGTCGGCGCCAGATCGCCGGTGTCGTCGGAGACACCGAGGTCCCACCGGTCGACGGGGCTCGCGTCACCAGGGGCGCCGATGCCCGTCACGGCGGTGCCCGCCCGGGTGCCGGCACGGTTGTCCCAGAAGACGTTGTTGAACAGCGTCGGGTTGCTGAAGCTGGGGGCACTCGCGGGCAGCGTCGCCTGGAGCTGGTCGCTGTTGCTCGTCGTGGAGAGTCCCGCCGGGAGCGGCCGGCCGTCGGAGGTCACCGCGGTCGCCGTCGTCAGGTTCTTCATGATCGTGTTGTTGACGATCCGGACGTTCGGGGCGTCGTTGAGCGCGATCCCGCCGCCCTCGTGCGTGGAGACGTTGTTGACGATCGTGTTGTTCACGACGCTCATCACGTCGGTACCACCCGATCCTCCGGCCATGAGGAACCGGAGGCCGCCGCCGTCGTCGTTGGCGAGGTTGGCCTGGATCTGGTTCGCCTCGATCACGACGGGGCCGCTGCCGGGCGAGAGCTGGTCCGGGTCGGCAGGGAGCTGGCCGGCGACCATGATGCCGCCACCCTCGTCGTTGGACTCGTTGAAGTAGATCCGGTTGTGGTGGATGTGCCCGTCGGGGCTGCGCCCGTAGACCGAGACACCACCGCCGTACTCCATCGAGAAGTTGCCGCAGATGTCGTTGCGGGCGATCTCGTAGCCGTCGGCGCCCGCGAAGATGCCGATCGCGCCGGCGAGGTTCGTCCCCGAGTTGGCCACGATCCGGTTGTCCGCGATCAGCACGTCCTCGTTGTGCTGGTCGGTGTCGGGGGCCGCCAGGTCGGGGGTCCCGATGCGGATGGAGCCGTAGCCGGCGGAGTTGTTCTCGACGACGTTGTTGGTGATCCGCAGGTGCCGTGCGTAGGCGTTGGCGAAGATCGCGCCGCCCTGGGTCACGATCCCCGGTGGCAGCCCCGTCGGGCCCCCGGTCAGGTCGTTGATGTTGCCGGGGAATCCCCGCTGGTCGCCGCCGCGGATGTCGAAGCCGTCGATGGCGGCCCTGAACCCTGCGTTGAACTGGCGCGCGGCGCCGCTAGCCGTCGTGGCGTTCTCGGAGGCGAGGACGTAGATCGCCTCACCGTCGTTGACGTTCTGGTTGCCGTCCCAGGTCAGCGAGCCGACCAGGTCGTACCACGCAGTGGCGAGGTCGGTGTCGCCACCGAAGGCACCCGCGTCGATGATCGAGCCCGGGACGAAGGTGTTCCCCTGGAAGCCGCCCGGCCCGACGCCCTGGAGCTTCACCGGCGAGGCCATGACGAGGTTCTCGTAGTAGGCGCCGCGGGGGTTCCCGCGCGGGTTGGCCAGGTCCGGGTCGCCCGGGTAGACGACGACGAGGTCGTCGGCCGAGCTGCCGTGGGCGGCGTCGAGGGCGGCCTGGATGGTCGCGTAGGTGCGTCCCGGCCCGACCTCGCGGACCGTGGGGGTGTAGCCGCCACCCATGACGTGGAACGTCAGGCCGTTCACCGTGCGCGCGCCGTTGCTGCCGGTGATGGTGAGCTGGTGGGGGCCCGTCGCAGTGCCCGGGGGCACGGTGGCGTCGATGTGGGTGTTGCTCCAGCCCGTCGTGGGCAGGGCTGTGCCGTCGAGGTCCACGGTGCCCGGGCCGGAGCCGAAGCCGGTTCCCTCGATCGAGAAGCCGCCGCTGCCGTCCACGTAGGGGCGCGAGACCGCGAGCAGCTGCGGGTCGGAGGCCGCGACGGGGCAGGTGACGTCGATGGGCTGTCCGGTGGCCGGCGACTCGACCTTCAAGCCCACCTGGGTGGGTGCCAGGTCCGTCGGGATCGTGACGCCGGGCAGCGCCTCGAACTCGGTGGCGATGGTCCGGTAGCGCGGGTTCCAGTTCGGGTTGAGCCGGCCGGGGACCCCGGGGTCGTTGGCGACGAACCGGTACATGTTGGCGCAGAGGCCCGACGGGGTGGGGCAGCTGATGTGGTTGGTCGAGGGCAGCAGCACGTCGTAGACACCGTTGAAGTCGCTCTCCACCGTCGTCACCAGACGGTTGGTGAAGTCGTAGATCCCGACGGGCGTGAAGGGCACCCCGGCCTTCTCGCCGTACATCACCGACCGGAAGTCGGTCGAGAAGTTGATGTCGTCGACGATGAAGCCGCGCAGCCTGCTGGCGACCGGGACGTCGGTGAAGACGTTGAACACCGGGACGATGGACTTGCCGTTGTTCAGCTCCACGAGCTTGGTGTCGCAGCGGGGCTCGACGGAGCCCTCGAACGGCGTGCCGCCCATGTCGAGGAACGGAGCGTTGTCCACCGGGGTCGACGCCGGCACGGTCACGCCGGTCGGGGCACCGTTGCTGCCGTCGCCGACCAGCGCGGGGTAGCCGTCGGTCCCGTCCCCGAGGAGGTCGACCGTGTGGAGCGGTCCGGCGCAGGCCGGCGGCGGGACCTGCGGGATGATCTGGTCGCCGTTCGCGACGTTGATGTCCTCCTCGGCCGTGACCTCGTACATCGGGTCTCCGGAGGCGTCGTCCGGGATCGCGAGGCGGACGAGGTAGTCGCCGGCGGGCAGCGCCTGGAAGCTGCCGCCCTGGCAGACGGGTGCACCCGGGTCGGTGGCGTCGAGGGTTCCGTCCAGGCAGCCGTCGCCGAAGCCGTAGTTGCCGTCGACAGCGGCCCCGAAGTTCGCGTCCGGCGTCCCCTGGTCGGTGTCGTAGGGCCCGACCTGCACGCTCTGCATGAAGCTGGAGATGCACTCCCCCGTCGTCTCCTGGTCGGTGGCGAGCACGTGCTCGTCGACGCCGTGCACCAGCGGGTTGCCGTCGACGTCGCGCGCCGTGCACCCGGTCGGTCGGGACCAGTGCTCGGTCAGGTAGGTGTTGAGCAGCTTGCCGGCACTGTACGAGCCGTCGGAGTCGAGCTCGTAGAGGTCGTAGGCGTCGCAGGGGGTGCCGGGGTTGGTCCCGCAGTCGACGGCGCTCCACAGCTCGACCGGGATGTCCGACACGCCCGGCTGCTAGTCCTCGGCCGCGGCGTACTGGGGGTCGAGCTCGTTGCGCGTGGTGTCGTAGCTGACCGTGCCGACAATGCCACCGTTGCGGGGGTCGGTCCCGTTGTTGCCGGTGGGGTCGTAGGCGTGCACGCCCCAGTCGATGCGGCCGCCGAGCCCGATGATCGGCATCACGCTGACGTCGACGCCCGCACCCTTGATCGTGGTGGCCCGGTTCTGGTTGTCCGCCTGGTAGGTGATGCCGGTCGTGTAGAAGGAGTCGCTGTAGGCCTCCATCACGTTCCAGGCGCCGAGCGGGTAGCCGGACTCGAAGTAGTAGTGCCCGTTGGCGTCGGTCACGGCGGTGTTCTGCCCACGGTCCATGAGCGAGTTGTCCTGCTTGCGCAGCGTCAGTGTGAAGTTCGGGATGCCGTTCTCGCCGGCGTCCCGGACGCCGTTCCGGTTGGTGTCGTTGAAGACGAACCCCTCGTACTCCGTCCACCAGCCGTTGAGCGGAATGTTGCCCATGTTCTCGTTCTGCTGGCCGCCGATGGTGACGTTGATGAAGTTCAGGTTGTAGTCCTGCGGCTCGTCCCACCAGCTCAGCGTGTAGTTGCCGTCGGGTACGCCGGAGATGTCGAAGCTGCCGTCGGCGTTGCCGCGGCCGATCCACACCGCCTGGTCGCCGTCGTTCAGGTCGGCGAGCGAGAGCCACGGTCGGTTGATCGGGTGCTTGACCTTGGTGCCCGTGTTGCCGCCCCAGAAGTCGAACGAGCCACCCTTGGGCGGGGTGTAGCTGTTGATCCCCACCACGACGCCCCGGATGTGGGCGCTTCCCCCGGCGGCCAGGCTGTTCCGCGGCGGGGCGAACCCGAAGATCGGCTGCGGGACCGGCTCCCCGGCGAGCACGAACTCGGTGTCGTAGCCGGTGGCGCCCTCCATGAGCCAGGTGTCCCAGTCGTGGTTGCCCTCGAGCGTCGTGGTCTGGATCCAGGTCTCGTTGTCCGGGGGCGTCACGTAGGTCGTGTAGCGGTTGCTGCCGAGGTGAGGGATGGTGAGCAGGCCATCGGCGTCGCTGAGGCAGATGCCTCCCAGCGTGTCGACCTGCGGCAGCATGTCGCCGTCGAGCGAGCCGAGGGGGATCTCGTGGGTGACCGGGTCCTCCCCCTGGTACGTCGTGCACAGCGGGTTCCCGTAGACATCCGTCGTGACCTCGCCGAGCGTGTCGTTGATGTGGCCCTGGAAGCCCTCGAGGGGGGCGTCCCCGACGTCCATCGTCCCGTTGGTGGGCGCGACGTCGGCGAACACCCGGGCGCGCAGCGTCGAGTCCGGCAGCGGGTTCGGCTGGAGGCTGACCTCGACCTCCCCCGGATCGGGCAGCGGCACGGAGAAGTGCTTGCCGTCGATCTTGTAGCCGTCCGCCATGACCGAGATCAGGTAGCGGCCGTCCGGCAGGTCGAGGCCTGCCGCACCCGCGAAGTCGGTCTGGTCACCGTGGGCGTAGACCGCACTCGGCTCCGGGACCTCCATGATCGAGGCCCAGTCGCAGGAGGCCGGGTAGGTCGCGTCCTGCGTCGAGCAACCGCCACCCGGCTGGGGGTTCCGCTGCCGGGTGGTCCCGGTGTTGTCCACGTTGATGAGCCAGGTGAAGTCGGTGATCGGGTCACCCAGGTCGACCCCTGCACCCCCGAAGGCACGCGGCTCCGTGCGCGCGCTGGTGACCTTCAGCGTCTCGAGGGTGTTGGTCGCCGCCTGCGCAGGGACGGCGGTCACCAGCGTGACGGCGGTGACGAAGCCCGTCGACACCAACGCCAGCACGAGCGCGGCCGTTGCCCGGTCCCTGGATCGCGTCACCTGCATGTGCCCTCACCCCTCCGGCGAGCCGCCTGTGGTCCTTCAGGCCACGGTGCGGCTTCCACCCGCCGAGGGCGAGGTTCATGACGGCCTTGTCATGGGCCCGTCACTGGGCCGTCACGGGGCTGAAGGACGGGCGGGGCTACGAGCGCGGCAGGACCAGCTCGAAGCGGGCCCCGCCCAGGGGGCTCCTGCCTGCGCGCACGTCCCCGCCCCATGCCCGGGCCGTCGCCCGGGCCATCGCGAGCCCCAGACCGCTGCCCATCGGGCCGTCCGGTGGGCGCCGGTGCCAGAAGCGCTCGAAGACGTGCGGCTGGTCCGCCGGATGGATGCCGGCACCGTCGTCCGACACGACGATCGAGCAGGAGGAGGAGTCGTACTCGCCGCGGATCTGCACGCGTCCGCCGACGGTCGTGAAGTGCACGGCGTTCTCGACGAGCGCGTCCACGGCCAGGGCGAGCCACACAGGGTCGGCCTCCACGAAGGCGCCCCCGGCGCCGGACACGGTCCAGACGCGCGTCGGGTCCACTGACCAGTTCCGTCCCACCTCCCCGACGAACTCCCCCAGGTCCAGGCGCTGCGCAGGGAGCGTCTCCCCGGACTCCAGCTGGGCGAGCGCGAGCAGCCGGTTGGAGAGCACCGACATCCGGTCGAGCTGGCGCATGGCGACGTCGATGTCGTCCGCCGTCTGGAGGTCCACCGCCGTGGTGGCGGCCAGCTCGAGGTGACCACGGGCAATCGTGACCGGCGTCCGGATCGCGTGGCTGGTGTCCCGGAAGAAGGTGCGCTCCCGGTCGAGCATCCCCGCCTGGACGGCCGTCATCTCCTCCAGGGCCCGGTGGGCGGCCGCCCGGCGACGGGCGTGCCACACCATCGCCACGAGCAGGGCCGGCATGAGGGGGATCTCGGCGAGCTCGGCCCACTCGATCGCGCCCTCCCGGTAGTCGCCGAGCATCAGCCACCCGGTCGAGAGCGTGATCAGCAGCACGACGATCACGGTGACGCGCACGGACCAGATGCGAAAGCCGTAGACGAGCATCACCGACACGAAGATGAGGTGGTACGGGATCGTCGCCCAGCCCGGATAGCGCCACATCATCGCAAGGGCGGCCACCGTGAACCCCGCCAGTCCTGCGTCGACGAGGAGCCCGACCTCGCGGGTGCGCCACCACGTGCGCACAGGGGCGGGAGCGGCCGACACGCGCTGCCGGCGCCGCGGCGCTGCGCGCGCCGCGAGCTCAGCCGGCCTGGAGCTGGTAGCCGACATTGCGGACGGTCCGGATCAGGTCTCGACGCAGCTTGTGCCGCAGTCGTGCCACGCAGACGTCGACGACGTTCGTGGCCGGGTCGAAGGAGTAGCCCCAGACCTCTGCCAGGAGCTCCTCCCGGGAGCAGACGCTGCCGGCGCGACGCATCAGGTGACGCAGCAGGAGGTACTCGCGCTGGGTCAGGCTCTCCTCCCTGCCGTCGACCGTGATCACCCGGGCCTGAACGTCGAGCGAGATCGGCCCGGCGCGCAGCACCTCCGTGCCCTGCGCCACGCCTTCCGGCTCGGCGGCGAGCCTGGCCCCGACCCGCGCCAGGAGCTCCCGGATCGCGAAGGGCTTCCCGAGGAAGTCGACGGCCCCGGCCTCGAGGAGCTCGATGCGCGCGCCCACGTCGGACTCCGCCGACAGCACCAGCACTCGCAGCTGCGGCCGGGCGGCCCGCAGGGCGCGGAGCACGTGACGACCGCTCACACCGGGCATGACCAGGTCCAGGATGACGAGTTCGGGCCCGTTGTTGAGAGCCATCCCGAGACCGACCGCGCCGTCGTGCGCGAACGTCACCTCGTGCCCCCGGGCCTCGAGGGCACGTCGGACGAAACGCACCAGCTCAGGCTCGTCGTCGATCACCAGGATTGCCGCCATGGCCCCCTCCCGTGCCCCTTACTACACCCAGATCCGGCTCGGCGGCATCCCCCAGATGGGGTCGCCCGCGTCGGGGAGAAGCGCGACAGGTCACGCCGGGGCTCGTCAGGGGCTCCTCAGGGGCGCGTCACAGGCGGCGCATCGCGGTGGTGAGCAGCACCAGCTCCCCCGCCTCGTCGGAGGCGTCGAGGTGGGCCACCGCTTCGATCACCCAGTCGTGGTGACCCTCGGGGTCGTCGATGGTCTGCCGGACCCTCCAGACCCGCTGCGGAGCGGTCTCCGGGTCGACCTGCAGCAGCGACGGGCCACGTGCGTCCGCGCCGGTTCCGATCGAGTCGTGCTCGGCGTAGTAGTCCTCCAGTGCCCGGTCCCAGTCAGCGCGGGTCATCGAGACCTCCAGCGGCGGCTCGGTGCGCGCGGCTGCCTCCTCCTCGAGGCGTCGCAGCCCGCCGAGGTCGTCGCGGGCGGCCAGCTCGACCCTCCGGAACATCGCGTTGCGCACCATGACCCGGAACGCCCGATCCTGCGCCGAGATCGGCCGCGGCGGCGGGGGCGGCTCGTGGTGCGCGACGTCCGCGCGGACGTGCCCGGGGTCGGTGAGCGCCTCCCACTCGTCCAGCAGCGAGGAGTCGGTCTGCCGCACCGTCTCCCCCAGCCACTCGACGAGGTCCTCGAGCTCCGGGGTCCGGTGCTGCTCGGGCACCGTCTGCCGCAGCGTGCGGTAGGCGTCGGTGAGGTAGCGCAGCACCAGCCCCTCCGACCGTGCGAGCTGGTAGCGCCCCACGAAGTCGGTGAACGTCATGCCCTGCTCGTACATCTCCCGCACCACCGACTTGGGCACGAGCGCGTCCTCGGGCAGCCACGGGTGGGTCTGCCGGTAGACCTCGTACGTCGCCTCCAGCAGCTCGGCGAGCGGCTTCGGCCAGGTGACCTCCTCCAGCAGCGCCATCCGCTCGTCGTAGTCGAGGCCATCGGCCTTCATCTCGGCGATGGCCTCGCCGCGGGCGGCGTGCTGCTGGGCGAAGAGGATCTGGCGGGGTCCCTCGAGCACCGCCTCGACGACCGAGACGAGGTCGAGGGTGTAGGTCTCGGACTCGGGGTCGAGCACGTCGAAGGCGGCGAGCGCGAAGTGCGCCAGCGGCTGGTTGAGCGCGAAGTCCGCCGGGAGGTCGACGGTCAGCACGTAGCGCCGGCCGGCCTCGTCGGGCTGCTCGAGCCGGGTGACGACGCCGGAGTGGACCAGGCTGCGCGCCAGCCGGAGCGCGCGCCGGACGAGCCGAACCTGCTGCCGGCGGTCCTCGTGGTTCTCGGTGAGCAGCCGGCGCATGACGCCGAAGGCGTCCTCGTCCCGCGTGAGGACGTTGATGAGCATGGCGTTGTCGACCTTCATGCGGGACACGAGTGCCTCGGGCTCGCCGGACACGAGCTTGTCGAAGGTCTGCTCGGTCCACACGACCGTGCCCTCGGGCGGCTTCTTCAGCTGCGCCTTGCTGCGCTTCTTGGGGTTGGCGGCGTTCTTCGCGGCCGCCTTGGCCTTGGCGCGCTCGTTCTCGATGACGTGCTCGGGGGCCTGCACCACCACGTAGCCGGCCGTGTCGAAGCCGGCTCGGCCGGCTCGGCCGGCGATCTGCTGGAACTCGCGGTTGCGCAGGATCCGCTGCCGGTTGCCGTCGAACTTGGCCAGCCCGGTGAAGAGCACGGTGCGGATCGGCACGTTGATGCCGACGCCGAGCGTGTCCGTCCCGCAGATGACCCGCAGCAGCCCGGCCTGGGCGAGCTGCTCGACCAGCCTCCGGTAGCGGGGCAGCATCCCGGCGTGGTGGACGCCGATCCCCCGGCGCAGCAGCTTGCCGAGGGTCTTGCCGAAGCCCGCGCCGAACCGGAAGCCCCCGATCCGCTGCGCCACCCCTTCCTTGTCGACGCCGTCGGCGACCCAGCCGGCGTTCAGCAGCGACGTGGCGTGCTCGACGGCGGCCGCCTGCGTGAAGTGGACGACGTACACCGGGGCCTGGCCCGTGGTGACGAGCTCCTCCAGCGTGTCGGCGAGCGGCGTCATCGCCCACGAGAACGTGAGCGGCACCGGCCGGACTGCGTCGTCGACGAGCACGGTCTCCCGGCCGTTGCGGGCGGTCAGGTCGTCGACGAACCGGGAGACGTCTCCGAGGGTCGCCGACATCAGCAGGAACTGTGCCTGCGGCAGCTCGAGCAGCGGCACCTGCCACGCCCAGCCCCGGTCGGGCTCGGCGTAGAAGTGGAACTCGTCCATGACCACCAGCCCGACGTCGGCGGTGCGCCCCTCGCGGAGGGCGATGTTGGCGAGCACCTCGGCGGTGCAGCAGATGATGGGCGCGTCGGGGTTCACGGCCGCGTCGCCGGTGAGCATGCCGACCTGGTCGGCCCCGAAGACCTCGCACAGGGCGAAGAACTTCTCGCTGACCAGCGCCTTGATCGGCGCGGTGTAGAACGACACCCGGTCGGTGGCGAGGGCGGCGGCGTGGGCGCCGAGCGCCACCAGCGACTTCCCGGACCCGGTCGGCGTCGCCAGGATGACGTTGGCCCCGCCGACGAGCTCCATGACGGCCTCGTCCTGGTGCGGGTAGAGCTCGAGGCCCTGCCCCGCGACCCAGCGGGCGAACGCGTCGTAGACGTCGTCTGCGGAGGCGCCGGCGGCCGGCACCCAGTCGGTCTCGATCACGCGCGCCTCAGTCCCTGGCTCGCGGGTGGGCGGCGGCGAAGACCTCGCGCAGGTTGTCGACGGTCACCAGCGTGTAGACTTGGGTGGTCGTGACGGACGCGTGGCCGAGGAGCTCCTGCACGACGCGGACGTCGGCGCCGCCGTCGAGCAGGTGGGTCGCGAAGGAGTGGCGCAGCGTGTGGGGCGAGACGTCCCGGGTCACGCCCGCCCGCTCGGCCGCCTTGACCAGCACCGCCCACGCCGACTGCCGTGATAGCCGGCCGCCGCGGCTGTTGAGGAACAGCGCACCTCCTGCTCCCCCGGTGGTCGCGAGCTCGGGACGGCCGCGGACCAGGTAGGCCTCGACGGCCTCCCGGGCGTAGGAACCGACCGGGACCAGCCGCTCCTTGCCGCCCTTGCCGCGCAGCAGCACCGTCCCCTCGTCGCCGGACGCTCCCCAGTCGAGGTCGTCGACGTCGAGGCCGACGGCCTCGGAGATCCGGGCGCCGGTGCCGTAGAGCACCTCCAGGAGCGCCCGGTCCCGCAGCGCGAGCGTGGTGCCGGCAGCACCGGCTGCCTCGAGGATCGCCTCGACGTCGGCCAGCGGCAGTGCCTTCGGCAGCCGCTTGGCAGGGGCCGGCGGCTTCACCGCGGAGGCCGGGTCGGCGGTCGCCAGCCCGTCCGCCACGGCGAACCTGTGGAATCCGCGCACCGCCACCACCGTCCGCGCCGCCGAGGTCGCGCTCAGCGGCGGGTGGTCGCCGCCGCCCTCGCGCAGCCGCAGCAGGAAGCCCGACACGGTCGCCTCGGTGACCTCGTCGAGCCGCTGCACGTCCTGCTCGGCGAGGTACTCGCGGTAGCGCCGCAGGTCACGCCGGTAGGAGGTCAGCGTGTTGGCCGCCAGACCCCGCTCGACCGACAGGTGGTCGAGGTAGGTCCGCACCGCGTGGGCGAGGTCTCCGACGCTCGTCGAGCCGGTTGCCGACACCTCAGCCCAGCACGTCCTCGAGCGCCACGGCCTCGATGCCCACGGCCTCTCCCACCGGGGCGTTGGTGAGCTGGCCGGCGTGGGTGTTGAGGCCGAGCGCCAGCGAGCGGTCGTCGCGGCAGGCCTGCTGCCAGCCCTTGTCCGCCACCGCGACGACGTAGGGCAGCGTCGCGTTGGTGAGGGCGTACGTCGACGTGTTCGGCACTGCGCCCGGCATGTTGGCCACGCAGTAGAAGATCGAGTTGTGGACCTCGAACGTCGGGTCGGCGTGGGTGGTCGGCCGGGTGTCCTCGAAGCAGCCGCCCTGGTCGACGGCGATGTCGACGAGGACCGATCCGGGCTTCATCCGTGACACCAGGTCGTTGCTGACCAGCTTGGGGGCCGCGGCACCCGGGATCAGGACCGCGCCGATCACCATGTCGGCCTCCATCACCTGCTGCTCGATCGCGAGCTTCGAGGAGGCGAGGCCGTGGACCCGGTTGTTGTAGCGCCAGAACGACATCCGCAGCTTGTCGAGGTCGGTGTCGAGCAGCGTGACGTCGGCGCCCATGCCGAGCGCGATGTTGGCGGCGTTCTGGCCGGAGACGCCGGCGCCGATGATGACGACCTTGGCGTTCGCGACACCGCCGACGCCGCCCATCAGCACGCCGCGGCCGCCCTGGGCCTTCATCAGCGAGTAGGCGCCCACCTGGGGCGCGAGGCACCCGGCGACCTCGGACATCGGGTAGAGCAGCGGCAGGCCGCCCGAGGGCAGCTGCACGGTCTCGTAGGCGATCGCCGTGGTCTTCTTGGCGATCAGCTCCTCGGTGAGCGGCTTGTCCGCCGCGAGGTGGAGGTAGGTGAAGAGGGTCAGGTCCTCGCGGAGGCGGTGGTACTCCTCGGCGATCGGCTCCTTGACCTTGAGCACCATGTCGGCGGTGCCCCAGACCTCGTCCGCCGAGTCGAGGATCTTGGCGCCCGCGGCGACGTACTCCTCGTCGGGGATCTGCGAGCCGGCCCCGGCGCCCTTCTCGATGAAGACCTCGTGGCCGTGCTCGGCGAGCTCGTGCGCGCCGACGGGCGTGATGGCCACCCGGTACTCGTGGTTCTTGACTTCCTTGGGAACGCCGACCTTCACCGTGAACTCCTCAGATGTGATCGTCGCCACGGCGCTGTGGCGACGTCGCGAGACTATCGCCCGGGGCGACCCGCCGTCGCCCGACCCCCGGCGCGCACGGCGCCGGCGGCGGTGTCAGGGCACCAGACCCTTGGCCGACGCCAGCAGGACCGCCGTCACCACGGGGCCGTCCGTGATCCGGCCGTCGAGCACCGCCGCCAGGACGTCGGCGAACGGCGCCCGGAACACCTCCATGTCGGCCTCCTCGTGGTGCGGCACGAAGTCGCCCCGGTCGGCTGGCGACAGGTCGCACGCGAGGAAGAAGTGCTGGACCTCCGCCGAGATCCCCGGCGAGGACCAGGTCGAGCCGAGGTGGGTCCACGAAGCCGCCTGCAGCCCCACCTCCTCGACCAGCTCGCGGCGGGCCACCTCGACCGGCTCCTCGCCGTCGGTGTCGCACAGCCCTGCCGGGAGCTCCACGAAGCGCCGCCGTGCCGGGTGCCGGTACTGCCGCAGGCAGAGCACCCGGTCCGACTCGTCGAGCGCCAGCACCACCACGGCCCCCGGGTGCTCGAGCACCAGCCGGTCGAACGGCTCGGCGTCCGGATCGGCCGGCGGCCGGATCGTGTCGGAGCGCAGCGCCATGACCCAGCCGTCCCGGTGGAGGTCGGTGCTCCCCAGCACCGGCCAGTGCTCCTCCCGGTCGGCCAGGTCCGGCTGGTCGGTCACTCCCCGGCGTCCTCGTCCTTGCGCCGCAGCGAGGACTCGTCGATCGGGAACCGCAGCTCGCGCTGCCGGTCGATCGCAGCGCCCACGAGCCCGGCGAAAAGCGGGTGCGGCCGGGTCGGCCGCGACCGCAGCTCGGGGTGCGCCTGCGTGGCGACGTAGTACGGGTGGACGTTCTTCGGGAGCTCGACGAACTCGACGAGGTCGAGATCGGGGTTGACGCCCGAGAAGACGAGGCCGGCCGCCTCCAGCTGGTCGCGGTAGGCGTTGTTGACCTCGTAGCGGTGGCGGTGGCGCTCCTCGATCGTGGCGGCGCCGTAGGCCTTGCGGACGACGCTGCCCTCGCGCAGCGCCGCGGGGTACAGGCCGAGGCGCATCGTCCCGCCGAGGTCGCCCTCGCCCTCGACGAACGCCTTCTGCTCCTCCATCGTGGCGATGACCGGCTCCGGGCAGTCCGCGTCGAACTCCGTCGAGGCGGCCTTCTCCAGGCCGGCGACGTTGCGGGCGTACTCGATGACCATGCACTGCAGGCCCAGGCACAGGCCCAGGGTCGGGATCCCGTGGGTCCGGGCGTAGGTCAGCGCCCCGAGCTTGCCCTCGATGCCGCGGATGCCGAAGCCGCCCGGCACGCACACGGCGTCGACGTCGTGGAGGTGCTTCGCGGCCCCGGCCGGGCTCTCGCACTCGTCGGACGCGATCCAGCGCAGGTGGACCTTCGCCTCGTGGGCGAAGCCGCCGGCACGCAGCGCCTCGCTCACCGACAGGTAGGCGTCGGGCAGGTCGACGTACTTGCCGACCAGGGCGATGGTCACCTCCTCCTTCGGGTGGTGCACCCGGCGCAGCAGGTCGTCCCAGGTCGTCCAGTCGACGTCGCGGAACGGGAGGTCGAGGCGGCGCACGACGTACGCGTCGAGACCCTCGCGGTGCAGCACCTTGGGGATGTCGTAGATCGACGGGGCGTCCGCAGCCGTGACCACGGCCTCCTCGTCGACGTCGCACATCAGCGAGATCTTGCGCTTGATGCCCTCGGGGAGCTCCCGGTCGGCACGGCACACCACCGCGTCGGGCTGGATACCGATGGAGCGCAGCGCCGCGACGGAGTGCTGGGTCGGCTTGGTCTTCAGCTCGCCCGAGGGGCCGAGGTAGGGCACGAGCGAGACGTGGATGAAGAAGCAGTTCCCGCGGCCGATGTCGTGGCGGACCTGGCGGGCGGCCTCGAGGAACGGCAGCGACTCGATGTCGCCGACCGTGCCGCCGATCTCGGTGATGACCACGTCGACGTCCTCGCCGCCCATGGCGAGGATCCGGTCCTTGATCTCGTTGGTGATGTGCGGGATGACCTGCACCGTGTCACCGAGGTAGTCGCCGCGCCGCTCCTTGGCGATCACCGACGAGTAGACCTGCCCCGTGGTGACGTTGGCGATCTGGTTGAGGTCGGCGTCGAGAAAGCGCTCGTAGTGACCGATGTCGAGATCGGTCTCGGCGCCGTCGTTGGTGACGAACACCTCGCCGTGCTGGAACGGGTTCATCGTCCCGGGGTCGACGTTGAGGTAGGGGTCCAGCTTCTGCATGGTCACGCGCAGTCCGCGCGCCTTCAGAAGGTTCCCGAGGCTGGAGGCCGTGAGCCCCTTGCCCAGCGAGGAGGCGACGCCTCCGGTGACGAATACGTGCTTGGTCGGCGTCGGCTGCTTCACGGAGTTCCATCCTACCCGAGCGGTACGGCCCCGTCCGAACCCGACGCACCGAAGGACCCGCCGGTCGTGCCGAGGGAACGGATCAGGGCGAGCACGGCACTGACCTGGCCGAGCGGCCGCTCGGCCGAGTCGACGGTCGCCACCGAGGTGACGAGGGGCGAGGTCCGCAGGCCGCGCAGGTCGCCGGCGAGGCCTGCGTCGCCGTCCCCCACGGCGACGACGCCGACGGACTGGTCGGCGAGACCAGCCAGGACCCCCGCGAGGATGTCGTCGTCCACGTCCTCGCCCAGGGCCACCAGCACCAGCGGCGCGCGGCGCGCGGGCTCGGCGGGACCGCTCACGAGCTCGGCGGCGTCGAGGCTCTGGAGGACCGCGGAGGCCGGGGCGTCGGAGCCCGCACCGCCCGGCGACGTGGCCGCCACCGCACGCGCGAGCAGCTGGCCGATCCGCTCGTACGTCGGGGCCTCGGCGTCGAGTGCGTCGTCCTTCACCTGGTCGACCAGCTGCTCGCCGAGGGTGTCCACCAGCGACTTCTCCGTCGGGTCGAGCAGGCCCGGCTGGACGGCGTACGTCGCGGTGACCGAGCCACCGGCCCGCTCCACCTCGGCGGTGACCCCGCGTACGACGTCGTCGTCGGCGCCGGGGAGGGTGACGACGGCGACCGGGTGCGTGTCGAGGCCGCCGGCGTAGAGCCGTCCGGCGGCGGCGCTGGCGAAGCGGTCGCCGAAGTCCGCCTCCTGCTCGGCCTCGCGCAGCTGCGGGGCGGCCGCGGTGGAGCGCATCGCGCCCCGTCCGACCTCGGAGAGCGGCCCGCCACCGAGGGCGACGCCGACCGCGAGGGCGACGAAGACGGCGACGAGCGAGACAACGTGGCTGCGGAACGAGATCAACGGAACAGTCCTCGGATGTGGTCGGTCAGGTCGGCGGCGAGGTCGAGGGCGCCCTGGAGCCCGTCGGCACCCCACTCCTGCCCCACCGGGGTGACCCCGACGGCGGCGCCGACCGCCACCAGGCCGGCGAGGGTGACGCCGAGCAGGTGGCGGGGCCGGACCCGGCCGGAGTAGAGCGTGGGCACGGCCCGTGCGTCGACGAGCCGGTGCCCGACCTTGAGGCGGGTCAGGTAGGTCCCGGCGAGCCCGGGCCGGCGCCGGTCGAGGAAGTCGTCGAGGGTGGCGTGCATCCCCACCCCGATCAGCACCTCGGCGTCGCCGGCGTCTGCGAGCAGCAGCGCCGCGTCCTCGGTGGAGGCCGACGACTCGACCGCCACGGGCCGCACACCGAGGCGTTCGAGCTGCTCGCGGTGCATCCGGTGGCCGCGCTCGACCCGGACGACCACGTCGCGCGCCGCACGCAGCGCCTTCGCCGACGGGCGGTCGTGCTCCTCGGCGGCGTCGCTGAGCACCACGACGTCCGGCCGGAGACCGGCGGCGAGCAGCGCGTCTGCGCCGGCGTCGACGCCCATCAGGACCGGCCGCTGCTCCCGCACGAAGGCCGCCAGTGCGGCGAGCTCCTCGCGGTGGTCGTGGCCCGCCACCACGACCACGACGGGCCGCCCCGCGACGGGCGTGCTGAGCTGCGGCAGGCCGAGCCCGTGCAGCAGCAGGTCCTGCTCGCGGCGCAGGAACGCGGTGGTGTTGTGGGTGAACGTCTCCAGCTGTGTGGTCAGCCCGACCCGGGCCTCCTCGAGCTCCCGCCCGATGATCTCGGCGTCGAGCTGGCGCCCCATTGCGACGGCCGTCTCGCCGACGAAGACCACCTCGTCGTGGAGCCGGACCGACGCTCCGTCGTGCACCCCATCGAGGCCCTCCACCCGGTCGAGCACGAGCAGCCCGGCGGCGTCGAGCACCTCCGGGCCGAGGTTCGGGTAGCGCCCGGAGATCATCGGGCGGGCGTTCAGGACGGCGACCACGCCGGCGTCGACGAGGCGTCGCGCGGTGGTGCGGTCGAGGTCGAGGTGGTCGAGCACGGCGACGTCGCCGGGCTGCAGGCGGGGCAGCAGGTCGCGGGTGCGGGAGGCCCGGCGGGCGGTGCCCCGGACCCCGGGCAGGACGTCGCGCTGCTTGGTGCGGGCGAGGGACTTCATGACCGACCAATCCTCACCCAGCGAGCCGCCCGATCCGGGCAACCCGGTAGCCGGGCGCGTCGCCCCGAGACCGCCCGACGGAGTGCCGTCAGGCCAGCGCACGCGCCGGGGTGGCCGACTCGAGCAGCTCGCGGGCGTGGGCCAGCGCGGTGTCGGAGTCCTCCATCCCGGCGAACATCCGGGACAGCTCGCGCTCGCGCTCCTCGGCGTCGAGCACGGTGAGCCCGGAGGTGGTGACGGAGCCGTCGCTGGCCTTCTGCACCACGACGTGCCGGTCGGCGTACGCCGCGACCTGGGGCAGGTGGGTGACGACGAGGACCTGCGCCGACCGGGCCAGCGTGGCGAGCCGTCGGCCGATCTCGACGGCGGCGCGGCCGCCCACGCCCGCGTCGACCTCGTCGAACACGAAGGTCGGCACCGGGTGGGTGCCGGCCAGGCACACCTCGAGGGCGAGCATGACCCGCGAGAGCTCACCTCCTGACGCGCCCTTGTGCAACGGGCGCGGCTCGGTGCCGGTGTTGGCGGCCAGCAGCAGCTCGACCTCGTCGAGGCCGGTGCCGGTGAACCGCAGCCGACGGCCGTGGACCTCGAGCGGCTCCACCCCGGCCGGGTCCTCGCCGGCCTCGACCTGGCGGACCACGACCTCGATCCGCGCGTCCGGCATCGCGAGCAGAGTGAGCTCTTCGCTGACCTCGCGGGAGAGCCGCTCGGCCGCCTCGGCCCGGGCCGCCGACAGGTCGGCGCCGACCCCGGCCAGCTCACCGCGCAGCGCAGCCTGCTCGGAGCGCAGCTCCTCGATGCGGTCGTCGGTGTGGTCGAGCTCGGCAAGCCGCTTCGCCGAGCGCTCGGCCCAGGTGAGGACCTCGTCGACGGTGTCGCCGTACTTGCGGGTGAGCGCCGTCAGCGCGGCCCGGCGCTCGGAGACCGCGGCCAGGCGGGCCGGGTCGGTGTCGAGCCGGGAGGCGTAGGACGCCACGTCGGCGGCGACGTCGGAGAGCAGGTAGGAGATCTCGGCGAGCCTGTCGGCCAGCTCGGCCGCCTCCCGGTCGTGCTCGCGGACCCCGTCGAGGAGGCCGCGCGCCGTCGAGGTCGTCGCGAGGGCGTCGGGCGCCCCCTGCTCGCTCGACAGCGCCTCCTTCGCCTGCTCGGCCGCGGTGCGGAGCGTGTCGGCGAACCCGAGCCGGGCCTCCTCGGCGGCGAGGCTCTCGTCCTCGCCCGGCTCCGGGGAGACCGCCTCGATCTCCTCGAGGCCGAAGCGCAGCAGGTCGGCCTCGCGAGCCCGCTCACGGACGCTCGCGACGACGTCGGCGAGCTCGCGCTCCACGTCGACCAGCCGGCCGTGGACCCGGCCCCACCGCTCGAGCAGCCGCGCCACCGGCTCACCGCCGAACCGGTCGAGCGCCTCGCGCTGGGCCCGCGCCTGGAGCAGCCGGTGCTGGTCGGACTGGCCGTGCACCGCGACCAGCGGCTCCGCCAGCGAGGCCAGCACGGACACCGGGACCGAGGCGCCGCCGACGAACGCCCGCGAGCGCCCCTCGGCCGAGACGTTGCGGGCGAGCACGACGCGGTCGTCCTCGACCTCTCCCCCGGCCTCCTCGACACCCTCGGCGAACGCTGAGAGGTCCGCAGCCCTCACCACGCCCTCGACCCTCGCGGCCCGGGCGCCCTTGCGGACGGCGCCGCTGTCGGCGCGACCGCCGAGCAGCAGCCCGAGTGCCGTGACGATCATGGTCTTGCCCGCGCCGGTCTCACCCGTGATGACGGTGAGGCCCGGCCCGAGCTCGAGGGTCGAGGAGTCGATCACTCCCAGCGACCCGATCCGGATCTCCTCAAGCATCTCTCTCCTCGGCCCGTTCCCGGGCCCGCCTCTCCTCGGCCAGCCGTCGCCGCCGCTCGCTCGACCCGCGCCAGCCCTGCACCGGCAGGCCGAACTTGGCGACGAGCCGGTCGGTGAACGGCGCCGTGTGGAGCCGCACCAGCCGCACCGGCGTGGCGCCGCGACGCACCTCGATCCGGGCGCCCGGCGGCAGGTCGACGGTACGGCGGCCGTCGCACCAGAGCACACCGGCGCCCTCGGTCTGGGCGAGCACCTCGACCGCCACCACGCTCGTCGGAGCGACCACCATCGGCCGCGCGAAGAGGGCGTGTGCGCTGAGCGGGACCACCATGAGCGCCTGCACCCCGGGCCACACGACGGGGCCGCCGGCGGAGAAGTTGTAGGCGGTGGAGCCGGTGGGGGTCGCGCAGACCACGCCGTCGCAGCCCCACCGGGACAGCGGACGCCCGTCGATCTCCAGGACGACCTCGAGCATCCGCTCGCGGGCGGCCTTCTCGACGCTGGCCTCGTTGAGGGCGAAGGTGCTGTAGACGACCTCGCCGTCGCGGTGGACCGTGACGTCGATCGTCAGCCGCTCCTCAGCCGTGTAGCGGCGGTGGACGATCGCATCGATCGTGGACTCGACGTCGTCGTGCTCGGCCTCGGCCAGGAAGCCGACGTGGCCGAGGTTGACCCCGAGCAGCGGGGTCCCGGTCGGGTGGGTGACCTCGGCGGCCCGCAGGATCGTGCCGTCGCCGCCGATGACCACCGCGAGCTCGCAGTCGCGGGCGGCCGTGCGCTCGTCGTCGGCCACCTCGACGTCCGGGACGTCGGAGAGGTGCAGGTCGGCGGCCTCGTCCGCCAGCAGCCGCACGGCGATGCCGTGGTGCGCCAGGCTCTTGCAGAAGGCGCGCGCGACGTCGCGGGCCTCCTGCCGCCCGGTGTGGGCGAGCAGCAGGACGCGCCGGCGGCGGGCGTCGGTGGCGGTCACGGGTCCACCTTCTCACCCGCCACCCCAGGGCCGACCCCGGCGCGCACAGCGGCGTCGAGCGTCGCCCCGTCGAGGGTGCGCGGCCCGTGACGCAGCCACAGGAAGAACTCCACGTTGCCGGACGGGCCGGGCAGCGGGCTGGTCGTGACGGCCCGGGCCCCCCAGCCGCGGGCGTCCGCGGCGCGGGCCACGCCCTCGACGGCCTCGGCACGCAGCGCGGGGTCGCGGACCACACCGCCCTTGCCGACGCGGTCCTTGCCCACCTCGAACTGCGGCTTCACCATGAGCGCGAGGTCGCCGTCGGTCCGGGTGACGCGGATCAGGGCGTCGAGCACGAGCTCGAGGGAGATGAAGGAGAGGTCCCCGACCACGACGTCGACGGGCTCCCCGACCAGCGCGATGTCGAGGTCCCGGACGTTGGTGCGGTCGTGCACCTGCACCCGCGGGTCCTGCCGCAGCCGCCAGGCCAGCTGCCCGTAGCCCACGTCGACCGCCACCACCTCCCGCGCCCCGTGGCGGAGCAGGACGTCGGTGAACCCGCCGGTCGAGGCGCCCGCGTCGAGGCACCGGCGGCCGCGGACCTGCAGTCCCTGGGGCTCGAACGCCGCCAGGGCGCCGGCCAGCTTGTGGCCTCCGCGCGAGACGTAGTCCGGGCGGTCGGGGTCGTCGGTGACGACGATCGCCACGTCGGTCGTCACGCCGGTGGCCGGCTTGGTCGCCACCACGCCCGCCACCTTCACCCGGCCCTCGTGGACCAGCTCGCTGGCGTGCTCGCGGGACCGGGCGAGCTTGCGTCGGACCAGCTCGGCGTCGAGCCGGAGTCGTCGAGGGGGCACCGGTGGCGCCTACGCGTCGGGGCGGGCGTCCAGCGCGCGTCGCAGCTGCTCGTGCGCCCGCTCGAAGACCGCCACGTGCTCGTCGACCGGGGTGCCGTCGAGGCCGTCGACCTCGTCGAGGACCGCGTCCACCTCCGGCACGCCCGTGCGCACGGGCCCGTCGCCGGTCGCCTCAGCGACCATCTCGCCGTTCGTGTCGGAGGGGGCCTCCTGGGGCGCGTGCTGCCCGTCCGCCCCGGGAACCTCCTGCTCGTCCATGGGGCCGAGGCTACCCAAGACCCTGCGCCCCGTCGGCGGAGGGCACGCGGAGGTCGGTGGAGTCGGCCGGCCGGCCGGTGGCGTCGCGGTGCGACCAGGCCGCGGCGGCGACGCACCGCCACCAGTCGTCGACGTCGCCCCCGCCGGAGGCGGCGAGCCGGCCGTCGGTCACCCGGACCCGCCAGCCGCCGCAGCTCCACGCACCGTCGTCCTCCTCCGGCGCGGGGTGGCTGCCGAACAGCCCCGCGAGGTCGCTCGACAGGTAGGCGGGCCGGTGCTTGGGGTCGGCGGCCAGCAGGTCCTCGAGGCCGGTGACGCCGGTGAGGACCAGCAGGGAGTCGACGCCGGCCCGGTGCGCGCCCTCGATGTCGGTGTCGAGCCGGTCCCCCACCATGAGCGGCGTCGAGCCGCCCACCCGTCGCACGGTCTCGTCGAGCAGCGGTCGCTCCGGCTTGCCGGCCACGACCGGCTCCACCCCGGCGAACCTGGAGATCAGGTCGACCATCACGCCGTGCCCGGGTGCCTCCCCGAAGGGTGTCGGGAGGGAGAGGTCGGCGTTGCTGGCGACCCACGGCAGGCCCTGCCGCACCCGGGTCGCCGCCCGCATCACGTCGCGCCAGACCACGTCGGGGCCGTAGCCGGTGGCGAGCGCGACCGCGGCCTCGTCGTCGACGCCGACCGGTTCGAGCCCCTCGGCCCGCAGCGCCTCGAGCAGGCCGTGCGTGCCGAGCACCGCCACGCGGGCGCCGGCGCCGTGGCGCTCGAGGAGCACCCGGGCCGCGGCCTGCGCCGAGGTGACGACATCCTCCTCGTGCGCCTCGACGCCGAGGCCGGCGAGCTTCTCCGCGACCGCGGCCGGCGGGCGCGACGCGTTGTTGGTGACGAAGGCGAGGTGGGCGCCGGCCTCGCGGGCCCTGCGCAGGTGGTCGGGCGCTCCCGGCACCGGCGCGTCGCCGACGTAGACCACGCCGTCCAGGTCGAGCATCACCAGGTCGTAGGTCTCCACCAGCGGCGTCGACGTCGCTCGCAGCATGCCCACCCTCCTCAGGGCCCTGCCGGTGCGGGGCCCTCCTCGTCACGGGGCCCTTGTCGTCCGGGGCCGTCGCGGCACCCTACGATGCTCCGATGGAGTCCGGCGCCAGGGTCACCCCGCCCGACGTCGCGGGTCCGTTGCGACTGGCGCCCTTCCGTGCCTGGGGGTTCTCGCCGGCACGGGTCGGCGACGCCGCGTCCGCACGCGCCTTCGCGAAGCCCTACCGCGGCGTGGTCGACCGCCTCGAGCGCTGGGAGCGGCAGGGCCACGCGTGGCACGACCCGGAGCCCGCGCTCTACGTCCACGAGTACTCCTCGGGCGGCCTGACCGTGCGTGGGCTGGTGGGTGCGCTCGACGTCTCGCGTCGCGGCGCCGGCCCCGCGGAGCGGGTGGTCCTGCCGCACGAGGGCGTCCACCCCGAGCAGGTCTCGGACCTGGCCGACCGGATGGCGGCGATGGCGGTCAACCCGGCTCCGATCCTGATGGTCCACCGGGGCCCCGCGTCCGTGCGCGAGGTCATCCACGAGGTCGTGGCCGACGAGCCACTGCGCGCCTTCACCGACCGCATCGGGCAGGGGCACCGGGTGTGGGCGGTCCGGGACGGCGACCGCCTGGACCGCGTCGCCGCGGCGCTGGCCCCGGCGCGCGCGGTCATCGCCGACGGACACCACCGGTACGCCGCCTACCTCCAGATGCAGCACGCCTCCCCGGGCAGCCCGGCTGACCGCGGGCTGGCCATGCTGGTCGACCAAGACGACACACCGCTCTTCCTCGGTGCCATCCACCGGTTCCTCGCCGGCGTCGACCTCGATGCCATCCTCGCCGCGGCCGCCGGCTGCGCCACCGTGACGGAGCTGCCGCAGGAGAACGCGCTGGCCGCACTCGCGCCCGGCGCTCCTGTGCTCACCGACGGTCGCCGGTGGGCCCTGTTGTCGTTCGGGCAGGCCGACCGCACCGCGGTCGAGCTGCTCCACGAGGTCGTGCTGCCGGCCCTGCCGGAGCCGCCGGTCCTGGCCTACCACCACGTGGCGGAGGAGGCGCTCGACCACGTGGCACAGGCTCCGGGGACCGCGGTGCTGATGCCCGCGCCGGAGTTCGACGCGGTGCGCCGCGTGGTGGCGACCGACGCCGTGCTGCCGGAGAAGGCGACGTCCTTCCAGCCCAAGCCGAGCCTGGGCGTGCTCATGCGCTCCCTGCGCGACGAATGAGCCGGCCACCGGTCATCTCGATCTCCACGCGCGACGCGGTGCCGGGCCCGGCCCGGTAGAAGCGGCGGCGCACCGCACCGGTGACCTCGACCAGGTCGTCGGCCGACCACGCCGCCACCGAGCGACGGACACGGCCGCCGCGCGCCACGCACTCGAGCGCGTCGACGGTCGTGCCACGTCTCGGCGCCCCGGCCGAGGCTGTTGTCGAGGACGTCGCCGGGACCGGTCGCGGCACCACGACCCGGAACGTCCAGAGCACGTCGCCGCTGGGCAGCGTGCGCTCCTCGGGCGGCTGCGAGACCCTCCCGACCAGTCGCACCTCGTTGACGGCCTCGAGCGGGGCCTCCTGCTGTCTGGGCATCCAGATCACCTCCGTCCCGAGGCTGGCAGTGGAGGAGGACTCGCCGCCGGCCGGCTGCGGCGGCCTGTGGACGGCCGGCGCTCAAGCCGGGCTGGGGACGGCAGCCGGGCCGGTCGACGTCCCGTTGCGGGACCGGCGCCGCCGCCACGCCGCCTTGTGGAGCTCGACCACGAGCAGCAGCACCGCGGCCAGCGCCACCATGGTCAGCCAGCGCTCCAGCGACACCCGCTGCAGGCCCAGCACCTGCTGGGCGAGCGGGAGGTGCATCGCGCCCACGTGGACGAGCTGGGCGACGACCGTGCCGAGGACGAGGAGCAGGTTGCGCCGCGGCGAGAGGCTGAACACCGAGAGCAGCTCCGAGCGGCAGCTCAGCGCCAGCACGTTCTCCATGAGGACCATGAGCAGCACCACCGTGTTGCGGGCCTCCTCGACGCTTGCCCCCATGCTCAGCATCCAGTGGAACGTCGGCAGGGTCAGCGCGGCGATGGCCACGGCGACGAGCAGGACCCGCTCCACCATCAGCCGGTCGAACACCGGCTCGCCCGGCCGGCGCGGCGGCCGGTCCATCTCGTCGCCCTCGGCCGGCTCGAAGCCGAGCGCGACGTCCTGGATGCCGTTGGTGACCAGGTTCAGCCACAGCAGCTGGACCGCGAGGAGGGGCAGCGGCAACCCGATCACCAGCGCGGTGATGACGAGCAGCAGCTCGCCGGCGCCCGTGGAGACCAGCAGCTGCACGACCTTGCGCACGTTGCCGTAGGCCACCCGCCCCTCCTCGACCCCCGCCACGAGGGAGGCGAGACGGTCGTCGGTGATGACGATCTCGGCGGCCTCCCGGGCGACGTCGGTGCCCTTGCGGCCCATGGCCACACCGACGTGGGCGTGGTGCAGCGCCGGCGCGTCGTTCGCGCCGTCGCCGGTGACCGCGACGACCTTCCCCTGCCGCATCATCGTCGCCACGATCGCCCGTTTCTGGTCCGGCTCCACGCGCGCGAACACCTCGGCACGCCGCACCAGCTCGTCCGTCTCCTCGTCCCCGGCCTGCGCCAGCTGGGCGCCGGTGACGACCTGGTCGGGCGTCCGGGCCAGCCCGAGCTCGCGTGCGATGGCGAACGCGGTCACCGGGTGGTCGCCGGTCAGCATGACGACCTCGACGCCGGCACGCGCGCAGCGCCTCACCACGCTCGCGGACTCCGGGCGCAGCGGGTCGGTCATGGCGACCAGCCCCAGCAGCGTCAGCCCGAGGAGCTCGTCGTGGTCCAGCTCGTCACCGGGATCCCGCAGCACACGCCGGCGCGCCACCGCGAGCACCCGCTCGCCCGCACCGGCCAGCGCGTCCAGCTGCGGCTCCACGGCGGCCCTGTCCAGGGTTCGCTCCCCGTCCAGCGTCAGCATGGTCGCGCATCGCGGCAGGACCTCCTCGGCAGCGCCCTTCATCACGACCAG
The DNA here is from genome assembly GCF_042659625.1 of Nocardioides sp. GCM10027114. Lineage (NCBI taxonomy): Bacteria > Bacillati > Actinomycetota > Actinomycetes > Propionibacteriales > Nocardioidaceae > Nocardioides > Nocardioides sp. GCM10027114. The sequence continues at coordinate 357,596 of NZ_JBHSSS010000002.1, forward strand.
TGCCTCGCCCCGAGCGGCGGCGTGCAGGCTGGCGGCGTACTTCCGGTGCGGCTCGAAGGGGATCTCGTCAAGCAACGGCGCGGCGTCGAGGGCGAGCGGCCTGGTGATCCCCACCTTGTGGCCGAGGACGAGGAGCGCCACGTCGACCGCGTCGCCGCGCGGGTGCCACACGCCGTCGGCGGCCGCGAGGGTGGCCTCGTTGCACAGCACCCCGGCCCGGGCCAGCTGCTCGACGGCGCGCAGCCCCTCGTCACCGGCGTCCGGCACGAGCACGACCCCGGTCGGGTCGACCCCGACCCCGGTCACCGACCAGGGTCGCTCCCCCGGTACGACGACGTGGCGAACGGTGAGCTCGTTGACGGTGAGGGTGCCGGTCTTGTCGGTCGCGACGGTGCTGCACGAGCCGAGCGACTCGATCGCCACCATCCGGCGGACGATCGCGTTCCGGCGGGACATGCGGCGTACGGCGACCGCGAGCGCGACCGTGAGCGCCACCGGCAGGCCCTCCGGGATGGCCGAGACGGCCATCGCCACGGCGATGAGCACGACCTCCTCCCAGGCCGAGCCGCGCAACAGCTCGATCGCCACGACCAGGCACGCGGCGACGGCGACCACGACGCCCACGGTCAGGGTGAAGCGCCGCAGCCGGGTGATGAGGGGAGGCTCCGCCTCGGGCCTCTCCCGCAGCCCCTCGGCCAGTCCACCGAGCGCGGTCATGGCGCCGGTGCTGACGACCAGTCCGCGAGCCCGCCCCACCGTGACGAGGGTGCCCGCGTGGACCATCGTCGGCCGCTCGGCCAGCCCGGCGGCCGGGTCCACGCTCGCGCCCGCGTCCTTGGTGACGGGCAGGGACTCACCCGTGAGCGCCGACTCGTCGACGCTCAGCTCGTGCTCGCCGAGCAGCCGGCAGTCCGCCGGCACCTTGTCGCCGGACTCGAGGAGCACGACGTCACCCGGGACCAGCTCGACGGCGTCCACCTCGCTGACGTCACCGTCGCGCAGGACCAGCGTCGTGGCCGGCACCATGGTGCGCAGAGCGGCGGCGCTGCGCTCGGCGCGGTACTCCTGGAAGGTGCCCAGCAGAGCGTTGATGACGAGGACCAGCGCGATGAAGCCGGCGTCGGACCACTCCCGCAACAGCGCGGACAGCCCGGCCGCCAGCACCAGCACGTAGATGAGCGGCGACCGGAACTGCTCGGCGAAGACCGACACCCAGGTCCGGGGCTCGGGAGCGGGCAGGTCGTTCGGCCCCCAGGTCGCCAGGCGCGCCTCGGCCTCGGCCGCGCTGAGGCCGTCCGGGCCCGACTCGAGGGCCCGCTGGAGGGCCTCGACGGGCGCTGCGTGGACTGCGTCGAGGTCCGGCGAAGTCCGCGTGGCGTCCCCCTCCATCACGTTATCGTCGTCGACTGGCAGGCACCGGGCCAAGGGACGCTGGGCCCGCGTCGGTGGGCACTCATCCCCTGCCACGCTCCGCCGCCCACCGATGGGGTGGGGGCACGAGGACTCGGCGACGAGGACGGAGGAGTGGTGTGGGGATGGACATCAACGAGGTGATGCTGCCCGGCGTCGGCCTGCGCTACGAGTTCAGCAACGCCGACGGCGACCACCTCGGGATCGTGGCGCGCCGCACCGGTGACTTCGAGCTCGTGCGCTACCCACCCGACGACCCCGACGAGGCACGACCGCTCTTCCGGCTCAGCGCCGAGGAGGCCGGGGCCGTGGCGGAGATCCTCGGCGCCCCGCGCATCGTCGAGCGGTTCGCGGACCTCACGCGTGAGGTCCCCGGGCTGAGCGCCGCCCAGCTCGAGGTCCCCGAGCACTCGCCGCACGTCGGGGAGCCGCTCGGCCACACCCGCGCCCGCACCCTCACCGGCGCATCGATCGTGGCGATCGTGCGAGGGGAGGAGGTCATCGCCTCCCCGCGACCCTCGGAGCCCCTCGCGGCCGGCGACACGCTCATCGTCATCGGCACCGCCGGCGGAATCACCAAGGTCCGCGAGATCCTCAACGGCTGACCGTGCACGACCCGCTGGCCCTCCTCCTCGAGCTCGGGGTCATCCTCGTCGTCCTCAGCATGCTGGGCGGGAGCGCCCGGCGGCTGGGCGTCCCGCCCGTCCCGCTGTACCTGCTGGCCGGACTGGCGCTGGGCGAGGGAGGCGTGGCGCCGGTCCCCGCGGCCGGCGAGTTCGTGGAGGCGGCCGCCGCGATCGGCGTCGTGCTGCTGCTCCTGACGCTGGGCCTGGAGTTCACGACCGCCGACTTCACCCAGAGCCTGTCCCGGCACGTGCCCTCGGCCCTGGTCGACCTCGTGCTCAACGCGACGCCGGGTGCCGTGGCCGGGCTGCTGCTCGGTCTCGACGCGGTCGGCGTGCTCGCCCTCGCCGGCGCCACGTGGATCTCGTCGTCCGGCATCGTCGCCCGGGTGCTGAGCGACCTGCGGCGCCTGGGCAACCGGGAGACGCCCGCCGTCTTGGCGATCCTCGTCATGGAGGACTTCGCCATGGCGCTGTATCTGCCGGTCCTGGCCGTGATGGCCGCCCGCGGCGCGTGGTGGCAGGCCGGGGTGGGCGCACTGATCGCCGTGCTCGCCATCGTCGCCGCCCTCGTCGGCTCACACCGTTGGGGCCACCACGCCAACCGCTGGCTAGCGCACCCCGACGCCGAGCAGCTCGTGCTCCGGGTCCTCGGGGCCACGCTGGTCGTGGCCGCGCTCGCCGAGTTCGCCAACATCTCCGCAGCGGTCGGCGCCTTCCTGGTGGGCCTCACCCTGACCGGCGAGGCCGCCAAGCGGACCCGCGACGTCCTCTCCCCCATGCGCGACCTGTTCGCCGCGACGTTCTTCCTGAGCATCGGCTTCGCGGTGAGCCCCACCAGCCTGACCCCCTACCTCCTGCCGGCCCTGGCGCTGGCGCTGGTGGGCATCGGCACGAAGATCGTCACCGGTCGGTACGCCGCCGGCCGCGAGGGCTCGGGCGCCAAGGGCCGCATGCGCGCCGGCACCGCTCTGGTCCCCCGGGGCGAGTTCTCGATCGTCATCATCGCCATCGCCGGGACCACGGACAGCTCACTGGCACCGATCGTCACGGCGTACGTGCTCATCCTCGCCACGATCGGCCCGTTGCTCACTCGCTTCGCGCGTTGAACGCCCTTTCCGGCCATTCCGAGAAGCACCTGTAAATGCACCAAGGGCCACCCTGGAAAGGGTGGCCCTTGGTCAATGTATGTCCGGCGGCGTCCTACTCTCCCACAACCTCGCGGTTGCAGTACCATCGGCGCTGAACGGCTTAACTTCCGGGTTC